>CAYUAI010000011.1:0-74121 GCA_964442745.1 uncultured Chromatiales bacterium
TTATGTGGGCTGTCGCCCAAGAAATTAACATACCAATAAAACAATAAGATTAAAAGATTAAAAACAAAGGAAATAGAAAAATCAATCCCTTAAGGGTAATGAGATGTGAGTATGCCGTCACGGAAAGAAGAATCCTCGACGACGTTATGAGACAAGCGATCAACATCGACTTGATTCTCGCACCTAGACAGAGGCAGCTTCGCGACGTACACAAGTAATGCGGTAACCAACCCGCGCATATCAGCATGACAACCGTCGTTTTATTTGACGCCATGCTCACTTCTGATTGTCTTTATGGAAGAATAAAACCAATAAAATAATTGGTAGCGTTTCGTATTGCCTATTGACAGCGGGAAGTCATATCAACGTTGCCGATAACCGGCTATTTATACAGAGAGTAGCGAAGCGGAACGGCGTATAAATGGTCGGGTTAAGCTACTTGTTAGTTGCCGAATTATTGCACGGTGTATGTAGGTGTTGGGCCTTCTGTAAAGGCGTAATTAATAACAACCCCGTCTTTGAGTAGTATGTCTAATGTTTTTTGTGTCCCTGTTGTTTTTACGTCCATTGTAAAGACGTAGCTTTGCGCAGAGCTGGTGCCGCTAGAGTGCATGTATATCCATTTTTCTTCATTAGATGAAATTACAGACTTTGTGAATGGCTCACCGAATAATTGAACCAACTGAGCGCTTGTTGTTTTGCCTTTTATTATTTGGGCTACATTTTCACTAGAGAAAGACTTGCCAACAGAATAACTTGTAGATGCACAGCCTGACATCAGGATTAATAAAGCGATAATTGAGGTAAATATTGTTAACTTCATTTTGTTCTCCGTTTTTATTTTTTGCAACTAACATAGTATAGACGTCAAAGTGACGTATTATATTACGTCACTTTGACGCATAATACGCATCCAGCGAAAGACCAATAAGTGCATCATTATTTATCGCCCCTCTCATCATCTCTATAAAATACCATAAAAAATCAATACATTATAAAATAAAATGTGATTGTCTTACTTTTTTTACTGGTTGTAATCCAAGACAATAGTTGGCGTGAAAATATGTCATAGTGATGAAATATTACGGTTGAAAAACACATCCTGGCTAGGCTGCTGTTTATTTTGTCAGAATTCCAATAAAAGCAAGGCAGGATAATGACCATTTATCCTATTCTTCTCCCTTTTTAAATCAAATTAAGGATGCTATTCGCTACAGCATGCCGTCAGAATTGCCACCAGAATAGCGAGCATCCAAAAAATCGCTCGTGGCCATAGTTTGCGCCATTCACCTTTCTAGAGCGCGGCATGGATACATGCACAGTACAAGAACACTAGGCCATAAAGATGTTCGTGCCACATAAATTTATACTTACGTGCTCAACTGGGATAGTCAAAGAGGGACTCAATAACTTCCCGGTTTTGCATCTCGGCTTTGTCTCGATAGCGGCTCCATGCGTTATTCTACCTCCTAAATTTTGAGTCGCCTGCTGTTGGGCGATCACCTCCTGCATATGCAGTCATACGGAAAACTCATTTTTCACCTGTACCCTGGTTATTTTTGACCCATAGCAACAACGATCCCTCTCAAACGATTGAAAAATTTGCATTCAAATGGATTTCCCTTGCAGCGACGGCCATGGCGGGTGGAAGTCCGAGCTTGGCAGGCGCCATCAACCCGCCGACTTCCATTCTCGGACAGCCTCCTCGATAAGCGCCGTTAGGTTGTAATGAAAACGCTCACAAAATAGTTGCTATTCCCATCGGCTCATTCCTTATTGATAGGGTATACTCATAAAATTGTTATCAAGTATACCGCGATCATCTGCCTATGCCGCCTTATCATTTGTTATCAGACTTGGTCCTCATTATTCACTTAGGATTTATTTTGTTCGTTTTACTCGGTGGTTTTTTGGCACTCCGATGGCGATGGCTAATGTGGTTGCATATCCCCAGCGTGATGTGGGCGGTATGGGTTGAAGTCATGGCTTGGATCTGTCCTTTAACCCACCTGGAGAATGCACTTCGGCAACGAGCGCAGCAGCCAACCTATGACACCAGTTTTGTCGAGCAATATCTATTACCGATCATTTATCCTGCACAACTGACGCCGCAGATTCAATTTATTTTAGCGCTAATTGTGATTGCCATTAATCTGATGGCTTATGGGATAATGATTAAAAAAAGATCACTTCGCCAGCAAAAACCCGGCATGAGCGAATGAAAAACCAGCAATCAAACCCTTTATATTCTCCTCAAAGACAGAAACTTATTTAACGATCCGATCAACAAAAGATGATAACCCATTGTTTTCATAATATGACGGTACAATAGCGCCCACTTTCACCGCAATCACCTTACCATTCAGATAAAAACTTGACATTCACATCATAAAACCCGAGAATTCGCGCTCTAAAAATCATTGCCAATGGCTATGTAGCTCAGCTGGTTAGAGCACAGCATTCATAATGCTGGGGTCGGTGGTTCAAGTCCACCCATAGCCACCATCTCATTTTCCCATTGATTTTTCAGCCCAGCTTCGATACCGGTGAAGCGAACAAATCATGCTCATCACTGTTGATAATTTCCACCTCAACAAACTCTCCCACTCGCACTCGCTGGTCAGTTTCTACCACCACTACGCCATCAATATCTGGCGCCTCTGCTGCACTTCGTCCGACAAAGCCAAAATCAGTCAAGTCATCCACCAATACGTCCATGGTCTTGCCTATTTTTTGTTTAAGTTTATGGGTACTAATCGCTGCTTGGGCCTCCATGAAAAGTGCTAAGCGAGCTTGCTTGACGGCTTCGGGTAATTGGTTAGGCAAGGCCTTCGCCGCCGCCCCATCGACATTGGAATAGCTAAAACATCCGACTCGATCGAGCTGTGCCTCATGCAAAAACTCAATTAATTGCTGAAAGTCTGCTTCCGTTTCTCCAGGAAAACCAACAATAAAGGTACTTCGTATCACTAATTCAGGACAAATCTCACGCCACTGGCGGATTTGCTTTAAAGTATTATCGCTGCGTGCAGGACGCTTCATGGATTGCAATATCACCGGGCTAGCATGCTGAAAAGGTACATCTAAATAAGGTAATATCTTACCCTCGGCCATTAACGGTATCACCTCGGCCACATGAGGATAAGGATACACATAATGCAATCTTACCCAGACGTCCAATTCACCCAGCGCACGCGCCAGCTCAACAAAGCGAGTTTTTATGGGCCGCCCCTGCCAAAATCCGGTTTGATATTTAGCATCAACCCCATACGCACTGGTATCCTGAGAAATCACCAAGAGCTCTTTCACCCCACTATGAACGAGATTCTCTGCCTCTTGCATCACATCCCCAATGGGCCGGCTCACTAAATCGCCGCGCAAGCTGGGAATAATACAAAAGCTACAGCGGTGATTGCAGCCTTCGGATATTTTCAAATAGGCATAATGTGCGGGAGTTAACTTTACCCCCTGAGGCGGAATGAGGCTGGTATAAGGATCGTGTGGTGCAGGCAAGTGCTGATGTACTGCCGCCATCACCTCTTGCAAGGCGTGCGGACCGGTCACCGCCAACACTTGTGGAAATTGTTGTTTAACAATATCGCCTTTCGCCCCGAGACAGCCAGTGACAATCACCTTGCCATTTTCATCCAGTGCTTCACCAATGGTCTCTAAAGATTCTTGCACCGCCTCATCAATAAAACCACAAGTATTAACCACAACTAAATTAGCCTTATCATAACTCGGGCTAATCTCATACCCCTCTGCCCTCAGTTGGGTAATAATTTGTTCTGAATCGACCAGCGCTTTTGGACAACCTAAGCTCACAAAACCTACTTTGTTATTCATTTCACCGTCCCTCCAACCATCATCCAACAGACCTCTATGACCAAAGCGATCAATTATACTACAGTTGTGAAGCACTGAATAATCGAGTTTACCAAGCACGCCAACAGTATTTTTATAGGCATTGACCAAACACAAAAAAATAGCTGGATATTTATTGCTGGACCATTAATATATTAACCATATTTGGGAGCAAATTTATGATCGGTAAAAAAAATATCGTGTTTGGCTTTATTTATCTTGTCTTCACCGCCTCACTCGGTTTGGTGATGGTTGATAAATACGGCGCCTACAATGAAGCCGTTTCACTGAAACAACAAGCGGTGGGCCGTTTGCAACAATTAAAAAGTGAAGACTTCGAAGAAGACTTAGAAGCCTTATCCGCCGAACAAATCGCCAAAGCCAATACCGATGGTATTTTATCGATCAACCAACTGATCAATGCCGAAGCCGCCATCGACATTATCAAAGGGGGCGCGCATGCGCATGGCAATCTCGAAGCGCTGCTGAATATTGCTGTCGGTGTCATCTTATGTTTTATTATTGCCCCTCCCTTTATCAAACAATTAATCAGCTGGATCTTTATTGTGGGCACCCTATTACATTCAGGCATGCTCTATTTAGGCCGGGTATTTTTTATGCCCTGGGCAGAAACGGTGCTCGGCACCGGTATCGGTCCGAGTCTATTACTGCTTGGATTACTGATCATTGGTATTACTGCCGCCCTTCGTTTCCAAGAAAACATCATCGACGATCGCGATTAAGAAATGGGCGACGTGATGGACCAGCCAGCATGATTGCACTTCTGCAGCGCGTTAGCCGCGCCAGCGTCACCGTTGATGAAAAAATCATCGGACAAATCGAACAAGGCTTGTTGGTGCTACTCGGCATAGAAAAAAATGACAACCTGGCAATGGGTAAAAAGCTCATCGAGAAAACCTTGCGGTATCGCGTATTCGCCGATGCCAATGGCCGCATGAACAACAGCCTGATCGACATCAGCGGAGGACTGTTGCTGGTTCCCCAATTTACCCTGGTGGCAGATACCAAAAAAGGATTACGGCCTAGCTTCTCCAGTGCCGCCGCCCCCGACGACGCCGCCCGCTTATTCCATCACATCCTCACCGTCAGTTCAACCATGTACCACAACATTGCTCAAGGACAGTTTGGTGCAGATATGCAGGTGAGTCTGACGAACGATGGCCCGGTGACTTTTTTATTGAATCAGTCTTAACACCAACGTCGCCTGAAGACAGTGCCACGTAATCCGGGGAAAACGCAGCCCCTCTCCGGATTCCATGCCCATTCCTTATACCTCACTTCCCAGCATTGATAGAAATATACAGCTCAAGAAAATTTTAATTGATAAATACCCCTCAGGGGTATAAACTAATTCACATGAATAGTGCGACTCGCCAATACTTGCAAAACCTCACCTTACCCATTGAAGGGATGACCTGCGCCGCCTGCGCCAATCGCTTGGAAAAAGTACTGAACCGACTCCCCAGCACCCACGCGACAGTCAACTTCGCTTCGGAAACCGCCCATATTGAATACGACCCAAGTGCCACCCCTAGCGATCAATTTATCAATCACGTTAAATCAACGGGTTTTCACGTACCTAACCAACACAGTCAACTAGTTATTGGAGGAATGACCTGCGCCGCTTGCGCGATTCGTTTGGAAAAGGTGCTCAATCGAATCAATGGCGTAACAGCGCAAGTTAACTTCGCCACCGAACAAGCGACAATCGATTATCCCGCCACCCTGGCTAGCAGTGATGTGATTATGGCCATCCAAAAAGCCGGTTTTCAAGCCCATATCCGCGAAGACAATACCCGCCTAGCCGAACAACAACGCAAAGGTCAGGCAATCAAGCATGATTTGTTGATCTTTGTCATCGCTGTTGCATTAACCACCCCGTTCATGGTGCAAATGGTCGCGATGTTATTCGGCGTTGGAGATGAAATTTTGCCTCGCTGGATACAATGGATATTGGCCACCCCGCTGCAGTTTTGGATAGGCAAACGTTTTTACATCGGTGCCTGGAACGCATTGCGCAGTGGTGGCGCTAATATGGACGTATTAGTTGCCCTTGGTACCTCCATGGCCTATTTTTTCAGCGCCATTGTGACAATTTTCGATCTTCAACAACATGTTTACTTTGAAGCCAGTGCCGCCATTATCACGCTCGTATTAATGGGCAAACTACTCGAATCCCACGCTAAACATAAAACCTCAGAAGCCATTGAATCGCTCATCAAACTGCAACCTAAAACAGCACGACTGTTAAAAAATGGCGAACTCATTGAAGTCAATGTGGCCGAGTTAAAACGAGCGGATATTTTCGTGGTACGCGCCGGGGAAAATGTTCCCGTTGATGGCGAAGTCATCGACGGCCAATCCAATCTCGATGAATCGTTATTAACCGGTGAAAGCATGCCGGTCACCAAGCAAATGGGCGCCTCCGTCTATGCTGGCACGTTAAATCAACAAGGTCAGTTGCAATGCCGCGCCACCGGGGTTGGCAGCCAAACCCAATTAGCCGCCATCATTCGTTTAGTTGAGCAAGCACAAGGCTCCAAAGCCCCGATCCAACAACTGGCTGATCGCATTGCCGGCCTATTCGTCCCCATTGTGATCGCCATCAGTATCGTCACATTACTGGCCGGCTGGGGTCTACTTGGCAGTTTTACCGACGCCTTAATCAATGCCGTCGCGGTATTGGTCATCGCCTGCCCTTGCGCACTGGGACTCGCCACCCCCACCGCCATCATGGTAGGCACCGGGCGCGGCGCCCAAAATGGCCTATTAGTCAAAAATGCCACCGCCCTGGAACACGCCGAGCATATCCGCACCTTAATTATCGATAAAACCGGCACCCTGACCGAAGGCAAGCCAAAAGTCACCGATATATGCCCAGCGACTAACGATCACACGATACCTGAGATACTCACTATCGCAGCGACGTTAGAACAAGGCTCAGAGCATCCTCTGGCTCGCGCCATTCTCGATGATGCCAAACAACAGAAAATCACACTACAGCGAGTTGATCACTTTTATAGTCACGTTGGCGAAGGCGTTTCTGGACAAATCGATGCTCAGGATTATTGGTTAGGTGCACCACATATTGCCCTACAACGCGGCATTTATCTCGATCTCACCACCCTCGAACACCTACAAGAGCAAGCGAAAACCGTCATTATTTTAGCCAAAGGCACGCAAAACCTCGGCTACATTGCCATCGCCGATCAACTAAGAAAGAGCTCATTGACCGCCGTACAGCGCTTGCAACAAATGGGAATAGAGCTGGTCATGCTGACCGGCGATAACAGTAAAACAGCACAGGCCGTTGCTCAACAAGCCGGCATTAAGCAATTCGCCGCCAACCTACGCCCTCAAGATAAGGCCGATGCAGTGAATCGTTATCGCAATCAAAAAATTCATGTCGGCATGGTCGGAGACGGTATTAACGATGCACCGGCATTAGCCGCCGCCGATGTCAGCTTCGCGGTGGGTGGCGGCTCGGATGTTGCCATTGAAGCGGCAGATATCACCTTAATGCGCAATGACCTCAACGGCGTTGCCGATGCGATTAGTTTATCCCGAGCGACCTTAAAAAAAATACGCCAGAACCTTTTCTTTGCTTTTATTTATAACATCATCGGCATCCCACTCGCCGCCATTGGCCTGCTAAATCCAGTCATCGCCGGCGCCGCCATGGCGATGTCATCGGTATCGGTGGTCACTAACTCGCTATTATTAAAACGCTGGAAAGCAACCAAATAACATCACGATACGTTTCACCACCATGATCAGGAGCAATCAATGAAACAAATTACCTTAAAAATTTCGGGCATGACTTGTCATGGTTGCGTCACTAGCGTAACCAATGTATTGCAAGCCATCCCTGGGGTGAGCCAAGTCCAAGTCACACTTGAGCCCGGCGCCGCTAACCTCACATTCGATGCAACGCAAACGAATAGTGAGGCCCTTCATCAAGCCATCCAAACGGCGGGCTTCAATGTCATCCGCTAAAGAAACTCACCATAAGTCGACCATTCAACCGCGCAAAAAAGCTTTATTGAGCCGCTTAAAACGGGCCGAAGGCCAAGTACGCGGGGTCGCTAAAATGATCGAAGACGATCGTTACTGCATCGACATACTCACGCAAATTACGGCACTTCGCTCAGCGCTTGATGCCGTCGCAATCCAGCTCATCGAAGATCACACTAAAGGTTGCGTAAAGGATTCGATTCGCCAGGGTGACGACGCCGCCATTGATGAATTGATAACTATCGTCAAACGTTTTGCACGTTAGAAACTGCCGATGATACTCCTCTGCCATAGAGTGAGGAATGAGCACGCAAAAACGGTATTTTAAGTTGCGAACCCACCTATATACTGCTAGGCTTATGGCTTGTTCGTGTATGATTCAAGTAGGGTAGGCTTTTGATGGGTAATGAACAAATTAGTGGTGAACGTATGATGATTAACGGGCGACAAGCTCGATAATGACTTCTGAAGTATCTTTCTCCTCTCCTTCCTGCATGACGATTACATTATATATAACGTTGAATTTTAAGGAATATTGCCAGTGAATATTGGTACTGTAAAATGGTTTGACGCCGCCAAAGGCTTTGGTTTTATTACACCGGAAGACGGCAGCAAGGATATTTTTGTGCATCACAGCGCGATAACGGGCTCAGGCTACAAAAGTTTGGATGAAGGGCAACGCGTCCAATACTCCGTACAAGACGGCCCGAAAGGCCCTTCCGCTGCCGATGTAAGCGCGGCCTAACGCCCAATTCATAACACTAGCATCACAAAAACCCCACCAAGCTGGCGGGGTTTTTATATGATAACGGCTCAAAAAACCAGCTAGATCTCTTTGTAAAACACTCAAAAATTATATTTTCATGTCATTTTCTACTCTTGGTTTATCGGATCCTATTTTGCGCGCACTCAGCGACAAAGGCTATAAAGACCCAACCCCCATCCAAGCCCAAGCCATACCGCCAATCATCGCCGGACGGGACGTTATGGCGGCAGCGCAAACCGGCACCGGTAAAACGGCAGGGTTCACTCTCCCGCTTTTGCACCGACTTGCTGAAGGGCATCGAGCAAAGCCAAACTCAGTGCGCGCACTGGTACTCACACCAACCCGCGAGCTTGCAGCACAAGTCAATGAAAATGTCTCACAGTACAGCAAACACCTGTCTTTGCGATCTGCCGTGGTGTTTGGCGGCGTCAAAATCAACCCACAGATGATGAAATTACGCCAAGGTGTTGATGTATTAGTCGCCACCCCCGGCCGTTTAATGGATTTATACCACCAGAATGCCATCAAATTTAATCAGCTTGAAATCCTGGTTCTTGATGAGGCAGACCGAATGCTTGATATGGGCTTTATCAATGACATTCGCAAAATACTTTCCCTGTTGCCGAAACAACGTCAAAATCTGATGTTTTCTGCCACCTTCTCAAGCGACATTAGTAAATTAACTAAGGGACTGCTAAACAATCCGGTACAAATCGACGTGAGCCCGCTCAGCACAACCGCGGTGTTGGTGAAACAAATGGTCCACCCAGTCGATAAAAAAACGAAATCCAGATTACTAACCCATTTAATTCGGAAAAATGACTGGGATCAAATCTTGGTTTTCGCCCGGACCAAACGCGGAGCAAACCGGCTCGCTTTACAACTGGAAAAAAACAAAATTCATGCACAAGCGATTCATGGCGACAAGAGTCAGAGCGCACGAACACGGGCCTTGGCAAACTTTAAACAAGGCAAAGTAAAAGTTCTGGTCGCCACCGATATCGCCGCCAGAGGCATTGATATTTCAGAGTTACCCCATGTGATAAATTTTGACCTGCCGGATACGGCGGAAAACTATGTGCATCGCATTGGCCGAACGGGTCGCGCCGGGGCCAGTGGAGAAGCGATCTCTTTGGTCTGCGCGGATGAAGTCGACGCCCTATCTGACATAGAAAACTTGATTGGTAAATTATTACCCCGAAAGATAATTAATGGATTTGAACCCGATCATGATCTACCAGAAACGCGGCTGACCGAAAAAAAAACCAAATCACGGATAAAAAAACCTAAAACAGCCCCTCCTGCTAGCCCCAAACAGACCAAAAAAAACACCCCTCCCCTTCCACGTCGGAAGCCAATGAAATCAATGCCTAAATGATAAGCGAAAAACAGGGAAGTTATTCCATGCGCATTCCTTACCTAAGTATACGCATTTCATTTGTTACCGTTTGATTCCGTTTTTAGCCACGATTGAATAAATTTTATCTCGTATTCACGATGGTTAGTACGGTATACTATTATTGAATGTTTTAATGAATAGGATAAAAATGGCAGGAAACCCCTTAGGCTCGTTGGCTCAAGTCGCCAAATAAGATCTCAAAATCCATATTGAGCCAACTCTATTTTACAAAAAACTGACGGTGAAAGAAATATAGACAATATTGTTTCTGCGGTGACTGGACTATTATCAGCCAATGATGAGAGTATTGACATCATGAACCTGGTCTCGAAAGTTGTTCTAGATATTTTGATAGCGGACGATCAAAAGGCGAGATTTCTTTTTCTCACTTCAGATAAATTTCGTAATACGCTTTAGTATAGATACATGTATGAGGAGTCAATGTTGTGAAGGTTATTCTTAAAAAAAGTGATGCACGGGAACCATATACTTTTAGTTTTGTAAACAATGACGGCGCCACCTTAGTAAGAAGTGAAAATTATGCCGCTAAAAAGAGTGCCGTCAATGGAATTGCGTCGGTTAAAAAAAATTGTATTGATGACCATCGATATGAATTGAAAGAATCGAAAAATGGAAAATTTTTCTTTAACATCAAAGCATCAAATGGCCAAATCGTAGCGACGAGTACCTTATTTGCGACACCAGCCATGAGAGATGAAGCTATTTCACAAATGAAAAGTGAAGCGCCAGAGGCCGTAGAGACAGAGGCTGAAGTCGAAGCATAACGCAGAGATAAATGTCCTGCAGCCGAGTTTTATTGCTGCGGGGCTCTATTTGCTACTATTTTTTTCCACATCAAAAAACGCTTTTACCCACAACAAACGGCTCTTTGCTGACACATCAACTTCCTACCCTTAACCTCGTGTGCCACCAGCCACAATCTGTCCATTAGAAATAGGCAATACGCATACTCAGCACAGCCATAAATAGGGCGTCTAGCCATTAAATTTTAATCGCCTCACCCCTGTTTTTTGACATATAAATTAAAACCTCTCTGGCGTTTATTTGATGTATAATGTGCTTAATTTTGACCAAATGGTTTTGATCGTTATTCATACAAAACAAATAGATCTATTGACTCTATCACTTAGCGATGAATAGCCAACCAAGCCCGCCGATTAATATGGTTCATTATCTTGGTCTACAATATTAGCCTAGGAATTATTCAAGTCATGCGAATCCGCTTTATTTTTGTTATTTTATTTTGGTTACCGTTGACATCTTTATCATTTGCGACAGAGCAAAAAAAGTTAGTGAGTGAATTTTGGAGCTCAGGCAAACATTTTCAACTGACAGGCGAAACCATTCTCATTGCAGAAGATGGCATCCATGACCCAAGCAATATTACCGCAATGTATGGATTACAACCACCGGTCGATGCCATGAAAAATTTTCCACGTGACGATGCCGGCTTAATTGATTGGGTGCAAGCCTTAAGCAAGGGGCATATCGCCCCTCGCTCCGATTTATACGGTACCAGCAAAGATTTAAAACCATTGGATCTGGATATTATTTTTACCAATACAGCTTCCATGCCCAAGGTCCGCTTTCCACACAAAGCCCATACAGAATGGCTTACTTGCAAAAATTGTCATCCAGGTATTTTTAAACAGAAAAAAGGCGCAAATACCATTAAAATGGATGATATCTTAAAAGGTAAATATTGCGGGGTATGCCATGGCAAAGTCGCCTTCGCTCCGACAAAGAATTGCCTGCGTTGTCATTCTGTAAAATAGCCCAGTGATTTTAAATCACAGTATTTTGAATTTAGCAGTGTCGTTGTGCACGGCTGCTCATCCGTTTTTAAACACGTAACAGTCAAAGCAACCATCCCGCAGTATTGATTCCAAGCTTTCCGCATTGTGCGCTAAATAAATCTCCCAACTTCGTATCGATCTCTATCTGACTAATAAACATAACTATATAAAATAAACCATCAATGCAAGCCATGTGTCAGGCTGATGAAAGCCGCCTGACAAGCGAATCATTTATTCTAGCAAACCGGTTGAACGCAAGACGAAAGAACAAAATATCGTTTTCAAAATAATTAAAAACAGGCTCTAACTGATCATTGCTAGCAATAAAAACCGCAACTCAATGGAGTGTATAGATATGAAATTAAACACCAAACTTGGACTGGTAACTTGTCTCGCCTTTGCGACCTTCAGTAATGCAAATTTCGCGTCGAATTATGAAATGCAAAATTATAATTATGATAGCAACAGTAGTAGTCGCCCGATGCTAAAATTCAAAAATGAGCGTCTTGAGCTTCTTGAAGAAACAAGAATTAACCGGGCAAAATCCAAGATTAAACGATATGAAGATCGTATCGATATTCGCATTAATACTCGAGAGCTACCTCCCGGAGCCTATACTGTGTGGATGATGACCTTTGACAATCCAGAAGCATGTAGCGACCTCGATTGCGGAGAAGATGATATATTTCTGGACATGTTGACAGCCGACAGACGACTCAATCGTGATCAAATTGAAGCGGCTCAAATTTCTGGATTCTGGGTAACGGGCGGTATCGCGGGTTCCGATGGCCGAGCTTATTTTGCTGAGACCATCGAAATTGGAAATCTGCCCGGCCGCTTATTATTTGGACCATCCGATGGAAACTACTTCGAGAACCCCCAAGGGGCGGATATTATGTTCCAGATACGCTACCACGGTAACCCCGCTTGGGGTATGCCTGAACAGCTTGGGCTTCAAATTAGTACTTTTAAGGGATATTGCGATCAGTTCAACCAAGATAACTTAAATCTGAAAGGTAAACCGGTAGGCTGTTATGAACCGCAGTTTTCTATGCACTCCAAACAACATGAAATTGAGCTTTATCTTTACTGGTAGAAATGCGATTCCGGCTCTGTTTTACAGCGTCGGCTTTGTTGGCTCCGGCGCTTGCCTCCTACCCCATTCCCTGCTCAACCAAAATCTAAAAAAAGCTGAAATGCTTATTCCGGTTAAAAATAAATCATCTGCTCATCCGCCAAAAGTCACCCAAAAAATTCGACATCGGATTGACACTGCCGTTCGAATGCGATATTTTTATCCATTCGAAAAAAAACAGGCTATTTGATAGATTTATCCTACATCGCACTTTCATAACTGCTCATTAAAACAGTTGACTGTACGACTTAAGCCTATCCTTCAACATTTTAAAATTGAATCATCGAGCGACGCTTTGTATGGGCTAATGGTTACTCCTAGACTCAATGACCATGGAATACATATTCAATGAAAGCGTATTTTTTACAGCCCAACAAGGTTATTGTCGATGCCATCGGAATCATACTCATTGGCATTGTTGTCAGTTTTCTACTTTATCGTATTTTCATGCCACCAAACAATATCGCAGATACTGAACCAGGTCGATTGCTTGCCAAAAATGGGCGCGGCTCAATTCCGACATGCAACAATTGTCATGGTCAGAATGGCGAAGGCGACTTTAAAAATGGTCTACCTCGTCTCGCCGGTCTCGATGCAAAATACATTGAAAAGCAATTAGAAGATTTTGCCAGAGACCCGCTGCCGACACGGACTTATCTTAAACCGATAACCAAGGATTATACAAAAACACCTCGCACCGATGGCAATCTCACTGTTTTTACACCCGGAATACGTATCAATACGGTGATGAATAAACTGGCAAAATTACTGTCTAGGCAAGATCGCCAAAACCTGGCTATTTACTACAGCCAACTGAGATTTGTAGCGCAACCTATCGAACATGATTTTAAAGCCCTAGAACGTGGCCAAGATCTGGCGCTAAGAGGCAAACCTAAAGATGGTGTACCGGCCTGTCTCTCTTGCCACGGCCCCCTCGGGGAAGGATTTGGACCATTATTCCCCCCACTGGCTGGCCAACCCGCCAGCTATATCAAAAAACAAATTACCCACTGGCAAATCGGCAAAAGAGATAATGACAATCAGGCTTTAATGCGCAATATAGCTAATCAATTAACCGATGACGATAAGCAGCATATCGCCGCCTATTATAGCCATCAATCCTATTCAGTTAATGCAGATTAAACCATGCGCGTCATCAAACTATCGATTTTGCTCATACTATCAATCCCTTTAATCACCAGTCAAGGGCAGGCCGCCACCATGGGGCAAAACCTAAATCCCCAGAAAATCAGAGCTTCACTCGTCACTCCAGCGCTAAGTTTACCAACAACTTTTGTTCAGACTCAGATCACTAATCCTGGTAAATATTTTATCCCTCCTTTGGTTGCAAATATCCCGAATGATAAATTTGGTGACATGGTGAGATTGGGCCGTCACATTTTTGTGAATACCCAAAAGTATGCTAAGCGTTATGTAGGTAATGGACTCAATTGCACAAGTTGTCATTTACAGGAAGGGCGAAAACCCTACGCGGCCCCGATCTGGGCAGCCTATGGAATGTATCCAATGTACCGTCAAAAAAAACGTTCGGTGGTAACATATCAAGAGCAAATACAGGACTGTTTCATCTATAGCCTAGACGGTATCGCGCCAACGCTCGATACCCCTGAAATGAAAGCCCTGGTCAGTTATTCAAAATGGCTATCAAGAGGAGTGCCGATTAATGTTGAATTTCCTGGTCGTGGTTTTCCTCATGTACAACGCTCACAGGACCTGGACCCCAAACGTGGAAAAATTATCTATGAAACACGATGCATGATGTGTCACAGAAAAAATGGCCAGGGTCAAAAAAATAAAAATGGTGAAGGTTATATGTTTCCTCCGGTATGGGGCAGTGACTCTTACAATAAAGGGGCAAGCATGCAACGCATCAAGACCCTGGCAGAATTCATTAAGGGTAACATGCCATTGGGTGCTGGATTTACTTTATCAGACCAGGCGGCCCTGGATGTAGCAATGTATATCTGGTTGCAAGATCGCCCAAAAAATCCAAAAAAGAGTTTTATTATGGATTTCTTTTATCCAAATATGTCACATTAGTCACTTATGATCAATCGCAAACAAGCCTGGTATTTCTATCTTTTTCCATTCTTACATTGGTTGCCAATGTTAAATCGGCAAGCGGTCAAGAGTGACCTGATAGCCGGCATGACAGCGGGCGTATTGATTCTACCCCAAAGTATTTCATTAGCTTCGCTGGCAGGGATGCCACCTGAATATGGATTATATACTTCAATGTTCCCGGTTATTTTTGCCGCCCTATTCGGCTCTTCCTGGCACGCCATGTCAGGACCCAATACGGCAATCTGTATACTCATCGCCTATTCAATTGCACCGTACGCCAGTGTGGCCTCGCCCGAGTGGATCCAGTATGCCATCACTCTGGCGTTTATGGCAGCCATTATACAAATTTCTTTTTCACTACTACGATTTGGTATCGTCTTTAATTATTTTTCTCAAACGGTCATGGTCGCATTAATTACCGGCGTAGGCATCATTATCATCATTTCTCAGTTAGGCAATTTTATGGGCGTGCTAATGAACACGGCAGAGCCCATAGAAAATGCATTGCCACAGATTATTTATGCATTGACACGCGCCAACTGGTTTGCGGTGGCCGCAGGAACAATAACCGTGTTAGCCGGTTTTTTGATTAAGCGTTATCGCCCCCAATGGCCTTTTCTTATTATTGCGGTCGTATCGGGCATGCTGTTTGCGAAGTGTCTTGAGCTTATTTTTAGTCCCGCTGCTGTGCAATTTGATAAGCTTGGCATGATGTCATTGTCTGGCTTACCACTTTCGGCACCTGACTTCAGCCCAGAAAACTATGCAGAAGCTGCACAAGGGCTTTTACCGGCGGCTTTTTCTATCGCGTTTCTTGGACTCATACAAGCCTCGATCATTGCCCGAGCCATGGCTGAAAAATCCGGTCAACATATTGATGTTAATCAAGAGGCACTAGGACAAGGTATCGCCAACCTAGCAGGCAGCTTCTTATCTTGCTTCCCAAGTTGCAGCTCATTTAATCGAAGTGCCTCAAATTATGAAGCCGGCGCACGTACTCCGCTTTCTGCTTTGATATCGGTGCTGACCTTGGTCGTTATCATTATTTTTGCAACCCCTGTCATTGCTCACATGCCAATCGCCGTAATGTCTGGAGTATTGTTGCTGGTCGGTGCCGGACTAATTAAAAAAAATGATATTATTAAAGTATTCAAAGATAACAAAGAAACCCGTTTTATCTTTCTACTGACACTCGTGACAACGGTTTACGGTGGACTCGATCATGCCGTATTCCTAGGTATCGCCTTATCGATCATTTCTTATTTGAAAATTGCATCCAAACCTAAAATTGAATTACTAAAAGGCAAGGCGGCCAAACCCTATGTGCCCCCGTCAAACTTTCAGCCAACAGCTCGCTCTGTGCCAATCAAGAATGCGAAAAAACAGAAGCCTCAAACAAAAATGCCTTATCTGGTCAAAAATTTAGTGTTACCCATAGAGAAAAATAACGATTTATTCAATGACTCAGAAATAAATATTGAGATACAAAATCCATTTGAGTGTGTGACAGTTTTACAAATTTCAGGCAGTATTTTTTTTGGGTCCACACACCAAATCGAACAAGCTTTCACCCATTTAAATACACAGGACTCAAGAAAAAAAGATCTCATTATTTCAGCCGAAAATATCCAATACCTGGACATCAGCGGCGCAGAAACACTAAAAAGAGAAGCTGAAAAACGTAAAATCAATGGTGCTCAAGTTTCAATTTGGTTACGCAACCACAGCCTGGATCAAGTGCTTTTAAACAGCGGCCTGATAAATGTTGTCGGCAAAGATAATATATATTACGTACCCATCGCGGCCTGGATTTAGCCATAGGTATGTAAGAAAAATCATTAAATATATCTCTTTATCTTCTTTTATCCAGGTCGTGTGGATTAAGCGCAGAAAATCCACAGCCATGAGCGACGTCATAAGATTTCAATATCGCCTTGAAATAATGATAATTCCAAGGTGCATTAATCTGTTAATTATAGCAAAAGAAAATGGCAACAATTTTGACAAAAAAACAATCAATATAGAGTGCCTGTAATTGCTTTAACTTAACATAGAATCAAGGTCATACCTTATTTAGAAAGCATCTATCCTCGTCATATTTATCGATATATCGACAACAGAAGTTCATGGCTTTAATTTATAAGTTTGACGACTGGATCTCAAATTACACCTACACTCCAAAGAATTCAAAAATTAAAACGATACATCTTTAGTTAAAGGATTTTAATTAGCTATTAAATTTTATGATCTGCGGGAGTTTGACTAAATGTCATCAGATAGTTTCGATATTTTTAGACTATGGCCAAATTTTAGTAGCCTATTCGATTCACAAGCTTTTGGAACAGAAGCCTTTAGTGCGTTGATTGTCGCTATACTGTTTGCGATTTTCATTATATTTTCAACATACAGTCTTGTGCAATATTTTAGAGCAAATAAACACATAAAATTACTCTCAAAACTTATTGATAATCCATCAGGAGAGATACATCACCAAAGACGGCTCTTAAAAAAACAAGCGATAAAAAAAGGCAACATGGGCAAACTCTGGCTGGAATTTGATGGCACGTTAGTTGAGCACCCTATTGACAAAAAACCTTGCAATACTTTAAATGCCTCTCATTTTTTTAATGCGCATTCACTCGCACCTGGCATCACCGAGAATCGTTTGTTAGCCGCCGTTCCTGGTTTCCTAACAGCATTAGGCGTCATCGGCACCTTTGCTGGTTTACAAATGGGACTAACGGGAATCAATCTTAGCGGTAGTGTTAACGATATGAGAACGGGTATCACGACCGTTATTGATAGCGCATCAATAGCCTTTTTAACTTCGGTATGGGGCATCTTAACGAGCGTTGTATTCAACCTTTATGAAAAAATACTCGAACGAAGGATTAAAGATAAAATTCGTCAACTGCAAAATAAAATCGATTTTCTCTTTCCTCGAATCAATGCCGAGCAATCACTGATAGCTATCGCTAATTCAGCCGAAGCTTCACAGGATACTTTAAATGGTTTAGCGGAAAAAATCGGTGACAAAATGCAAGAAGCTGTTTCGGGTATTAGCTCAGGTATTCAGTATGGTATTGAACAGAGCATGGGCTCTGCCGTAGACAAGTTAGTCGTCGCGGCTGATCAGTTATCAGACAAACAAGCGGGTGGAACACAACACGCATTAGAAGAATTGGTCGCTAAATTTATCACCCATGTTAGTGAAGCTGGTAAATCCCAACGTGACATAATGAACAGTGCAACTTCTGATTTTAAAGCAACAATTAAAGGTTGGCAAGGTAACATGCAAACATTAGCAGATCATATGGAAAGCCAACAATCATCATCAGCTCAACAAGAACAGTCACGTATTGAATCCATGCAAACGATGCTCAATCAGAATAGCCGCTTATATGAGTCCTTTGAAAACATAGCCGACAAGTTATCTAATGCTTCGAGTATATTGAATGATTTTTCTAAACAAGTTGTGACAGCAACCAGCCATATGGGACAGGCAGGCATGAGTGTTGAACAAGCCGCTAAAGCCATGAATAATGAAATACGTGTGGCCGTGCAAACTACTACGCACCTGGCTGAAGAAAATACTAAAGTGGCTCAACAAGAAGTCGCGCTACTCGAAGTGATTAATGAACTAAATACCCAACTTTCATCCACCTCAGACAATGTTTCTAAATTCATGAATCTTTCTGGCACAATATTTGAAAAAATGCAAGACTCTCAAGTATCTTTCCAGCAAAGTATGGAACAAAATGTCACAAACTATAGAACGTCTATCCATCAGCAAATTGAAGAATTTAGCAAGAAGGTCTCTGGGTTTTTACATCAATATACTCAAGAGGTTGAATCACAGACATCAAGCCGATTGGGTACCTGGAATAAACAAACGGAAGATTACAGCAAATCCATGATTAATGTTGTCAATGCAATGCAGTGTCTCATTGATGAAGTTGAATCTAAAACGAAAGCGGTGGCCTAAATTATGGCATCATTTAATCAAAATGTACCATCAAAAGTTGATGAAGAAAACCCGTATTGGATATCATTCTCCGATATCATGGCCGGTCTATTGGTTATCTTTATTTTAGCTACGCTGCAATTGATTATAGAATTATCAGAACAACAAGATAAAGTGGAAACAGCCATTAATGAAGTGAAACGTGCTAATCAAGTGAAAAGTGAAATTTTACATGAAGTGAAGTTAGCGCTGGATAAAGCTGGGATAACGGTTGAAATTAGTGATAATACAGCCATTATCCATATTCCGAGAAATACCTTGACATTTCCTAATAACAGCGCACGTATCCCCACAGAACAAAAGAACGATATAAAAATTATTGGTGAGATATTATATACATCGATAGTACAAAACAATCGTGATCAGTATATTGACACAATTTTTATTGAAGGTCATACCGATAGCCGCAGATCTCATTATAAAGGCACTGGAAATTGGGGATTATCAGCAGATCGAGCCATATCAATATGGCGATTCTGGGAAAGCGAGCAGAGCACACAATCATTGTGGATGTTAAATAATTTTCGTGGAGAAAAAATGTTTTCCGTCAGTGGCTATGCCGCAACCCGACTCTTGAGTCACCATAATGAGACTGAAGAGCAACATGAAAAAAATCGACGCATTGATATTCGCTTTACAATGAAACAGCCAAAATTAATTGACTTTGAAAATATCAATCAAATATTAAAATAATCCATGATAAAAATTCCTACCATCAATATCAATTTTACGAATATCGTAACCGATAATAGCCAGCTACTTTACCAGTCAATGACCAGCCATTTAAATACCATTGCAGGTTTGTCTGGCAGTACTTCTGACATATTTTCCCAAAGCTGTGAAAAAATTCGTTCCATCGCGTTTGCTGAAGACACAAATATTATTGACGCGCTGCATATCCCGCGAGACATACGCGCTATTATTCAACTTTGGCGTACCGATGACGATTTTTTAGAAAAGAAAAAAGTAAGTTCATCCATTCTCAGTCATTTTCGTACGATTAGAAAAAAACAAAGTATCATTGCTTTTTATGCACTGGTGCAATTGTATTTTGAAAAATATGATGAATGTGGTGATATCAATCGTTTATCAAATTTTTTACACGAAGAGTTTACACGACAAGAGGGTCGATCGCTATCAACAGAGATGGAAAAAATTGCGGAGCATAAAGATTTTATATTTTGCAATAATAGTCATGAAGCCGTTGTTGCATTAGCTAATCAACGACAACAAAGTCTAGATGATGCATTACAATCGATTGGTGTTAACATTTCAAGGGAAAGTCGTTTTTCACAGCAATGTATGGCTCAATACTATATTGATACCTTAAAAAAATTACACCCACATGAGGACACCCAGCTATTCCAAGAAATAACTCAGCCACGAATTTATAATAGTCCCTATGGTGAAGGAACACGCTTGGGACATAAAATAATCCAAGCGATTATCGACAACGTTAAAGATAACGGTTTTGAGATTCCTGAGATATGGCTACAAGCCATTATAACCATTGCTGGTGATCCAAGAGTACCTATCTCATCAAAATCCTATCAAACATGGTGGATGATTCTTCCCAAGTATTGTGATCGAATGATTCGTCAATGGTTAAGCCGTGTTGACTTAGCCTTGTTTTTTGAGGTACTCGAAGAACATGCAAATCGCAGCAGCAATATGGAATTGCAACGAATGTATCCTGCGCGAAAGATTTTTTTAGAAGGGCTTTATAAACAAAATTTAATCAGTTATTCAAAGCTTTTCATTGGTAATAGCGCCGTTAAATTTTTAAAGGAAAACTACAATCAAGAACAATTACCCGTATATTACACGCTAAAAGATCGTGACAAATCCATTATTTATCTTAACATCAATGGAATACATATTGTCGAGGGATCACATAATTTTTGTTTCTGGATCTATGATAAATTACCTGATGATAACCCCATTGATAATGATTTTTCTGAAAATATAGCACCCATTGATCTGAGCGGAAATTTAAAAAAACGCTATAAGATGATGTTGCATTATAATAGCAGTTATGTCAACAATCCGTTTCCTTTACAGATAAGGCATCAGCCACATCTAACTTGGCAACATAAAGTGATTCAAGGATTGCAAGGTTTAGACATACCTATTAAAGTCGAAGAGATGTTTTCCAGTACTGATTACCGTGATTACCAACGTTGCTATGGACGATATTGACAATGGCTATTTGGGATATTATAAAATCAATCGTTGGTAATAATTCTCAGGAAACCTTATTTTCTATTGAACCTGATACTCACGGCCTATCTTTAGTATTGCCAACTGACTTGATGGATCATTGTCAATTGGGCTCGGCAAGTCCTTGGTTACTAAATCAGTTTATTCATTTACAAATGCTGACAGAAGAAGGCATTGCTGAGCCGCGTGAGAGTGGATTTTTTATTTTCACCGAAGAAGCTGTCAGACTAGAGAATGATCTTAAATATCTATTGCAATTCCCACCACCGTGGCCGGGACAATTTAATGTCAGCTATAAAAATCACACCACCTCCAATGGCTTTGATATCGCATTACAGCTCATTGATACCGATGGTGAAAAAACGGAATGCTATCAGGTAAAAGGTCCTCTGATTATCCTCGCTGAGACCGAAATCTACTTACCAAGCATCGAGCAATGGATAGCGATTGAGGCAATAGAAAAGCACAAAATGCTATCGACAAATGAGCGCAGCGAGTATGCTAATCTACTCGCCATCGACCAATTGCAGCAAGCTAAACAAGCCGGTGCGACAATAAATCTCAGGCATTTTAACGATATTGATACGCTAAACCCTAAGCAGATCACCGTATCTGGATTGACTCGTGATAATGGTGATCTTGAACTGGTGCCTACATTTGACGGACTAACGGATATTGATGCCATTCGAACTCGATTGTGGCAAGTGACGGACGGTCATCAAGCCACCAGTATTCGTGTTAAAAACAAAATTGTCTTGCTTAATGAAAAAAAACTGAAAGCGACTCAAGAAATAATCAATCACAACATTATCCCCAAGGAACAAATAGCAACTTTTCTCAAAACACCTTCTGCCTTTTTAAATGCCGCACTGGTTGATCTCGACTCAGGTTTTTCATTGCGTGTGTTAGGTGCCACGAAATTTAAACATGCTTATTTTGGGGATACCGATGAGGCAAATATTGACTGGTTTTCCAGCAAATATGAAAATACCTCGATCATCATGCCGAATAAACTTGAGAGTATCATCAAATCAGAAGATGAGTTAACCCAGTTTAATCAACTTTTAGTCGATGCACAACAAAGTGGTGCAGAACAAATCGTTTTTAAAAAACATACCGTCGATGTGAGTGACACCCAGGCAATCCAACAGGCCATCATTGATATTTCCGAACAATTAAATGCCCGGCAGGATGAAAAACATGAGGCAGATGAGGTAGAAGAGACAGCAAGTGAATTTGTTACCACCGTGGTTGATATCAAAGATAATGATTTAGAAGTTAATTTTGGAAAAAACAATAACTCGATACAAGCATCTTATGAGGATGATATTGACTGGAAACGTTATAAGCGCACGCCTTTCCATTATCAGGAAACGGGAATTCGTTGGATCTTGGGGTTGGCCGAGCCATCATTGAATGAAGTGACTAATCAATACGGTGGACTACTCGCCGATGACATGGGTCTTGGCAAAACATTTATGTCATTAGTCGCGATTAGTGAATATCAATCTTTATTAAAAAAGAAAGCCATGACTGAATGTCCAGTGCTTGTTGTTGCGCCTTTATCTTTATTAGCGACTTGGCAAAAAGAGGCCGAATTAACCTATCATGACAGTCCCTTTGATGACATCGTGGTACTACAATCCAACGCTGACTTAAATCAATTCAAAGTGACGGGTGCTAGCATTGAAACGCATCAAGCGAAAGAGACTGATTTAGACAACATTCGATATGCGCTAAAAGTAGGTAGCCACTATGGAAACAATCGGCTTGACCAACCTAGACGATTAATATTAACCACTTACCAAGCCATGAGAGATTACCAGTTTTCGCTTTGTCGAATTGACTGGTCGATGGTCATATTTGATGAAGCACAATTGATTAAAAACCCAAATACATTAGCTTCGCGAGCAGCGAAAGCGTTAAAAGCAAAATTCAAACTCGTGGCCACTGGCACGCCCGTAGAAAACAGTCTCTGTGATTTTTGGTGTTTAATGGATACCGCAATACCCGGCTTGCTTGGTTCTTACCAAGATTTTCGCAAGACTTATGTGCAACCCATATTATCGGCTAAAGATGATCAACGGCAACGCAAAGAACAAATTGGTAAACAATTACGCCAACATGTGGGTGCATTTATGTTACGTCGAATTAAAGAAGATCAACTCGAAGGTTTACCCACCAAAACAATCTATGTCGGTGATCGCGAAGCGATGGGTACGGAAAAATATATGCCTGAGATTTATTGTACAATGCAGTCAGAACAACATCAGCGTTATGATACCGTAGTTTCTTATGTGAATGAGCAACAAATGGAAACCAGTGGAAATGTTGTTTTACAAGGATTACATCGTTTACGGGATCTTTCGTTACACCCCAAATTAATGGATCAAGGTAAGTTGCTTCCACCGACAAATCGCAAGGAAGCAAAGCAATCAATTGAACAATCAGCTAAATTAAAACATGTATTTAAACTTTTAGAACAAGTTAAAGAAAGAGATGAGAAAGTGATTATATTTCTCATTAACAAGCGATTACAGGCTTTTTTGAAAGTGGCTTGTGAGCGTATCTTTGATATTACTGTGGCAATCATTAATGGTGACACTCAAGCCATCGCTAAAAAATCGTCTACTGAAACCCGTCAATCCATGATTCAAGCGTTCGAGAAAAAAACTGGATTTGGTATCATTATTATGTCACCCGTAGCCGCAGGAATGGGTTTAACTGTGGTCGCCGCTAATAATGTGATTCATTTGGAAAGACATTGGAATCCTGCCAAAGAGGCTCAAGCCACCGACAGAGTATATCGCATCGGTCAAACACGTGCGGTTAACGTTTACCTACCCATTCTTCAACATCCTGATCTAAACATTAACTCCTTTGATGTCAACTTGAATCGTCTGTTAAACCAAAAATGTGCGCTAAAAGATGCCATCATTACACCCGAAACTGCCACCGGATCAGAGATGTCGGTAACGTTTGGTCACGGCGTCAAGCAAGCGATAACAACAAAGTTTAACAGAGAAAATCTCACGCAACTGACTTGGCAACAATTTGAAGCACTGACCGCTGAACTATTAGCCAAGTCTTATACTGGAGAAGCTCAACTGACGCAACAAGGTGCCGACGGCGGAATTGATGTGGTTATACGTAGCAAAACCAAAAATCTATTGGTTCAATGTAAACACACTTCACGCAACAAAAAAATGCGTTCGCAAGAGGCTCTCAAAGAACTGGTTTATGCACGAACTCATTATAATAAAGCGTTTAATCAAGAATTTGATACTTTAGTATTCGTCACTAATGCCAAGAATTTTTCAACCAAGGTAAAAAGTGCAGCCAATCAGCACGAAATAACATTGATCGATTTAATCAGTTTATCCAAATTGCTTGATGAATACCCAGTGACAGAGCGTGACATTCTTACTCGACTCGACAAACCACG
Organism: uncultured Chromatiales bacterium; assembly: GCA_964442745.1. GTDB lineage: Bacteria > Pseudomonadota > Gammaproteobacteria > S012-40 > S012-40 > CAYUAI01. Next base: position 24,791 of record CAYUAI010000011.1, read on the forward strand.
TCTTGCTATCTAACAATATTGAGGTCAAATCTTTACTTTTACTATTTTATCACCCATGATTGCTTGATAGAGATATTGTTACGTATTTATTATAGGTAAGTTTAAACTGATTTCAGGAAAAATAAACTCGTAGGGTGGATTAAGCGCAGCGAATCCACCCTAAACCCGCCTCGAAAACAAATCAATTCCCCCTGGCATTATTCTCATTTCAATGGCCGATTTGAGCATGATGACGTCGCTCATGGTGGAGTGGATTCGCTACGCTTAATCCACACGACATGGATAAAAAAAGAGGAAGCGATATTTTTTAATGATTTTTTTGTAAAAAAACGGCATAAAATAACTTTCCCTCTGAAAGCAGTTTAAACTTACTATTATCGTATAAGTAAAGATTCCCCCCCTAGTCCCAAGTTAACTTTCCACCTTCTGTCGGGTTATTTTTCTCATTCAATTCACCGGACATCTATCCTGACACAGGGGGGTCTCCCGCCCGTTAACCGAAAGTTATTTTATGCATTTTTCATGTGTATTCTCTCGAAAAATAAGTCAGTGGATCAATCACATTGATGCCATTTTTATCGTAAGAATGTTTTAGATTGGCAACAATTTGGGTGGCGCGTTTAGGTTTAAGGCGTTGGGCATAATATTGAAGTGATTTTGAAAGTGTATCATCACCATACTTAACTTCGATTAGCTCTTCAATTACGCCTTCTTTAACAATCACAAAATTAACCTCGATAGCATTCGCCAAATCTCGTTGGCTAATTTCCAATGGAAGAAGAAACTCTTTAGTGATAATCAGTAATTTCTACATCAAATGGGCCGGATTCACTCCACTTAAAGTAAACCCGATATTGAACATTAATTCTTATATTAAATTCATCTTTTCTATCACCAGATAAGCTCTCAAAGCGATTCCCCGGTGGCACTTTAAGTTCGTCTAAATTTAGCATAGAATCAAGTTGATCAAGCTTTCTCGTTGCGTAAGTTTAAATTGATTTCAGAGAACAATCGATGGGTAGCGTGGATTAAGCGGAGCGAATCCACAAGAAACAAGCCTCGAAAACCAATGAATATACCCTTGGTCTTGTCCTCATTCAATGCCACACTGGCACATGATTACATTGTTCATCGCTGATGTGGATTCGCTCCGCTTTAATTTTAACACTGGGCATGACCACCAGCGCTAACGCCACCCCGATTGATCAACTGATTGATCGGGGCAACGGCATGATCTACGACACGCATGAGGATTTGACCTGGCTACAGGATGCCAACTACGCCCAGACCAGTGGTCTATGATGCCGATGGCCGCATGAACTGGAGTACAGCTACAGACTGGGCAGCTGGCTTGAGTTACGGTGGTTATGACGACTGGCGTTTGGCCAACGTGACCGACGATGGTAATAATAGCTGTGACTGGGACTACAGTGGCACTGATTGTGGTTACAACGTCGATACCTCCAGTTCTGAACTGGCTTACATGTGGTACGACATTCTGGGTAACACACCGTATTCCGACACCAGTGGCAATAGTTCGCAGAGTGGTTGGGGCTTAACTTCTACCTCTGCCGATGGGGTTGACATTCTGAATCTTCAGCCCTTCCGTTATTGGTCGGGTACGGAGTATGCGTCCATTCCCAATCGCGAGTGGGACTTCCTTACCTGCAATGGCGACCAGAGCCACCTCAATAAGAATGGTGCGGACTATGCGTGGGCTGTTCGCTCCGGTGATGTCGCCGCTATTGCAGTGCCTGAACCTGGCACCTTCTTGTTGCTGGCCGTCGGTTTGGCCGGTATTTCAGGTACTAAACAGCGGCGTTGCTGATTGCTTTGACCCTTAGAGGGGGAGCAGGGGGAGCCTTCCCCCTGCTCATGCCCGATAGGGCATGACGGATTTTTTTTACACTGAGTCTGGTTTATGGCACGTTACGAACATCTGCCAATTTACAAACAAGCCATGGACGTGGCTGTGTACTTTGAAAAAGTGGTGGCGGGTTTTTCCCGCTATCACAAATACACCCTTGGCACTGAGCTGCGCAACAAAAGCCGCGAAGTAGTAACGTTGATCGTCAAGGCCAATGGTGAGCGTAATAAACGACCACTGTTGCTGGAATTGCGCGCTTGTTTGGATGAGCTATTGATGCTGGTTCGTTTAGCGATTTAACCACTACTAACAGGCAAATGATGGGTGCTCGTTTTATTCTTCTAAAGGGTAAGTTATACTACTGCTATGGTCCGCACCATCTGCTGATTTAAATAAAATTGTTATGAAATAGTTGTCTTCTACCCCTAGATCATAACCAGCCAAATACCAATCACCTAGTTCCATCATTGTTTTTGATTTTGTCGCCCCGTTTAGGTGAGCGACTTTAGCAATGACTGATAAATTATGTTGTGCTCGACCATTGCGTTTAATGTTGACCAATAAATTGTGACTACCACCATCGGCCACGCTATCTTTTGCATCAACAACCTTTAATTTAAAATCAAGATCACCGATTATTTTTTTTTGAATCAATGTCCCATGTATTTCATTTTCATCGGTGGTATTTTTTATTTGTTGATCGCTCACAACGTTGGCGCTATGCTCTTGAGGCTTAGTGAAACTCCCCGCCCCCCCGTGGTTACCACCCGCCATCGCCAAAGACATACTGATGGCAAAAAAAACACCTAAATACCAGATACTAAGCTTCATATTATGTTCAACACCTGTAGTTTTCTAGATAATAAAATCCATTTTGTACAACTGTTAACAGGCCATCTTAGCCCACCAAAAGACACAACACCATCTACCCACCGGACCATCAATCAGAACCTACTATACATGCACCTTAGTTTGTATAAAAATTCATGTTTGTAGGGCGACTCAGGACGACGAAAGGGATTTAGGAGGTAGAATAACGCATAGAGCAGCTATCGAGACAAAACCGAGCGCTAAAGCCGTGGCCGAATGGCCGGGCAGTCCTGATTCAGCATTCGACTATCTTTCGTCATCGTGTGTTCTCTCCTTTATTTTTTGTTCCCCATAAAAATCGCGGCCTCGTTGCCTCAAAACCCCCGTAGTTGCATGGCTTGATTAACCCGTCCAATCGCTAGCTCATAGGCGGCAGTACGCCTGTCAACCTGGCGCTCCTGCGCTAGCGCACCTACGGTTTGATAAGCATGAAAAAGTCGATTTTCTAAACGCTTCAAGACAGTTTCACGATCCCAGGGAAACTGCTGAAGGTTTTGCACCCACTCATAATAAGAAACCAATACACCGCCCACGTTAGCCAACAAATCCGGCACAATGACAACGCCACGTTGTTGCAATTGCTCATCCGCTTGGTGAGTTATCGGCATATTCGCCGCTTCCACAATCAGCTTGGCCTGAATCGCTTCCGCATTGTCACAGGTAATGCTCGCCTCCAGTGCCGCAGGAATCAGTATTTCACAGGAAAGTCCAAGCAATTCGGTGTTACTCACTGGCGAAGTGCCAACCAATCCTGACAATCCACCCGTCTCACGTACATGCGCTAAAGCAACCGCCACCGAAATCCCCTGCTCAGAAAAAACACCTCCCTGGGAGCCTGAGAGTGCGATAATTTTATAGCCCTTGTTAGCCAAACCAATGGCTGCGTGAGAGCCTACGTTACCAAACCCGTGAATCACTACCCGGCTCTGCTCGGGGATGAGTGACATTTCTGCGGCGGCTTTGTCGGCCAGGTAGGCAACGCCATAGCCGGTTGCCTCCAACCTCCCGGCACAACCACCGAGCTCTACCGGTTTTCCCGTCACGATGGCCGTTCTAAAGCCGTGATTTTTACTGTATTCATCTAGCATCCACGCCATTACCTGTGGGTTGGTACCGATATCCGGAGCAAGAATATCATCATGCACCCCGATAATAGGTGCCATTTTTTGGCAGAACCGCTTGGAAAGCTCCTCCCGCTCGGTATCATTCAAGTGCTTCGGATCAACGGCAATCCCCCCTTTGGCCCCTCCGAAGGGAATATCAACTAACGCTGTTTTCCAGGTCATCAATTGTGCCAGCGCCCGTATCTCACCCATGTTGACATCAATATGAAAACGTAGCCCCCCTTTGAACGGTCCACGGGCATGATTGTGTTGCACACGGTAACCCTGAAAGGTGTGGAGCTTATTTTCACCATTGTGTCTCAGGGTGACGGGCACCGTAATCCGCATCTCCCGAAACGACGACAGCAGCAACGTTTGCTGCGCTTCCTGCAGCTTAAGGCAATCAAATGCCCGATTGAGAAAATGGTGCTGGGTTTCCTGACAGATACATTTTTTATTCATTAAATTCGGCTCCCCCACTATACTATACCCCTAGCGTTTGAGATTTAGGCTTTATTGCGGCCCTATTTTTGCCCTGACTGTGTTGAAACTCCTCGCAATAATCCCGCGATATTACTTGTCGTTTCGCCTAGTCAGGACACAAATATGTCTCGCACTCAATACCTAAATCTCAAACGCTACGAGTATATACTCAAAAATAATCAACGATGACACTGATTTCAAGCATCATCCTTCCATATTTGATTACAAGCCATGGGCCGCGTCCCGTCGAGCCAATGAATCTTGCCGATAAAACAACTGCAGTTGTTGGTAAACATCGGGACAATGTTGCTGGAGAATGCTGGGTGCCGTGAAAAAATATTCACTCACAACGGCAAAAAACTCCGCCGGACTCGTGGCACCATAAGCATTAATACGTGAATGCCGGCGATAGGCTACCTGGTACTGCAAAATATCAAAGGCCTCCCCCAGAACTTGAGCCCAACCCTCAGTTTTCATACGCGTATGCAATGGGGGTAATCCGTTAGCACTGCCGTTAAGTCCATCCAGCTTGTGAGCAAATTCATGTATCACCACGTTATGACCAGCCTGTGACGAATTTAATTCTTGTTCGATATCCTCCCATGAGAGAATAACCGGTCCCCGCAACCAAGACTCTCCGCTGACGGCCTGTGATTCATTGCTGATTAATCCCAACGGGTCAGCCTGCTCGTGAGCCACCTGAAATGCGCTCGGATAGAGGATGATTTCAATCCAATTGCGGTAATAGTCAAAACCCAGCTTTAGAATGAGTAACGAGGCTTGGGCCGCAATCGTTACCGCCATTTCCGGTGATACGACCAATCCTTGCACACCATTGATTGTCTTTTGATGAAGGAATCGCGTCGCTAATTCACGTAAGTGCGCTTTTTCTACCGCACTCAAGCCCCGCAATAAATCCATCTCGTGTGTTACTTTTTTCCACTGTTCGTAAGCAATGGGATGATGCTTAAGCACATAGCCGATACGCTGACGGTTAAGCCATTTCATCATCCTCACGACTTATCTTCCACCTTGAAGCCTGAGACATGGTCGAGCCGATTGTATCTACCGTTCCGCGGTTGTCTTATTGAGGGCAGCCTCACGTTATTTCCGCCAGGTAAAGTGTTCATAAACCCCCGACCAATACATACCAAAGCCGATGGCGAACAATAATTCCTCGATTGGCATGAAACCAACACTCACTCCAGAGAGCACTTCCATATTCCAGACTCGATCGATATAACCCGGTGCCGTCCACTCTAATCCGGCGAGAAACACCGCGTAATAGATTAAAAAGAGCAAGCCTCCTACCCAGGTTTTGCGTTTTAGATCTGGCCGACAAAGTAGGGTGGCTATGGCCCCAACAAACATGGCGATGATCGAGGGATAAATCGGGTTCCAAGGAAAAAAATAGAGCATAACAAAAACCACGAAAGGAGAACTCAATGCGAGATAATGGTAACGATGCAGTGGATGGTTGCGCTCACAGGGAGTGATAGGTCGAAGCATTTTTTGGGTAAGCAAGTTATAAAAAACAGCGGCAATTCCCCCAATGCCAAAGCAAAAAATCAGACTCTCAATATCAAACCCTGTATTTTTAGCCAAATTAAACAAGCTCGGTGGCATCCAATATTCTGGTACAAATAAAGGTTCAGATAAACCGAAAGGGGTGGTAAATAAACTGGCCCATAACATGGGACGCCGATATTGAGGAAATGCAATATACACAAGCGCCCAGGGGACAAGAAACGCGCTTGACCACAGTAACCAGACATATTGATCAGTCATCAACTTAGGAGTGCTCCCAGGGTTGTTTTAAAATACAATTTCTGCTGACAGCAGTCGCCGCCGAGGAACGCAAGAAGAGCGACTATTGTGAATGAAAGTATAACACGCCGCGATATAAACAGCATTATTCTCTACGCTGGCTGTTGCAGCCCTGTTGTCGCCTTTACAATATTTGTAAAAAAACGCCCATCAGACGAATGTTAGGAATGGGCGAGGCAATCAATCTCCGATTCATTGGTTAAATTTTACCCACACCCGTTCGCTCTGATGACCGACAAGAAAGTAGGCACCAACAGTCGGCCCTTTAGGCGAAACCGAGGACTGATTACTCGCCCATTCCCAAGCGAATCAGCGGGCAATTTTACTGGCTAATACGCACCCACCAAATGCCGGTTTCTTGTTTATCTCATTCAAAACTCAAGGTGAAAATTAATACGTCGATAATATTTATCTTGATGATACTCCGGGTTGCTTTTGATACGTGAGAATTGAACGATGACATATGAAACATTTGATCTATTTGCGACTAACCTCAAACCAGATGCCGATGTAGAGCAAGTAAAAAATAGTCTAGCCAAGCACTTTAAAACATCGCCTGACAAACTAGATATTTTTTTTCAACGTTTAATCGATACTAAAGAGCCCGAAAAAATTCAAAAAAAATTAAGCCTCGATGTCGCACAAAAAAACAAAGAAATTATTGAAAAGCTGGGGCTTTTTTGCGATATCAAACCTTCGCTAGCATTAGCATCAATAATGCCCGAAGGCGCGAGCTATCAATGTCCCGCTTGTGGACATCGACAAAATCCGTCAGTCAGTAATCCGGATGTTTGCAAGATTTGTGGTGTTGTCGGCAGTAAATACCTAGATAAGGACAGCGACAAAAAGATTTTAAAGCGAGAAATGCAAAGACACCATCGCATGAAGAAGATTCGTGAGCAATGCCAGCAAAGTCAAAATGAAATCAATAATCGGGAAAATAAAATTAAGGAGATTCGTGAACAACTAGAAAAAAAAGACCGAAAAGCAATAGCGCACCCATTGGCACTAGGATCGATAGCTGTTATCGCTTGCGGCATGTTGGCATTGCAATTTTACAATGAATACGCGACCGTTACTCCGGATGGGGCTGAGGTAAAATCAGCTTCAGTACAAGCCTCTATTGATGCAAGTCCAAAAGATTCAACAACGATGGTATCCGGGTTAACACAGGATCAAACAGTGGCAAAAATCGATCAACTGCAACAGGCATTGCCATCCATTGACGACTACCCATCGTCAAATCAAGAGTTCTTAGCAAGCGCAAAGGCGCTGAGTGCCACAGGTGCATCATATCCTCCGGTCAGCTCTTCCATTGAGCCATCCCAGGTCACGACCGATGCACAAGTTCAATTAAATTCGATAAACGAATTGTCCAACGCATCTGATATGAAGTTGAATACAGATGGAGCACCACTAATGCACTCGGACATGAGCAACGTTGCCGACAAGAATTCGTCAGACAACTTGATGGAACAGAATGTTTTGATGGCTAAAAATCAGAATTTACAGGCTCAAATCAGTCATGATGCAGCGAGTATTCAAAATAATGACGTCGATCAACCAGAAAATGTGACTGAATCCATTGACAGCGCTCACCAGCGTATCCTCGCACTCATTAACATTTCCCGTGAAAAACTAACATTAGGTGACCCGGCGGGCGCTGAGTCTGTTTTGAATAAAGCCGAGCAAACTGCAGACACAATCATTTCACCCATTGAGCAGATCAAATCCTACGGATTAATCGCCACTGCATTCAGTGAATTACAGGATAAATCTAATGCTCAAAGGGTGTTTGATACAGCGCTAGTATATGCTAATCGCCTAGCGGACCCTGTCGATAAGGTTTCTTCCTTGACAATCGTCGGTGGGCATCAAGCAGCTAGTGGTAACAAGGAAGCGGCACGAAAAAGTTTCGAGTTAGCGCAAAATTTTGCCACCAAAAATATCGTCAACCCAGAAGTACGAAATACCGCGTATCAGGTCATCGCGCTGAGTCGAGCAATTACTGCCGATTTTCAAGAAGCATTAAAAGTTGCCGATAAAATCACGCGGCCACTCATGCGCACCGATATCATAAAGAAACTTGCCGATATTCAGTTTTATTTAGGAAAAAAAGACGAGGCGAAGCGCACTTATTCATACGCCTTGAAAAATAGCGTGCATATCCCCGACGTTTCACAGAGAAGGGGCATGCTTGATAGGATCATTGCAGCGCTTGAGAATGTGGACGCTCAAACGCCACCCTCCGTCGTTGGCCGCTAGCTTTAAATGGAATGGGGGGTCAATAACAGAATAATTTCTCTATAATAGCTCCTAAATGATGCATGATCGAATCATGTTCTGCTCATTTTGCAACGACTGTGCATTTTTAGACATGGGTACGGTACATAAAAAGAACCCAGTGAGGAATGGGTATGGAATAACTTCCCGGTTTAGCGCTCGGCTTTGTCTCGATAACTGCTCCATGCGTTATTCTACCTCCTAAATCCCTTGAGTCGTCCTGAGTTGCCTATTCCTAAACTCTTTTCAAATAACTTAGCCGCCTGTCACGGAAAGCCACATCGTAGGCTTGCAGCAATTTCGGCACCTCGTATTTCCATTCCAACTCATTAACGACACGATTTCTACCGAATTCCCCCATCGACTTTCTGCGCACAGGGTCATCAATCAAAGCAATAATTTTTTTTGCCATATCAATTTCATCGTTTTTATTGGCATATAATGAAGCTTGTTTTGCTGAATATCGCCCTTCTGTTAAGTCAAATTGCACAATCGGTTTACTTAACGCCATATATTCCATGATCTTATTCATCGTGGACTTATCATTCATTTCATTGGCAACATCTGGGTTAACGCACACATCAGCGGTATTTAACATCGCTAATAGCACACTATCGGGCACCCGACCAGTAAATGTCACATAGTCGGCCACTCCCAACGTTTTAGCATAATCGATCATCGTCTTTAATTCGGTGCCGCCACCAACTAGTCCAAATTGAATATCCGTTCGCCCCAACTCATCAACAATATACTGTACCGAGCGAAGTAAATAATCAATACCTTCCTGTTTACCCATCACTCCAACGTAACCAACGAGATAATCACGCCCGTTCTTCAATACGGGCACCGCGGGCAATATTCGCAAGCGATCGAGCTGTGGTCCACTACGTACCACAAAAACTTTATCAGGGTCCATGCCACCTCGCTCGATGGCTATTTTTTTATAAGACTCATTGGTGGCAATAGAAACCACCGCCACTTTAAATGTCCAGCGCTCCCACAATCGCATCAATTTATAAAAAATATCACGTCGGTTAAACTTAGCTTCGTATAGCTCTGGATTAATGTCATGATGATCAAAAATAAATTTTTTACCAAACAAACGAAAAAATGCCCCAATCAAAAAAATATTATCAGGTGGATTGCAAGCATGTATCACATCAAATCCACGCGTCAACAACACCCGCCAAGCTAACACAAACTCCCAAAACAGTGCCGCCGAATATTCAAATAAATAGCCCACGGCACCATCGGCTTCAACGGGTAAAGCATGGCGATAAATATGAATACCATCAATGACCTCATATTTTTTCTCATAGCCTTTTCCGGTCGGACAGATAATACTCACCTGATATCCGTTTTCATATAACGTCATGGCTTCTTGCCAAACTCGCCGATCAAATGGACTTGGCAAATTTTCAACAATCATCAAGACCCTTCGATCATTACCAGCAGATGCCATCATATCGCCCTCGCTGACTCACTTGTTGGCTCACACGAACTAAATCCACCACCACCTGAGAGTCATTGGTCTTTGATAAAATATCACTGAATTCTGCAGCATTATTGCCAATAACAATCGTCTCTGCATACTCAACGATATCGTTAATGCTATCTACCATTAATCGGGAAATATGAGGAATATGATTCAAAATATAGTTTTTATTGGCACCAACTAGCTTTGCAATATTGACGTTAAAATCGTAAATACGAATATCAAATCCTTTGCCAATTAAATATTCAATCACCGCCACCATTGGGCTTTCTCGCAAATCATCGGTACCGGCCTTAAAACTAAAACCTAAGACCCCGACTTTTTTATGCCCTTTATCCATAATAAGATGCAATCCATGCTCAATTTGTTTCTTATTACTTGGTAAAATAGAATTTAACATCGGCAAATCTAAATCAAGCATACGCCCTTTATAGCTCAATGCACGAATATCTTTAGGAAGGCAAGAGCCACCAAAAGCAAAGCCTGGCTTCATATAATAGGATGAAATATTCAGCTTGGTATCTTGGCAAAAAATATTCATGACTTGGTGAGCATCAATTTTTAGCGATTTACAAATATTACCCATTTCATTCGCAAAGCTAATCTTCAAAGCATGCCACACATTATCGGTATACTTCACCATCTCAGTCACTTCGATACTTGTTTTAATGAGAGGTCCTGGTAATTTTTGGTAAATTTCCGCCAGAATTTCTCCACTTTTCGCATCCGTCTCACCAATCACCGTTTTAGGTGGATGGTAAAAATCATAAACCGCAGAACCTTCTCGTAAAAATTCTGGATTATTACAAGCACCAAAATCAATGCCTGCCTTCTTACCGGAATACTTTTCCAAGACAGGTATGACCACATCTCGCATAGTGCCAGGCAGCATAGTGCTGCGTGCAACCACCACATGAAATCCATGGAATGTTTTCAAGGCGGTACCAATTTCCTTGCAAACATTCCGCACATACTGCAAGTCTAACGCACCGTTGGCTTGACTCGGGGTGCCAACACAAATCATGGATATTTCAGTTTGTTGAATCGCTTCATTCGCATCCGTCGTTGCCCTCAATTTACCACTAGCAACCGACTGCTGAATAATTTCACCAATCTCATTTTCAATAATAGGTGTTTTCCCTTCATTGATTAGATCGACCTTGGTTTGATTCGGATCTACACCTATGACATCGTGCCCTTCTTTCGCAAGGCAAGCAGCTGACACGGCTCCCACATACCCCAAGCCAAATAGACTAATTTTCATTTGAGAATTCCTTTAATCATAAACGATATGTCTATCCCTAATTCTTGCTTTCAACTGGCAATAATCAAATAATTCATGATAGCCAACATCAACCTACGCATCTAAATGATGCTGATTAAAACAGTCTTTTAAAATTAGCGCCCTTATCATTATGAAGCTTTCCTCGCTGACAAAAATGGCTCGAATTCAATTGCCGAAACAAGTTCCGTCTCACCCGAAATTGTGATGTTCTCGACAACCGTGGTCGTCGGCCTCTTATCATCAAAGCGCCTTGATACCCAACCCGATATCGGTGAGTGGCTGCCTTTATAGATATTGATATCATTTTCATGATTCACTGAAAGGCGTATTATTATGCGCCGCCCCTGATTTGAAGCAAGTACCTCGGTATTCTTTATTGAGACCTCACAAGCTTCTGAAAAATGCCAAAAACGCTCAATGGAATGAGAACCTCGACACAGCAAACGATCAACAATAGCTAAATGCCGCGATTGCCGATGGAACGTGACCTGACGCTCATGAGTCACCGAATCCGGCAATTGGTGATAACCATCATGACACGCAGTAATCATCTGTCCGGTTTCATCATCTATCCATTCCCGACAATAAGCATGCGCTTTGCGTAACCACATGAAGTTACCGCCCGGCTCGGACTGATCTTTTCCATCTACTCGGATAGTATTATGAGCAGAAGTCCCACGAAAATAATCACGCCACACCTTTTTGGTATGATAGGCATAAGTCCCTGGGTCAATCAGAAACTCTTTCCCAAAAGCAAATAAGTTTAATGAGAGTGCATCGGCATGGCCATGCGCTGCAATCGATAGATAACCTAATGGACCGCAATCCACCACACAACGAATTTCATTCTCGGTATCAAAATCTGTCCCTAATAGATAATAGCCCCCTTCGTTAAAAAAACGTCGTGGCGTCAATGTTGCCGCTTTCGTCATCTTGTCTGGAAATTTCGCCACCACATTCCCCATCAACCAACATGTTTTATCATCAATCGCTTTCGCTTTGTGAAAAAAATCAGGACGATTAAACAGATGGGCACCCGTCGTAAGCAACGACCGATAAGGACAAAAATTAGCTTGTGGCGCTAAAGTAACGACATAACCATCATCCGCGTCCCCCAACATCGGTAAATGACCACCCACATCCATCATTGAAGCAATAAACTCCAGCATACACTCAATACGCTGCCAATAACGTGATGAAAAATCCGTATTGTCTGCCTTGCCCGCGAGACCAGCCAGAATGAGAAAATCCAAAACAAATTGCTGGTAAGAAATCGCTTGCTCTAAATTCACGCCATCCGTTGCATTTTGTTTAACAGCTTCCGCTTCTAAAATATCATATGCATACGACTTCCAAAACTTACAGTCATGCCAATAAGGCCAGGTTATCGCCGCAATAAATAACCCAGAGGCTTCGCCAATCAAGTGATTATTTGCTGATGAATAACGTGACATATGGCCGCGAATAAAATGACAATGTTGATATATCGACTTGCGCCATTTATCGAGTAACTGTTGCCCCTCGGTATCGTGAAAAAGTAAACTCTGACGACCACCAACCAGCTGCCAAACAATCGACCAATTAATCAGCCGAATAGCCAGTTCTAAAGAGCTAGTCCAGTTCGGCCCCATCAGATAAGGGCATTGTTCAAACCATGAGTTCAACTGATTCGCTAACCCGACCAAATATCGACGATCTCGGGAAAGTGCATACGCTTGAGCAATCCCCACCAACTGAAGATGGCGATTAGGTTCCCACAAATACTTAATGTCCCCAACCAGCTTGGCATCCCGATAATTCAGTGATTTCCCAAACACTAGCGGGGCAAAGATACCGGTACGTGGATCACGATTCCATTGGGGTATGTCACCAAGCTCAGCATCCTCAAGCGAAAAAACCCTCATTTGGCCTACTAACAACTGATCAGCTAAGCGAATATAGTCGAGTGGTGCCACGGCAGCTTTAGTGGTTAACCACCGCACACTTTGCTTGCTCTCATCTGGGATTGGTATTTTTTTCACGGTGACCAAACCATATCGTTGAACCACGCTATACCCTATTTGCTGAAACCGATAACCAATCTCAAGCAACGACATACATCGAAACCTGTTCACAAACCACGTTATTTTTTTAACCATTCTATTACTAACAACTGAACAATTACCCGGTAAGCACATTTATCAATATGACAGCGATAAATTAGCAACTACAAAACCCCTCTAAATGCATGCCATGCTTGAATCGTCCTTTATCGAATAAATATTATTGACGATAATGCACAAAATAAAAGCATTAAGATGGTTTTATGATTAAACTATTTTGTTATGCTGAGAAAGAAGCTAAAGAAGTTAAAGCAATCATTATATGCACATGATCAGCCTTCGAGGTAACATCAGACGATACATCTTCACATCGCATGATATTCTAATGTTTATTTCTATGCTAGTAAAATGAATAAATTTTTTTATAGTTAGTTAGTCAACGAGAATATTATTTTAGTTTTTGATCGCGAATGACAAAGATTACCTCTATCATTCTATTCATGCAAGTCATTTTTTATTTTTCACCAGCGATAGCTCTCCATTCTCGAACAGCCACCTAGCTACGTGACATCAAACGGCTTACCCGTCGAGCGAGATAAGGTAACACGGGGCCTGTGTTCTGTTTATTCGCCAATAATGCGTGACGCATGGAAAATGGCATCGACAACAGTAAACCAATCAATTTTGCAGAATTAATTTTTGACTTTGCGACTTGATAACCCCACTGTTGCATTTCAGGTTTGGCAATTTTTTGCGCTAGCCAGACTTCTTCTGGGGAAAGTCGGTGTACCCATTTCCCCACCGATGAAGTATACACTCCGCTTTGGTTCTTTTTATCGGAACTGTTACTAAAATCAATATTTAACATATCTGGTTGGTATTTTTCATTGATCATAGCACATACATCTTTGACAGTGGATTCCGTTTCAGTCACTAATTTTTCATAAGGAATCAACAGGATATTATCCTTAGACACCTTTGATTGAATCAATGCTACTGTCCGCATACTTGCTTTCCATAACAACGAAGTCACTATCGGATGATATAATTTTTTTATTCTCTGCTCCTGCTCACGAGCCGTCGCCTTCCATTTATTTTTATATGAATCCAGAAAATCTCGAATATCTCGCGCACAAACAATGATCTTCGCATCCGGGTAAAACGTGAGAATCTCATCAATATAAAAAATATCTTTCGGCGCATTATTGCCCCAACGTCGCTTCCCCTCAGACAACATTTGCAATTGCATAAACTTGGAAAATATTTCCTGATATGTATGACAAGCATCCGTGAGTTGCTCGACTAAAGCCGCCTGATCGATCATTTTATCGATGCGCAACTGATCATCCGGTTCATTATATCGACGATAAATGCTTAACAAGCGTTCAATTATACGCTGACGCGCAACGCGATCACTCGCAAGATCTCCATATTGGTTTCGCTTTGCATAGATATCGAAAAAAAAATGGGTTTCACCCGGCATAAAAATATTAGGATGTTGACCAAGAATCCTGGCAACTAATGTGGTTCCCGATCGCGGTGTTCCAACAATAAATACCGGCGCTATCATTGCTGTGTCCATATTATAACTGTCCTCCATTAATCACGGCCATATATATAGCCTCCATTTCCTTAGTCATCACCTGTGCTTCATAATTTCCCCAAGCCTGACATCGGTTGATTTGTGAAATTTGTGACATACGCCCACGATCTTTTAACAAAAAGCATATTGCTTGTTCAACCGTCTGTGAGGTTACCTGATTTAATAACACACCATTTTCACCGTCGCGAAAAAAATCTCCTATCCCGCCGGCGGTCGTTGTCACCACTGGCAGTCCTGCGGCCATTGCTTCCAGTAATACCACGGGACATCCTTCACCGTAATAGGTCGGAAAGACGAAAATATCTGCCTCCATGAACACTTGTACTTTGTCTTTATCGCGTAAATAACCGGTAAAAATTACCGACGAAATTAGATGATTTTCTTTAACCCAGGTCTTCATCGCATTCAATTCTGGCCCATCTCCTACCATCAGCAAACGTGCTTGAGTATCATATTTTTTTAATTCTAAAAAGGCATCAAACAATTCATAGATGCCTTTTTCTCGCACAAAACGTGACATAAAAAGAAGCGTTGCTCCCCGCTTGTTCGTTTGCTGTCTAGCATCACTGAATAATTTTCCATCAAACATGGTCGTTGTCACTTTAATCTTGTCTGCATTTATGCCTATTTTTACCAATCCCTGTTTAAACTGATTCGCCAATACTAAAAAACCGACCGCTCGACCAAAAACATGGTTAAAAATGAATTTATATAGTCGATAAGTCGCGATTTTTTCTGCTAGGCGAATATTCCAGCCATGAATAAATATCAGTATCCGCGCACGAGAGAATAAAGAAACAACGAGTATATATAGGCCATCTCTGAGCAGTGATCGCATATTAAGCGACGGATTGATGTGTACCATTTCTATATTATCATTATGCAATTTTCTAATTAAACGAAAGCTCTTAATAAATGGACTGAAAAAATCGAAGAGACTGAGCTTTGCTCCGAATTCCCGCCCGATAAAAAAATAGGAATAATACTCGGGTTGAGTGAATGTTCGTGATAAAGTTTCAAGATAGTTAACAACGCCCCCTTGATAACGAAAATCTCTTGATATAATAATAATCCGCTGGTTTAGCGATGCATTGTGGTTCATATCGATTTTTGATTTTGAGTGATGTTTGCTTGATTCAAATGCAAGCAGCTTGTTGGTATTGGCGAGTTTTATTGCACCTAACCCATTCAATATGGTATGACTTAATGAAATTTTTATTCTATGAATAGACTATCACAGCATTGCCGATCCGTACACGTTTAGATATACTCATTCCTGCTGGGTAAGTTTAAATTGATTTCAGAGAACAATAGATGGGTAACGTGGATTAAGCGTAGCGAATCCACGCTACCTGGAGAAAAGATGAGGTAGCGGTATTTTTTAATGATTTTTCCTGAAATCAGTTTAAACTTACCCTGACGGACGTAGGTGTTGATCGTGCGGCAATCTTTGCTCTCTGCGAAACGCGACAACGGCATGGAGGTAGGAGATAGAGCAACTCAGGAGACAACGTCGAGACACGAACACCGCCGCTTTAAATGATTCACTACGGGTCTGCCATCACTTGCATTATCCGCTTGGCATTATCCAGTGAAAAATATTGGGACGCCAGCGCTTGAGAATTATTAGCCATATCTTCGATGCGCTCACCATTCGCGATCAAGTCAATCATCTCTGCAAGTAAGCCTTCATAGCTATTCACACAGATGCCATACTTCCCTGTCTGTAACAAATCATCGACGTCCACCCCCAGGCTAATCACAGGTACTTTTCTCATCCAGGCTTGAATAAACGTATTAGGGAATCCTTCAGCAATACTGGTGTTCACAAATAAATGTGCACCACTGAGGATACGATTGACTTCCGCTAATGACTGCTCACCATGATAATATAGATTGTTCATTTTCGATATTTTATCCAGCAACGCTCCATATTGCCTTGGGTTTCCCGGCCGACCGATCATTTCTAGTTTAACGTCGTCCATATACGCCAAATCCTCCGCCAGCTTAACAAAAATTTCTGGTCGTTTCATTGGTTTAAAATTTCCGATCCATACGATTTTCATGCCCTTTGCTTTAGCAGGCGACTCCGTCGGTTTCGGTTGGAAATTGTGTATCACTGCATCAGCCTGGCGACCATAATGTTTCTGTAGAAAATCGTTTTGACGCTGTGTCTGAGCAATAATTTTATGGGTACCTTTGATACCATATTGCCCAATTTTTTGATCAATTAGTTTGTTGACAATATTTTTTCTCAATGAGGGTATAAATGGCTGCACATCATCATCATGAGCAATATGCCATATCATTGTTTTATGATATTTTTTGGCGTAATAGGCAGTGATCCCTGTATAAGCATTCAACACTCGTTGATAAAGAATATCTGGGTTGATTTTTTTTAACACACGATAAAGATCAAACGCGTCTAAATACAGAGGAAATTTTTTTGAATTTCTGCCACCACCTACCGGGATAATGTGATATCCATCGGGAATATATCTTGTGTCCACATCACGCGATAAATAATAGATTTCATAATCATTAGTCAATATGAGTTCATCAATAATACATTTTGCTTGATACTGGGCACCACCAAATGTTGCCGCCCAATGAGAACTGACCACCACACAAAGTTTTTTCTTTTTATGATCCATAAAACTGTCAATCCAACGTCCTTTGATTTGAACCCCTACGGTAATACCCCGAGCAATTGGCAACCACAACCGTAATCACGATAGCCTTCTGTTGCATGAAGTAATTGACTCTGACTTTCTAAAAACCGAACACCAGAATCGATAAAGCGGCCATTATTTTTAAGGTTAAAGACTTGTTTAAAGTCATCGAGCTTATAGGCACCCGCTCGTTTCACAAAAAATTCTTTACCACTCGCACTGGCCACCCACCAGATATTATCATCAAAAACAGCGCCTGTTTCTGCTGATTTTCGTCCTTTAAGGAAACGTAACAATCGCACCTCTTTGCCATGCACTTGAGAGATAATAATATTTTTTCTAAAAAGTACTTGCTTAGACCTTTCTTGTATGTCAATCACCGAACCGCGCCCTGATTCCCCTTGAATAACCGTATTGTTTTCAAGAACCACCTCATTGGCATCGCGTATCACGATTTGATGGTATTTACCATTAGCAAAAAGACTATTGCGAACCACTACGGCCATTGATCTACCCACAACCAATCCGCCCACATAACCATCATTTATGCTCGCATGTCCTTCAATACGCACATTCCTTGCTCCATGACCAATCGATATTCCTGAATCATGATTGTTAAAGGTTAAGTTATTTCGAGCAACGATCTGGCGACCTGACACAATATCAATACCTTGTTCTTGGCAAGCAGAAATGACATTACCTTCAATCAAATGATTACGCCCAATGGAATTACCCTGCTGATCGTCATGCAAAGTAATACCATCATTGGTCGCTACATACTGAATACTGCAGGCTTTAATTATGGTATTTTTAACGGGATGATCACCACCGCCACTAATTATTATCCCATTGTTCATAATATCACTGATATTACAGAACTTAATGGCAATATCTGATCCACCTCGCGCAACGGAAATCCCATTATTCCCAGCATACCGCACCGTCACTCGTGACACCGAGATATTTTGTGAGTCATTCACAATACTGATGGCGTTATTTCCAGTAAACATCGCCGTGATATTTTTTAACTTAAGATTTCGTACCGCAACGATGCCTACCGCTTGTTTTCTCACAAGCCCTTCGATATGGCTATTCGATAACGTCTCCCCCGCCATTGGTCGGTATTTAATATGACGTTTCGATTTATCATAATGCCATTGGCCGGGTAACAATTTTTGTTCTCCCGTCACCTGATCACGCTCAATTAATGAAAAAACCCCATTTTCTTTCCATTGCTTCACATGGGATAACCACAATCCCGACGGTTTCATTATATTAAAGATCCAATGCTTTCCGCTGACGACCCAACGCTGCCCACCGCCGGCAGTCAAATCAGTCCAATCATCCAGACCCACAAGAACAGGATCTGAATTTCCTGGCTCACCGCTAATTTCAATGGTCTTCAACGCATTGCCAAGACCATGAAGATAAAGCGGCTCTCGATAAGGATGCATTGGCCCATGAGAAACAATGATTAAATGATCACCCGCGACCAATTGTTTTACTGCATAATTCAAACTTTTCCATGGAGCTGAGCGAACACCACTGCTTTTATTATCACCCTGAATATTGTCGACATAGTAGGCTGCATGGCCATGTGAAGCGTAAGGCTTGCCGTATAAAATGATGACAACGAAAAATAGTCTTACACCCATACGATAGGAACTCCGGCCTAACAGAGAAAAAATTTTTAAAAAATGCAGAAAATTAATACGAATAGTTGGCACCAACAACCGAATGAGAAGTTTCCGTGGTATAAAAATTATGGCTTATCCTCATTGAATTTTCGCTGCATTCGATAATGTGAGGCAACAATGTAACCCGACCAATACCAAAATAAATAACCAGACACATTCGGACCCAAAACCTGCTTATAAAACATACCAATGATAAAGATCACGACCACCACAGACCAAGCCAGCGCTAGCGCACCAATCATGTTTTTATGTTGACTTAAAGCATACGCATCTTTAAACACTAACCCGAAAAAAATAAAGTATAAGCACACTCCAAGCAACCCAATTTCCCATAAAAATAGCGTTACATTAGTCCCATCGATCCCATATTTCGCATACTCTGCGGCATATTCGCCAGAGGCGCCACTCAAAAAAGATCCAGAAACATTTCCCACGCCTAAGCCAAACAATAACTTAATGAAGTCTTGAGATAGAATCTGCATGGCAAACATCAACGTATCAATGCGACCGAGTTTATCCATATCTCCTCCTATCTCTGCACCTCTGTACAGATAGCCTTCCATCCGACCTTCCATGGTAAGAAAATCCATCAAACCATAACCCCAGCGCGGTGTCATAAAATGGTCATAAACTATCACAAATATCGACATAACAGTTACGCCAACCGCTAAACCAGCGAGCAAGCGCTTAACATTTCCCTTGCTTTCCTTATATAGAATAAATGGCGCAATCAGCGCTATCGGCAATATCACCAACGAGGCTTTGGTTTCTCCTACCGTGATCGGAACAAACAGTAAAATAACTAAGAGTATTGTGGCAAGGCGGCTTAACTTTCCATATAAATAACAAGCAATCACCACCGCAATGGCACATGATAGTATAATCGCTAGTTGTCCCGAATTACCCAGCATTCCCTTCATCGGATCACCAGATAAAACACCCTTGTACTGCACGAATCGTTGATAGAGCACCAAAGGTACTTGCATTAAAATTAAAAATAATAAAAATTTTAACTGACTCTGAATCTGCTCATGACTAAATGCATAAGCGGCTGGCAACAAAAAAAATGGAATAAATTTCAAATACGTGCGAAGACCAGCCACCAGCGGACCTTCAGGAATCGCATTAAGTACCACACCGATAAAAACAAGCAGGAGATAGGCCGTTAAAAACAAAACATACTTGGGATGGATTGCAGGCGATTTGTCAACAGCAAATAAAGCCACCACCATCACCAGCACCATCAATGACAAAATTTCAGGAAGCCAGGTCACATAGTGACTCAATATCCCCATTTGATTCGATAAATAATCAAACAAAAATATCGACAAAAATAGCAAATAAATAACTCGATTCACACCCGTTTTATCTCATATCAAGCCAAAGCAAATCCCGGTATTTATTTTCAAGCTGCTGGGAAAGCGCGGCATAACTTCGATGGCGACGCACATATTCATAACCGGCTTCTAGTTTATCATCCAGCTCATCCGTATTTTCAACAATATGAATCACTTCACTAGCAAACGCCTCCGGACAATACTCCACCGCCCGTCCCGCCCCACTTTCACTGAGCACCTTAGCCTGGTCCGGATTTTTATTGGCAACCACCGGACGTCGTAGCGCCATATATTCAATGACTTTCGTCGGGGAGGCCACATCTAAAATAGGACTCGGCCTAAACGGTGAAAAACAAACCGTTGCCATTTTAATATAAGCCCAAGCTTCTTCCATAGGAACAAACCCAGTAAAAATAACATGGCCTTGCAAACCCAGGCGCTGGGCTTCGTCACGCAAGCGTTGTATATCTGACTCGGGCGCATCACCCACCAAAATTAAGATAGCATCAGGGATGGTTTTACGAACCAAATGCAACATCTGGATGAGAAACTCGATCCGCCGCACCCGAACCATCGTCCCCATATAGACAAGCACCGTCTTTGCCTGCCAATGTGTATTGCCCAGCCGGGGTATCTGAGCATTGTCAAGCTGATCTAAACTGATTCCCATGGGTACCGGTGTCATCCCCTTTTGAGATATCCCTTTTGCCGCCAGCTGTTTAGCCATCTGTTCACTTTGTACAAAAATATGATCTGTATGCGGTAATACGTGACGATATAACAGCCAATGCAGCAAAGTACCACGTATGTGATAAAACGCTCTCTTAAGCCTCGACAAATCAATTTCTTTATCGGCGGCACGAAACAAATCGGCTTCTGGAAAAGGAAATGACATCCAATAATAAAATGGGGTAGCGCGTCCTTTCAGTGCAAGCCCCACAATATAGCCGGCAAACACATTATCTCGAACTTGTACAAAGTCATAGATTTTTTTTCTGGCCCGACTAAAAAGTCGTATATCATGCCATAAGCCCAGGCATCGATTCGCCAATTTCCCCCATATCCCTTTGCCTTTTAATGCGCCACCGAGAAACAAGCGCTCCCGACGATTAAGCCGCAATAGTTTGAATGATGAGGCCTCAGCTGACTGCATATGCCAATCCACAGTATGACCTTTTTTGATTAATCCGGCTGAAAATAACTCGGTAAGATCGACCCGATAAGTCGGATATTTTTCCCGTGTCGCATATAAAAAGCGAAATTTCTTACTCTGATTATCTATGTCCATCTCCACTCATTGTCAATTTCTTCAATATCCGATATCCCGCATCTTTCATTAAAGAATACGGCGGCATATCTTTAGTTGCTAACCGCAATTTCATACGAAACCGCCATAGAGAATCGTGTCCATGGATTTCCACTCGCCGAAGTAAATAAGGATCAACATCTGGTCGATTTTTCCCTGCCCTCGTCGAGCAAGCTAATCGATACCCGGCTTCAGCCACCCCATTCCGCACCGCCTGATTAACATGACCATAGGGATAAGCAAAGTATTGCACTCGCTTGCCTAATCGTTGCTCCAGTTGCTGCTTGCTCTGTTTAATTTCCAGCCTGGCACGGACTAACGGGACATCACCGAGTTTACAATGACTCAGGCTATGACTACCAATTTCAATACCATGACGATCGAGCGCGTCCAATTGATCCCATGTCAACATTTCTCTACGAGGAAAACCCGCGTCAATCAACCAGTCATTACATCGACCTACCAGGCTTGATACCACAAATACACACGCAGGAAAATCAAATGCTCGCAGGATCGGCAAGGCCGTATCATAAGTACAGGATGTGCCATCATCAAAAGTGATCGCAATGGCTTTTTCCGGCCATTTCGCTTCACCATTTAAGCACTGGACTATTTCACTCAAGCCAATCACGGCATAAGCTTCGTCTTTCAAATAGTGCATTTGTAAGCGAAATTGGTCTGGCGTGCAACAAAAGCGTTGCTCAATCGAATTCATAGATTCATCAATGATGTGATACATCAAAATGATGCAATTTTCTGACATAGCAAATACTATTTATCTAAACATCGATTGAGATAATGCCAGGTTGGCCAGGGCAACGCTTCTCGATTCAACAACGTTGCCAAACGCTCGGTCTCGTCGGCTAACTCTTGACGCAAATATTTTTCAGTTTCAGGCAGCATACGCGGCACCGCTTTACTCAAGTGCCGTCGATTGAGTTGACGCCTATTGATAATCCATCGGTTGTCTCTTATCCGCTTAACTAAACTCGCCCCTCCGACACGTCGCCCCAAACGACCAATCATACGCAACGTCTTATCGATTGCTGGGTATTTCTCTGCATCACTTGAATTTGCCTGGCGAAACAAAAAATCCGATTGATGGTCGGGGTCAATTTCAAGAAAATGATACAACCGATGGGCTTCACGTCGCGGATCTTGCTTGATATCTTCTTGCAATAAAATTAATATTTGTTCACGAGGAAAATGATCCAGCCAGCGCCGTAAATGCGTTGCATAACGCGATTGCTCAATATACATCAGGTTATTTGCCAAGCCCGCTTCAAAAGTTAAGTCTGCACCAGAAAATTGCTTAATGCGTATTTCATGCAAATGGTTGGAAAAAGCTCTTTCTACAGGATCTCGCAAGGTGACCACAATGCGAAGCTTTGCATCAAAACTCGCCGCTCTAGCGGGAGCACTTAAATCACAGAAATAGGACGGTGAAACTTCACCCATCACTTTAGTTACGGGCAAGGCAAGAAAATGATTAAAATACCACTGGTATCCTCGATCATAATAATAGGAAAAAAAATTCAACTCTTTCGGCCAACTAAGGCCAACTTCAGGATGATCCTGCAACACTTTATACACCCATGTTGAAGCACATTTTTGAGCACCAATACCAATAAAGGTTGGTTTGTTTTGATAGTCCATTGCAATATCCGAACGCTGTATTAATATAGGTTATGTTAGTTCGCGTGATTCTTTACAAAATAATAAACCATTTAGTAGATAAAAAATACCAACCTACTCATTCCTTCAGATCACCACTGATGCTTTTCTTATAAGGAAGTAACCAAGACGTTACAACCGTCCATATTCGATTGATTAGGAATCAAACAGAAAATGAATTTATTCACTAAAGTAAAAAACCAATTCATCAAAATCAGGCGAGCAATTATCTTTCTCGAAGATCCTGGAAAATTTCATGTGAGAATCAAAAAATTACGCAAACAAGGCATGAAAATTGGCAAGGATGTTAAAATATTGCACGACACAATTTTCGACGCATCCCGCCCCTGGTTAATAGAAATCGGTAACAATGTCACTTTTGCTCCAAGGTGTCATGTTCTGACCCATGATGCCTCTATGGATATTTTTCTAAAAAAAACACGCATCGGAAAAGTTAAAATATTCGACAACTGTTTTTTTGGAGCAGGCACTATCATATTACCCAATATCACCATCGGACCTAATGTCATCATAGGCGCCGGTTCGGTAGTGACAAAAAATATACCAGAGAACTCTGTATACGCCGGAAATCCTGCTCGCCTGGTAAGTCGACTTGATAAATTTCTCACCAAACATCAACAACTATCTAATAAACACCCGAGCTACCCTTACCCAGAATACCATGTAAGATGCATCACTGCGGACCAAGCAAAGCGCATGTCCAATGAGCTAAACAACTCCTTTGGTTACAGTATCAGAAAAAAATAAAACCAAAGATTAAATTTATCGAGGAATAAAAAATAACACAATCAGGATGCACAAGTTATTTTTTATTTCCTCACTTTAGTAAACAATTTTCCCTTTAAATACATCAAGCCGTAATCTTTCGTCACGACTAATAAGGCAACATACAATAAGCTTGCTACCACAAATGAAACGATAAGATGAAAAATATAATGGATCTCAATCAATCCAGAAATATTCGCCCCCCCCCATACGGATATCCCAGCCGCCAACAAATAAAAAAATAGTTTGCCCAACACTTTTCCTGCTGAAAACCATTCCAATTCTCTATTAAGCAATAAGGTCAACACAAAAAACGCGACAACAAACGAAATTGATTGGGCCATGGCTAATCCTAAAATACCATAGGCATGAGAAAGCGGATAAGCACATACCAAATATAAAAGAGTGCCTCCAACACCTAAAATCACAGGCACCGCGACTTTATTCATGGCATAAAATACATTCATCATAATTTGACTGGTACTCCGAGCAATCACCGAAGGCAATAAACCGATCAAGGCCATTGTTACCAAATAATGCATATCACTAGTAAAGTTTCCCCGCATAAACAATAAGGTGATAATTTGGCTACTATGGTATGCAATCCATACCACAATGGGAACAATCATCAGGAAGATCGCAATCAATGCATCGTTGTGCAAAAGGCCAATCTTTTTTAATTTTTGATCAGCATACAACTTAGAGGCTTTAGTGAAAGCGATCATTCTCACTCCAATTGTTGCACTGTGATATAACGGAGTACATAACCTATCGGCCATGGCCATACTAGAGATGGCTCCAGCATCTAGCATTGAACCAAAATATCGATCAATGATGATCCTACTTCTAGCGATAATTCCAGTCGACATCAATATACCTGAATTCACGAAAATCTTCTTAATATGAGTGCTTTTATAATCTGCAATGCACTGATATCGATAATCTGCGGCGCGTGCTAAAAGAATAAATACAATAATATTGCCAAGTAACAAACCAAACGGCAATGCATATTCCCCTAACACATTCCAGCCGAAAAAAATCGAACATAATAAAGCAACGGGCAATGCCAGTTTGCATAACACCACATGAGCATATTTCCCATTATATTGGCATACATAAATATGGAATGTATTCACCGCCATTAACATAATCGCTGGTGCCATCACCCAAAACATATTGGTTGTATTCGAAAGTTCTAAATCAGAAAAACCTGGCAACATTAAGGAAAAAATATCTTTCGCATAAAATGACAACAATAACGTCAGCACCACCGCACAACAAAATACAATATTGACGAGTGATGACGTCAGTTTATCCGCCTGTTCATCGTGCTCCTTTTT
The DNA here is from genome assembly GCA_964442745.1 of uncultured Chromatiales bacterium. Taxonomy (GTDB): domain Bacteria; phylum Pseudomonadota; class Gammaproteobacteria; order S012-40; family S012-40; genus CAYUAI01. The sequence continues at coordinate 50,461 of CAYUAI010000011.1, forward strand.
AAGCGTAGAAAAAGCAGGAAGAAAATTTTTCCCGAGAAAATCAACAAACATGGTCATTATTAATGCCGGCAAAACATACGCCGCATAGTAGGCATCGACCAGTCGAGTCAAACCAAAAAATCCAGCAATCGCAATATTGTTTGCCACCCCAACCAGCAAGGTCACAAAAATAATCAAATTAATATTAATTATTGATTTGGCAGTAGACAAAATATAATTTTTTTTCAAAAAACGTCAGTGAAACCCATCATAAATACCCGTGCTGAGCAAACACGCTACCGCCTTACAGTGCGAATCCTAACATTCGCTCTTTTACGACGTAATAAAAACTAATGTTAGTTTTCTTCTTCCTCAGGTACATACCAAACAAACACACCACCTTGATCTCGCTCTTTTACCACATCCAGAATAACTTGTGCATCAATATAAGGTTTTTTTTCCGCAAAGCCATAGGCCAATGCGGTATCACATAAGATATTCACAATTCTAGGTATACCGTGACTATTTTCCCATATCATTGAACAAGCCTCACCATTAAACAATTCTTTATGGCCACCTGCCGCTTGCAGTCGATGCTGAATATACGCCATGGTTTCTTCTTTATCCAATGCCTGGAGATGATAGGCCACGGAAATACGCTGAGAAAATTGTTTTAGATTTGACTGTTGCAAGGTTTGGCGTAACTCTGGCTGCCCAATGAGCACTAATTGCAATGCTTGATACTTATCCGCATTGAAATTGGTTAACATTCTTAATTCTTCGAGTGCTTGCGCAGAGAGATTTTGCGCTTCATCGATCACTAATACCGTGCGTCGATGACTCGTGTATTCCGCTGCAATAAAACGAAGAAGATCCTCTGCTAATTCTATTTTTTGCTTACCGCGATAGCTCAACCCAAAGGCCATCAAAATCCAGCACAATAACTCACCAAAGGATTGATAGGTATTATTGATTAAGCCAATGGTGGTGTTATCTTCCGCGTCATCCAACAAACACCTAGCAAGCGTAGTTTTTCCTGAGCCAATTTCTCCGGTAATCACCGTGTACCCAGAGTTTTTCATCAAACCATACTGCAACATGGTCAAAGCATTTAGATGCTTTTTTCCAAGAAACAAAAATGCAGGATCAGGCAATAAAGAAAAAGGATTTTCAGTAAAGTGATAAAAATCGTTATACATAACAACCTAATGTTCCGCTCTAGCCAATAAATGTAACTCACATGGGACAATATTTTCCTAATAATAGGATTTTTTATTCACTTCTGCTTTATTAAGTATCGTACCAAGGAAGTTAACATTGTCCCCCAATAGTTGCATCGCATCTTTTAAACTCTGAGCTTGAGTAATTCCTTCTTCCACCACTAACAATATCGCATCAATGTAAGGTGCAAGCACCAAGGCATCATCAACCATCAATATAGGAGGAAGATCCATCACAATGATTCGGTTTTGATAACGGTTTTTTATTTCTTGAATCAAATTAAGTATTTTCGGTAATGACAAAAGTTCGGAAGAATTTCGCAAAGCTTCCCCCCCAGGCAGTACCACTAAACGCTCAATCGAGGGATGAATTAAAATTTCCTCTAGTGGAGTATCATCATGAATATAATGACTGATACCTTTATGCTGGGAAAGTCCAAATAATTTATGAATGCTAGGTCGGCGCAAATCAAAATCCACAAGCAAAACCGTATAATTCACTTCTCGTGCAATGCTGATCGCCAAATTGATGGCCGTTACACTTTTTCCTTCCCCTTTTCCAGGGCTAGTCACAGCAATTGTATTCCAACCATGGGCGCGTATTTTCAGCAACACCTTAGTGCGCAACATTCGATAAGCATCCGTAATGATATTATCGCTTTGATCGGCAATAATTCGATTTTTGTCCAGCCATTTCGGATCCGTGATAAATCGCCGTGTGTGAATATAATTCAAGTTTTCCAATAACACGCTGTCAGAATTTTTGACGGCCCGTTGCGAATTGATGAGACCTTTATTATCTTTTAATAAATCGAGGGCTTTTTTAAGCTGTTCCATGTTTTATCTGTATTTTTATGAGTAATGAAGACATGTTTCTATCATTTTTGTATGACGTAGTTCTGCCCAATTAATCGAGCAATAAAAACCACAGCACATCAATCGGCTTATAAAAAACATGCACGACGATCAAACTAATACTCATGACGATTAAACTAACTATCATGCCAATCAGCAAGTACAACCGTCGCTGGCTTTTTTCTGTTTGTGTCACAATATATGGAATCACCGCAATCGGAGAACTTCCAATCACCGCCGCCACCCCTTTCTCGCCTCGCATACTACGGTCCATGCCTTCTGCAACCGCCGCCACGCCTAATCCTCCAGCAAAGGAAAATACCAACCCTAAAAACAGGATCGCAAGACGATTAGGTTTGTCAGGTTTGTCAGGCTGTCGCGGTGGCTCGATTAAAGTAAATCGCTCGGCTTTACTCCCCTTTTCAAGTTCTTCAGCTAATTGCGCTTGGTTGAGCTTGACTTCTATTTCTTTATATTTAGAAAGCGTTGTTTCATAGTCACGAGTCAATTGCCGATATTGTTGTTCTACTTGCGGCGTTTTTAACAAACGTCTTTCATATACCGACATTTTGTTTTTTTGACTCTCCGCTTTTTCTTTGATTGATATTAATTCGGCATCAGTGGCATTAAGTTGGGTCAGTAATTGAATATAGGCGGGATTGTCTGGCTTAGTAGACTCATTCAATAGATCATCGGTATCTAATGGTAAATTAACGACTTGTTTTTCTAGCTCATTGACCATCGCTTGCAAATTTTTTACATCCGGATGCTTGACTTCATAACGATTTCGAGCTTGTGCTAACTCAGCACGCGCTCGAGCTAATTCATTGGCTAATACATTGCTTTTTTGTTTCCGATCCTTCGTTAACGAAGTGATCTGTCGCTTTAACTTCATCACATCCGGATGGGTTTCGGCATAAGTCGCCGCCAATTGTAAATATTGCATCTCTAAGGCCTTGAGCTGATCCTCTGGATTCAACACACGCTGACCGCTAAATGTGACAAGCATGTGGTTCGGCTGCATTTGTACAAGCTCGGATTGCAAGTATATTTTTCTTTCCTCAAGAAGACCCATTTGTCGCTTCGTTTCAGCATATTCCTGATCAGCGCGTTGCATAACTTGCATATTAAGCTGTACCATCTCAGGTAACTGGCGCATGTTTTTTCGCTTAAAGCGAGCAAGCTGTGCTTCTAGCTCGCTCAACTGCTGATTCAGTTTTTCTGCTTCAACGGCTAAAAATTCATGCGTATCAGCGGCCTTTTGAGTCCGCGTTCTCAAGTTTTCATTCAGATACAATGAAACCAGTTCATTAGCCACCCGTTGGGCTAATAACGGAATTTTATTTTCATAGGACAAGGTAAATGCAATGGTTGCTTGCGTTGACCGGCCACTGCGGGGATCAATCACATCCGCACTGACCATCTTCAATTCAACGGCGTCTCGCATTTTCGCCAACACATTATCGATCGAGTGTTCCTTGCGCTCATCAACATATAAATCGTATTTTTCAATGACTTGCAACAAATTACTGGTCGTCATCACTTGTTGATTCAGTATCTGTATGCGCTCATCGGCAAAACTCGTCACCGTGGAACGCACTAAATCCTGAGGGATGTCTTGCTGCTCAATAAGAATGGTGGCTGTTGAACGATAAATAGCGGGCAATGACAAGGCAACAATGATCGCAAACAACATAATTAGCAGGGCCGGCACAATTACCTGCCACTTACGTCTGCGTAAAACACCAAAATAATCTGATAATGTCTTTTCGTAAGCGTACATATTCATTTATATTTTAATTATGGTAATTATCCAGTCGAGCAAAGTACACTCAAAATAAGTCATGAGCATTAAATAAAAGTCTTCATCTAAAGTGTCAAGATAATGCAGTATTTATCGAAATAAGCACGCTGAATTCCGTTAAAAAATACTAGAAATCTAGGCAAAAATAACAAAGCTACTTAAAAATAATCCAATTTCAAAGCACCCCAAGTGTATTTTATATCAATGACAAGTCGATTCGATATCCCGAATTTTGTGACAGATTGAAAGCGCTGCCCTGTCAATTGATAGCCGATACTCGTTAATAGATTTTTCTTCACTTGATATATATAGGCAGCACTCATTGAAAAAAGAAAACGGTCATTATCAATATCATTTAACCGCTCTTGACGCAATACTTTGAATGCAAAAGTAAACCTATTTTTTTCTTTTAATTGATACTTGGCAGATAAACTCAATTGATCCTCTTGCATCATCGAACCGACACCGCTTGGTATTAAGCTCCTCATATACACCGTCGCTAGCTGTCCCCGGTATAAGCTCATTTTCCATCCGACTTTGAAAATCAAAGCATACGATTGCTCCGAAAGTTTAATACGCCGAAACGAGCGGTTAAACGTTTGCACATTTTCATACAAACGCGTGCCAGCACTCAACGCAAGCTCACTTTTTTCTGACATCCGTCGATCTAAGCCCATGGACAAACCCATGGCTCGGGTTGTCAATTGCGATTCGTCAACCCGATAGCGGGAGGCATAAAGCAAACCATTTATTTTTTGTTTTTCACTGAGAATATAACTCAGGCTACTGCCAATTTCCTGAAAGGTATAATCCAACAGACGTTTTGATTCACGCCCTTGATAATCGGTCTGAAGCCAACCGTACAACACACTCATTTGAGTTCGTTCTGACAATTGTTTGCTCCACTGCGGTTGCAACTGCCATCTTCGACGCTGCTCAGTGGTTTCTATTAATCCCGTTGCTTCTCTTTCAGTCGATAAGATACTGCTGTTATCCAATTCCACGTTCCACTGAAAAATATTTTTTTCAAAACGATGATTCCCATAAAAATTCGCTTTCTGTCCATTGCTGTTCAGTCTTTTATTTCGATCAAAACGCTTCATTTTAAATATTGCTTTCAAATACATCTCAGTTTTTTCCGTTCGATGATGCACTTTAAATTGTGGAGCAATCTCAATTGAATTTGCATTTTTTTTCCCATTTGTCGCCAATTTTACATTATCATCGACGATAAATCTGCTATACAGCTCAGGTGTAATAATAATATCTGCCAATCCGCAACGAGAAAAAATAATCACCATCGCACCCAATAAACCGGCTAAAACATTAGATCTTGAGAGTACGTGCGAATCGCCGCAAGCTATCACCGTACAACAACAACATCACCTGCATCGAGCAAAATGTTTTGCTCGAGCTTGACCCCCGTTGAAACTTCATCATAATTGAACTTGAATACCGTCTGGCTAGCACCGATCCGCCGAAGTATTTTAAGATTTTTAGCGTTGGCAAAAGGTGTCAACCCACCCGCAAGGCTTAACACTTGCATCACATCACCATCTTCTTGCACCGTGTACTGGCCGGGCTTGCTGATTTGACCAATCACATAAACTTTATTGCCTGATACGAGACGCACTAACACGGTCACTACGGGGTCAGGTATAAATTCCTTTAATTTCTCCCGAATGACCAACTCAACTTGCTCAGGCGTTTTTCCAGCCGCCTGGATATGCCCAACTAAGGGGAAAGATAATTTACCATCCGGTCGAACTAAAACTTCACTCTGCAGACCCTCTTCTTTCCAAACAGAAATGTCTAACACATCTCCCTGCACTAATAAATAACGGCGATCATCCCTCAAGGAAGCTGAATTTTCGGCCAAAATAATAGACGATAGGACAAACAAGCTCAGTAGCAATAAGCCTTTTTTTTTTATATTTCTGTTCATAGCAATAGTAATTAATGAATTCAAATTTTATGAAAATTTCAACTAAAAATAATAAAATTTACTGCGATAAAAATAGGCCAAACGTTTATCAAACGACCCGACGAGTAATCGCGCACGCTAACCCTCTCAGCCATCGCCCAATGATGTGTTGAATAAATTTCACTCAAAAACAGCAAATCCTTCCCTATGAAAAATAAAAATGCAATAAACTCACATCGTAATTTTAGAGCGCTAGGTTGTCTAATAGACAGTGTACTTCTGGATTTATATTTTTTATGATTGATATTGTCTTATTTTTCTGCCATCTGAATCGTTTTCAAACAGCAAAAGCATCCATGTTATTCTGGACAGCAAGACAATAAATTTTAGATTGAGTTATTTTTAAATTATTGTTTTTAAGAATAGTCCCAACTCTATCAGCTTTTTTCATGTATGTCGACCGTCCGTCATCATCAACAATGAAAAATATAAAAACAGTCATTACTTTGTACAGAAAAAAAACGAATATTTTTTAGTTCGTACAAATCAACCACCCTCTCACCAATCATCTGTTTAGGAATGGGCATGGAATAACGTCCTTGTTTGGCGCCCAGGTTGGGTTTGCATTCGTTCGTTCTGAGTGAACAAAAGTGCAGGAATAGTCGTTCTATTTCGAGCTTTTGTGATAGAAGAACGAGCGAAGACAGGCGGAAGATGGGAGGCGAAACCGAGAGGCTATTGCATGCCCATTCCTTAGCTAACACGCCCCGGCTATTTAAGTTGTCTTCATTCTAATGATAAATATACTTTAGCCTTCGCTACCCGTAAGAGAAATCGCATCAGGAAAAACCAATCGATTGTCTTTTTGTCCGTCGTTTTCCCTACAACGTAGGCTATACGCCCAACGTGGCCATGAAAACGATAAACAAAAATCCAGCGTAAGCATGATACTTTAACTTTTTCCTCACTGCTAAAGAAGAGGCAACGCAATCACTTCCTACGCCTCAAAACGAGAGGCGAAACCGGGAAGTAATTGCGTCGTCCACTTTTTAGGCGGGCAAGGCCGACCCCATTGTTAATCTCTCTCTGCGTACCACGTTTTTATTTTTTAACAAAAAAGCAACAAAACCTACACCAAAAATCATCATAATCCAGGTGGATGCTTCGGGCACCGGTGTCACAAAAGGTACTAACTTAAGGGCACCCGCATATTTACCGCCCGAATCACCTCGAACATTAAAGCGATAATCTCCAGCAGGTAATTGCGCAGAAATCATACTAGCCGGACCTGCCGTAAGTTGACGACCCAATGGCGTTGAACTCCCCGCTTCAAAAAGCGAAAATTCTAATCCGGAAATCGAAGACGGCCCTGCCCCGCCAAGCATCTCTCCTGCTTTCCCACCAGGCAGACTAACAGACAAACCAGTTAAACCACTCTTTGTATTAAATGTTTCCCCTAATGAAAAGTTATAATTATCACTAAAAGCACCGGTTGACGCTGAAGAAAAAACATAAGCTCCTTGCTCCAATTGGCCATTTGAACCTTGGCTCAAGGTCATTGCCATCGCTGGCATCACTGAAAGTAAATAAATGGTTAAAAAACCAGATAACATTATTTTGAGATTTTTCATGATTTACTCACTGGAAAATTATCACGATTAAGAATAGACTTGGTTCTAGTCAATTTGACACCACTATCTCTGTCGCACCGATTGGAAACCAAGTTAAGCAGTAATACAAGAAGGGCTAAATAAGTGAACCGTTAGGTTGATTTGCTGCGCATATTCACACGCCTAAAGACAACAACGATAAAGAGAGAAAACAGAAACAATTTTATCGAACAATAATTCTACACCAACAGCCTAGGCTATTCAGGTCCTTTTCCAATGTCCCTCTAAGAATTAACATGAAAAAATAGACCAACGATTAATCCATCATTTCAGATCGCAGAAAGACTCGTAAAACTATCACTGCCCACCCCCTGATATTACCAGAAACTTGAAACGTGAATCAAATTTTTTAGCTACGTTAAGAATGAACATTCATTGTATACCTTAATACGCTTCAAAAAAAATGGGTTAAAAACCGTTACACGGCTTCATTTGCCGCATCTAAGGACGAATACTCGCTTTTTCTACAGTACCTAAAGATTATTTCCTCCATTTTTTTTGAAACGTTAGGATATACCCAGCACAACCATGAACAATTATTTTCAGCTCCCAGCTTCAGGCTAGCTTTGACCGTGCTGAGTATGCAACAGATAAATCAATTCTGCTCTAATGCAACACCTTTGAGCTGACTTCGTACCACAGACAAATGCTGATTCAATTCAGTACGATCCTGATTTAATACATAGGCTTTTTCTAAATAGTGCAAAGCTTTCATCACCTGTCCAGTACGATAATACGCCCAACCCAAGGTATCAAGATATCGATAATCATTCGATGGTTTAAATCGCTGCGCAATGGCGACGGCAGATTCTCGGTCTTTAGCATTATTCTTATTCGAGAGCAATACAACCAACTCATTGGCCACCACATCGTTATAGGGCGTTTGATTTAAAATGCCTTCATAGAGCGCTTGTGCTTTTTCTATATGTCCTAAGTTCACATATAAAGCCGCGAGCAATTGCTGTAAAAACAAACCATCCATCAGAGAAACAACGTTTATCCCTTGAGTCAGCCTCTCAATCGCCTGGTCGGCATCACCTTTAGCCACATCAATCGACGCGAGCAATTGGTAAGATTCAGCCAAAACTGGGTTAACATCTAGCCCTTTTTGCAAAATCTCAATGGCTTTAGCATTCGCTTGTTTCTGTAAATACAGCCGGCCAAGTATAGGATATAAATTTGCGTTCTTTTCATCTTTATCCAACATACTTGTGACTCGATCAACAGCTTCATCAAGTTTGTTTTCTTTCAGAAGCACACGAATCACACCCTCTAACGGTTTGTTAGCCTGGGGCTGCCGCTGTAACGCGAATTCAAACTGCTGTAAGGCCTCATCATACATTTCTTGCATTTCCAAAACGGCACCCAGTACATAATACCCAGTGGCATGCTTGGGGACTAAAGTAATAATTTGTTTGGCAATGGCTTTGGCAGTGACCCAATTATTTCTTTTCACTTCAACTTCGGCTAATTTAGTGAGCAGCTCAACAGCTTTTGGGAAAGTTTTTAGGCCTACTAAATAAACATCTCTTGCTTTGTCAAATGCCTTCTCACGTAAAAAAAGCGCGGCTAACTCAATTCTTGCCGGTAGATAGCTTGGGCTAATTTCAATCGCACGATTAAACTCTTGCCGCGCCAGCCCCATCTCGCCTTTCAGTACATGCGCTTTCGCTAACGCAAGCACAGTCTTCACATTATTAGGCGCGTCTTTAAGCACTATCCTTAAATCATCGATCGCATTTTGTGCAATACGGCGATCCAAGAATAAGTTACCGCGCAAATAAAGTGCTTCATTATCCCGAGGATTATGCTCGATCACCTGATTCAATATTTTTTGCGCTTGCCCTGGTCGCCCCTGCTCAACTTGTAATACAGCGAGTTTCTTTCTCGCTTTTTCTATCGCTAAATCTTCCGTATCACTATTGATAATGTCCTGATAGACCTCGCTCGCCTTGCCAGGCTGTTCGATAGCCTGATAGAATTCCGCCAATGAAAAACGTACCGAAACCCCACTCGTTTCTGCGGCAACAAATTGCAGCAATGTTTGTGCGGCCACCTGGTTACCTTGCGTTTTCGCTAAAAACTCCACCAACAACTGCTTACTTTCCAGACCAGATATATCATGCAGCGCCTGACGTAATACAGTTTCAGCTAGCTCAGGCTGTTTTCGCTCCAAATAATATTTTGCCAACGCCGAACGAAACAATAAAGTGGATGGATCAAGCTCAATAATTTTATTAAATAACTCGATGACGCGCTGGTGTTGCCCCTGCTGCTGATAAATTTGCAACAGCGTAACCCGCATTGGCACATCGGTTTTATTTTCTTCAATCCCTTTCTTGAGCAAAAGCTCAGCATTTTTCTCATTATTTAGCGCCAACAAAATTTTTGCTTTTGAATTTAACGCCGCCGCTTGATACGGTTCAACAAAAAGCACCTGGTCTACCCAACGCTCGGCCTCACTAAATTTAGCTTGATTCAATAAAACAGACGCTTTAATGAGTAACGCATCAGTCTGCTGCGGATCAATATTGAGTATGTCATCTGCTACTTGGTTCGCTTCTTGATAGTTTTGATCCATAAAAAACAACGCCGAAATATGGCTGAGCGCCCCTATATGAGTCGCATCTATCGTTACAACCCTAGAAAAATTGGCAAACGCTGAGCGCCAGTTATCTCTTTGCTCCTCAATCAATCCCAACAAATAGTGCGCTTCTGCATTTTGACGATTCAGCTGAATCGCATTTTTAACCGCGACACGTGCTTTATCAAATTTTTTATTTTCATACAAAGTCTTTGCGCGAAAATAATACTTTTCATATTGCTCTTCACTGCTACTGCACCCCGATGCAATATACAGCATCCCGATGATTAGACTGATTACGCCTTGAATATAATATTTTTTCATGTGCATTTTATTTATTAAAGTATGTTTTTTCGCCTTTAATCCTGTTAATGAAGAGATAGGCACAAAACTCACTCGTACCCAAGTCTGATTCAGTCAGGGACATATTGGTTTAATTCGTTAACCACCACATTTAAAAAATTAGCCAGTCTTTTATCTCCCTCAATTAAAGGTTCATCGGTCTCAATTTTGGTGACCAAACGAATCAACGCACCATCCGTTCTCCGTTGCGTTAATGCATCCCAGAATAAAAACCATTTAACCAAGTATTCATTCGTTAAGTGTCGATGACGCTGTTTAAACCAAAAATAAACCAGCTGAGTATGCTCTCCTTTCCTAATCACACTGCGACTCACGGCTAAGCGCTGGTGTGCATCGGTGGAAATAGGTACCTGATAGTCAGATAAGGTTTCGATTTTCCATCCCCCCCCCGGTAGACACGACCTCGGAGAGTGGGCTGATTGGCCACTGCGTTGTGAACCATAGTACGCCACATAAAGATTAACAGGCCGATCATCTTCTGTATAATAATTTGCCACCAGATAATCATCGAGTTTCAACGAATCTAAGAGTTTTAACTCCAGCCGATCGCGCAATCCATGCCAGTTTTCCAGTTGTTGAGGAAAACTGCTAAATACACGCCGCTCTGGTATAATCTCTGGCCGAGTCACCAAAAAAATGGACAAGAAAAACATCAAAACCAGCAAAATGAATGTCCATAAAGACGAATTTGATTGCGTTGCCGTGGCTAGCAAGGAGGGATTATCGGTTTGTCGCCGAGGCAAATAAAAAACATCGGACAACTTCTTGCTGGGTTGACCGATCCGGGCAAGCCATGCCATGACTAGCATCAAAATCATTAACCCACCCACAAATGAGCTGACACTCTCGAAGGTATGTAAAAAACCATCCGCTAAGTCCGGCCCCCAGTATTCGACCAAAATACCGATAACCCCGATACGCAAACCATTGAGCATAATAGCGATGGGTATCGCAGAGATTAATACAACGGCCTTTTTCCAGAGGACATCATGATATAAATAGGCACATAAAAATGAAATACTGGTCAATGCCATAAGATAACGAATACCACTACACGCCTCAACCACTTGCAACTGGTACGTACCAAGATCAATCATATTTCCTTCGAGATAGACGTCGATAGAAAACAAGCGAATCACTGCCACACCTAATTGCGAGGAAATCAGCTGCAGCTCTTGAGACAATCCGTTATACAAAAATGGAGGCAATGGAATCATGAAGATAAGAAAAAATAATGGCACCCAAATCAACCGTATCACGGACCATCCGAACAAACTCAGTATGACACCGACCAACGTGATCAAAAAAGCATATTGGACGAGAATATATAGCGTACTTAGGGTACCCAGCAATAGCAGCAAACCACCCAAAAAAATAATCCAATAACCGGCTTTAGAACCTTCTAAAAAAGCTTGAGCTAAAGCTTTTTTTTGCCACCAAATCAGAAAAATACTGATAACCGGAATAAAAAAACCGTGGTTATATTCAGCCCGTGTCCACCAGCGAAACACCATTTCCGTCAAGCCGTCGTAAAACACGCCAATCAATAACAAGGGTATTAAGGCATAAATTAATATTCGATAATTACCTGAGGGATTAAAAAATACCGATGAGCTCATTTTCATTTTACGCACATAAATCACATATAAATTCGGACAACGATTGTCTCAGGAATGCGTTTTCACAGACTTTGTGCCGCCTACTCCGCTGACAACCCATTAGATATTTACTGGTATATATTTGAGGTAACGAATGTAGTTAGCGATGAAATTTTGTAATACAAAAATACAGCCATCGACATAACTAAGCCATCTACTGATTAATAAGCACTAAACAGACAAACAAGATGGGTTTATTTTATGGTAACAATTCAGAAAAAATTATCGCTGCCGACCCGCAAAGATCGATATTCATACGAAAATACATATTGAATAGGCCACTATCAGCACCACAGTATTTTAGTATGATCTGAATCGTCATACTTTGAATTTATTGTTATAAAATGAAAAGGTATATGACGGAAGCATATATGAAGCCAAAGGTTTCAACAAGCGTTAATATAAAAAAATACATGTTTGCCCATTAAATCACCCAATTGACAGAACATTACTCAAGCGAACAAATCAAAAGATTTATTTTGGTGACTAGGATTTTTCCCGATGACAATCCGCACCGGGGAATTCAATTTAACAGCCATCGGGATCTTCGACGAACGCAATTCATAGTATTGCCCGCATTCACAGGGCCTACCTCACGGATTATTTTTCCGCCTTTGCGTTTAATATCATCAGCCACCCGATAGACATCATTGCTGCAAACACCATCGAGCCATCCCTTGACTCGATATCATCGCGATCCACTCCCCAGTTACAAGTTAATTCAATCACGGTATTGTCCGATTCATCACCATCCCCAAAAAACGCTAAGGTAAATTTGCCTTTCGGATAATCTTGTTGACGCAACAATCGCATTCCCATCATTTTTAGTGTATGACTCAAGGATTTTTTGTTAATGACCAATGCGTAACATGGTATGGAGAATTTAGCCTTGATCATCATCTCGGCCAATTTTATCACCTTACGATCATTAATTTTCCAAACCATCGGATCGTACCACCCCCTCTTCGCCGATAGCTCTGAGCCGGTAGGGTGGCCGAAACGATGAATAAGGCCGAGAATTCTCATTGCCTCCTGTGATCACCCAATGTCGGTGTTATGATTGATGAAAATAATGAATACTGCTCGCAGTGATAACAATCACGCCTAACCATAACAATACGCCATTTTTTACCAGTAACATGGCCCGGCCAATGTCTCTTGTTTTCGGCATGGCCCCCTCGCCAAGTAATGGCCGCTTATGTATTCTCCCTTGATAATAGGCGACCCCGCCTAAACTTAATGCCAACGCACCCGCACCGGAGGCTAACACCGCACCGGCATTGCGACTCTCCCATTGACGAGATTGCCTCTTCCAACAAACAAAAGCCGTAGCCGTGTCACCAAGTAAGGCATAGCTCAATGCTGTTAACCGTGCGGGCAGCCAGTTAACTAAATCATCAAACCGTGCGGCCGCCCAACCAAAGTCTTGATAACGAGCATTACGATACCCCCACATCGCATCCAAGGTGTTCGCTAGGCGATACATTAACACCCCAGGGGCGCCTAAGATCAGATACCAAAAAATCGCCCCAAAGATACCATCACTGCCATTTTCCAACACCGATTCAATCGTCGCCTTTGCCACCTGACTTGCATCAAGATCACGGCAATCCCGACTAACAATTTTAGCAACATTGGTTCTTGCTAGTTCAATATCACCATTCAGTAAGGCAAGCGCTACCGCTCGTGCATGCTGTTCTAAACTAGTCATACCAATGGCGAGATAAAGCACCAGCACTTCAATAAAAATACGGCCTGTATCCCATTGCAACAGCAAATAAAGCCATCCCATCAAAGGAAATATCAAAACGAAAACACCAATGCTTCCTCTGAGTTTTCTGGCGAAGACACGGCTATCATCAGCACCATAAAACCATTTTTCAACCACACCGGCTAATAACCCAAAACCCACTAAGGGATGAAAACGTTTCGGTTCACCCAGCCACATATCCATGAGTACAGCCAGCAAACAAACCATTGCCTCCATACTTGCCTAGGTCCTTTGCCAAAATACATCGGACACATTGTGTTCGCGATTTAACTGACGACTCAACACAAATAACAAATCCGATAATCGATTTAAATACGCCATGCTATGCGCTGACACTAATGCCTCTTTTTCTTCCGCCAGCTGAATCACACAACGCTCAGCTCGCCGACACACCGTACGAGCCAAATGACTCATCGCCGCCGCCTGACTTCCTCCGGGCAAAATAAACTCTTTTAAAGGCGGCAATTGACGATTCATATGATCCATCCAAACTTCCAGTTGTTCGATATTTTGTTCAGTAATAATGCAATGCCCTGGAATACTTAGTTCACCACCAATATCGAATAATCGATGCTGTACATACTGCAGAATATCTCGGATATGATCAGATATCTGCTCACACAAAAGCAATCCAAGTACGCTATTTAATTCATCTACCGTCCCCATCGCTGCCACTCGGCGATGGCTTTTCGCAATACGCTGACCATTGCCTAAGCCTGTTGTTCCCTGATCTCCGGTCCGTGTATAAATTTTTGTTAATCGATGTCCCATCAATCTATTTTCCTACCATTGCGTTAACATCACCAAAGCAAATGCTTCGGTCATTTCTATTAAGGCACCTGCCGTATCGCCGGTGGTCCCTCCCAATCTGGTGCGCATTAAATGGCGTAAAACATAGGCGAACATCACAATCAGTAACAGGACAACAATCCCTTGCGATAAAACAAACCCTGCCACACAAACCGCTAATATAATTTTTGCTTGGGTACGCGGAATATACGTCGCATGCATGGCACCGATACCGTCGGCACGCACATAAGGCGTCGTTAAAAACAACCAAATGATTAACGCTCTTGCGACAAATGGCGCAACAACCAGATAGACGGGCAGACCATGCTCAATCACCACCACAAGACTGGCGTATTTAATCAGTAAGACAAGCACCACCACCACCACGCCCATGGGGCCACATTGAGGGTCCTTCATAATATGCAGCGTTTTTTCCCGACTACCATACCCCCCGAGCCAAGCGTCTGCACTATCGGCCAAGCCATCAAGGTGCAAAGCCCCGGTCACCATCACCCAAATCAGCAATAGCAAGGCACTTTGCAATATCGCATCCACGCCACTCAATAAATATTGCGCTAGAGTCAAAAGACTTCCGATGCAAAGACCAACCATCGGATAATACAACACCGAGCGCCCCAAATCTAACGGGCCAATATCATACTGGGCCGGCACAGGACAACGTGTTAACAACTGTACCGCAATGAAAAAAGGCCGTAGCATCACTGCTCGCACAGCGAAGCCGGTGATTTAATCGCGTGAGCAATACCCGCGACCACTAACGTCACCCCATCACACTGTTGGGCAATTATCTGATGTAATAAGCCGAGTTCATCACAATAAAATCGAGTCATTCGGTCCATCGGAATCAGTCCCATATTGATCTCATTACTTACGATGCTGATGGTACCTTGGCAGGCCGCAAATGCGGCTAACAAACGTTGCCGTTCAGTACGATAAATAGGCTCCTCAAATGGATTCGTGTCGCCCCATTGCTCATTTGACGCCCTCAGTAAAAAACTCGATAGCCACAACGTTAAGCAATCAACGATTAGATAATGCGCGGGATCAGCACAACGATTAATCACTTGCCCCACCGCTTGAGATTCTTCCACTAATTGCCAATTTTTTGGACGACGCTTTTGATGCAATGCAATACGTTCGCGCATCTCTTCATCCAAGGCGGTAGCGGTCGCAATATATACAACATCCAAACCACTCTGACCGGCTCGCTCTTCCGCAATCCGGCTTTTACCTGACCGCATGCCGCCCAATATTAACTCTTTCAAAGATACTCCTTAGCCCAATAATCCCAAATTAACTCTTTCACTCTCCACCGTGTTATTCACAGTTATACAAAACTGTCAAGCCCGACACAAGAATGATGCATAATTCAACTATTTTTTTTCAAAAAAAAATATTGCTTTGTTTTTAGATAGTTATATAAAACCAATCGGGCTGGCACAGCAATATAACCGTGCATAAATATTGATTTAACAAGTTATTCAAATTTAATCCACAAACTTATCCACAGGCTATATGAATCACTCAGTCTCGCCGATACACTGAATATTATCAATTAAGCGGCGACAACGGATACGATCAATTCATTATCAAATTTCACCGACTTACAGCCGTTACCTCACGAACTGGCTTTATCATGACCAATCACGCCCACATGAATAACAACACTGCACAGTCACAGGGGACCTGTATATAATAGTGAGATGCAAGAAATTCTAACGTTAGAGATCGCTGTTCCGGTCCCGCTCTATAAAACATTTGATTACCTACCTCCCGACGGTTATATCGAACAACATCTGCGTCCTGGCATGCGGTTCAGTGTGCCATTTGGTAGAACCACCACAGTTGGGTTACTTATTGATCTAAAAAAAAAACCACCGCCCAGTCACTACCAACTGAAAGCAGCCATCCGCTGCCTAGATGTAGAGCCCATCATTAGCCCGGAACACTTGCTTTGGATTCAGTGGCTCAGTGAATATTATCACTATCCTTTAGGTGAAACGATTTTCACCACCTTACCTAACATTTTAAAACGAACCAATGTTCAGGCTTCAGCCATAGAAACTCGCTGGTTTTTAGCCAATGAAATCAATGAAGAGCAACTGAGCAAGCTCAAACGTGCCCCTAAGCAAATCGCGTTTGTTCATTTATTGCGCCATACCCCTGATGGTGTCACGCGAAATACCCTGCAAACCCATGACAAAAACTGGGCAGGTACCATTCAAAGACTGGTGAAACGAGGTTTGGTGATAGAAAAATCACTCCCCGTGAACCAGGTCCAGCCACCGACCATCAACCCTCGTCGGTTAGTCCACCCTCCCCTGCCCACGCTCAATGATGCACAACAATCGGCGGTCGATCACATCGTTAACCAGCCCCATCAATTTCATTGTTTTTTATTAAATGGCGTCACTGGCAGTGGCAAAACAGAAGTCTATTTAAGGGTGGTAGAGCATACCCTCAAACAACACAAACAAGCGCTTATCGTTATCCCGGAAATTGGCTTAACGCCACAACTCGTTAAACGCTTTGAAGCGCGATTTAGTGCACCGGTCGCGTTAATGCATTCCAATCTTAACGAAACTGAACGCTGGCAAGCCTGGCAAAAAACGAAATTAGGTCATATTGCGATCCTGATTGGTACTCGCTCGGCTATTTTCACGCCATTTAAAGCCCTTGGTCTGATTATTGTTGATGAGGAACATGACAACTCTTTGAAACAGCAAGATAGCCTACGTTATCACGCACGGGATGCGGTCATCCTACGCGCCCAACGTCACAATATTCCCATATTGCTGGGCTCTGCCACGCCTTCTTTTGAAAGCCTCATCAATGTACAAAAAAAGCGCTACACCGCCTTGGACTTGCCCGATAGAGCCGGCCTCGCTCGCAAACCCACCATCGATATCTTGGATTTGCGAGGCCAAACAATGACCGCCAATATCTCCGTCGCCTTGCTCAACATCATGGGACAACACTTACAACGCCAAGAACAAGTCTTGCTTTTTTTAAACCGGCGAGGTTATGCGCCGACCTTAATTTGTCACGAATGCGGCTGGATCATGGATTGCCATCGCTGCGATAGTCACATGACTATCCATAAAGCGAAAAAATTAATACGTTGCCATCACTGCGGCTACACCAAGACATTGCCCAAACAATGCCCAAGCTGTAGCAGCCTGGATTTGCGCGGCCTTGGCAGTGGCACAGAAAAAATCGAAGATATCTTGACCGCACATTTTCCTGAGCATGATGTCATCCGTATCGACCGTGACACCACCCAACGAAAAAATGCCTTACAGAACTTATTAGAAAAAATCAACACCGGCAAAAGCCAGATCATTATCGGCACCCAAATGCTAGCCAAGGGACACGACTTCCCTAATGTCACCTTAGTTGGCCTATTAGATGTTGACCAAGGACTGTTTGGTAGCGACTTTCGATCCAGCGAAAAAATGGCACAACTGATCACCCAGGTGGCAGGCCGTGCCGGCCGAGGCAGCAAAGCAGGACATGTGATTATTCAAACTTATCACCCAGAGCACCCCATGTTAAATCGACTGATTAAAGAGGGGTATAGCGTGTTTTCCCATTATGCCTTACAAGAACGACAAGTGACCGCCCTGCCGCCCTTTACCTTTGCCGCGTTATTCCGCGCAGAAGCCATCACTGAAACATTACCCATCGACTTCTTAAACCAACTCAAACAACTATTGGCTAATCATCTCGATCAATTTCAAGGAAGCTGCCTAGGCCCAGTGCCTTCCCCTATCGAAAAAAGAGCCGGCAAATACCGTGCGCAACTCCTTATTCTTAGCGACAATCGCCAATCCATACATCAATTGCTACACGCTTGCATTCATCACATCCCAACACTTCCGCTCGCAAAAAAAGTGCGCTGGAATTTAGATGTGGACCCCCATGACATGCTTTAGCAAGACTCACCCGACATTATGATGCCACATTATAACGATAGAACAATTTTTTTATTTGGGTTTTTGTTTGCTGTTTTTGCACCTCAATCACAATCTCGCCATGAAACTTCTCCGCCTCATCGCCGTTTTTTTTGGATATAAAAATTTCAAACGTGCCAATACCCAATGCATCTAACCCATTTCTAGTCCAAATCAGATCTTTGATGTCAATCTGGCGCTGGTCCGTGCTGTTAAACAAGCTCTCATAATCATCTCTGATTTGCTTTCGGTTAAAACTTCCATTAGAGACAGCATTTGCCACAAACAAATCAGAAAATTCATCAATTTCACCCGTCTTATATGAACGCGTTAAAAAAATAATTAACTCTTTTAAGTCCTCATCTGTCGGTGCAGCAGCCATCCCCGCCTCAGAGATAGGTATATTTTCTATTGGCTCTACCATTCGAGCAGGCGATTGACGATTTATCGATCGCTTGAGCATCACAACCCTTGAATCACTTCGCTTAGCAAGCTCAATTTCTGACGAAACACTGGCTGAATTAGTTTTACGAGGGGTAATAGTGGAATGAGGAATGTTGACGGCGATTGTTGGTTCGCTGTTTGATTTTTTGATTTTTTCTGTTTCTTCTTGAGTTCCTGTGGTTGGTTTTGACTGTTGATTGAATTCAGCCTGAATGGCGTTATCTGCCTTTTTCGTCGTGTGTTGCTCGATATTTTTTTGAGACTTTGTTTTTTCTGAAAAATACTTGGCTCGTGAGGGATCGAGTGGATCAATATCAAGTGGCTTCGCATGGCTCGTGACAGGCGGTAGCGACTCGACACCCTCATCGTCATCAAACGCGGGCTCTTCAGGTAGCACCCTTCCTAGCATGGCACTTTCAGACAGGTTAGAAACTGACTCCGGCAGCTCGGATGACGCTATCGTGTCATACGATCCATCGCGCTCTTTTTCTACGATGGCTACGCTTTCCGCTTGTTTTGCTGCAAAAGTGGGTTGTTTTATCTCTTGTTTCACATTGTCGCTTAGCAGCACGCCGCTATCAGTCGATAGCCGTGCTTGTTGGTAACTATTTTTTGAAAGAATAAAAAACACAAGAATCAGCACAAGAATCATACTGATTAAGACGACTAACCATTTTTTAATGTGCGCGAATCGCGAATCGTGAACAGCAATATCATTAACCGCGCTTTCCAATAATGGTGGCGTATTTACCGGAATATCCACCATTTTTTTGTCTAACGGCGTCTCTTCCTCATCCACATGAACGACATTGGGTTTGTCATCGTTATCATTCAATGCTTGCTGCAAATCATAAACATCCACATCAGGAGATTTTTCGAGCTGAATTTCCTCTAATAATTCTTCACTAAATTTTTTTAAAATCGAATAATCAACAAACCCCTTCCCTTCCAGATAGATAAATAGCAGCAAGCGATCAAAAAAAGAATTCACTCGGCGTGGAATGCCTTTAGTTGCTTGATAAACAAACGCATAGATTGCATCATCAAAACTCGGCTGGCCACTCCACTCGCCTTTCTCCAAACGATGCATGACATAGGGCTTGATTTCATGCCGCTCCAATGCCGTCAATTCACAATGAACAAAAGTTAATTGATATTGCTCACGCAAATCATCAAGATTAAAAAATTCGTCGAGCTTTTCATGACCGACAAGAATTATTTTAAAAAATGACATCACGCTGCGATTTTCCGAAACTAACCCAACCAAAAAGTTGATGTCTTCAGTGGATAAGCGTTGTGCGTCATCAATGATAATCAGAATATGTTTATCTTGCTCAGCGCTGGCCAATAGAATTTGTTCAACACTTAATTCCGTCGCTTGATCATGCGCTGATAATTTCCATCGATTATTTAGCTCAGCTTCCAGCGTTTTCTCTAGCTCTGTAACATTAGCTCGATTAATCCGACAAATGGTGGTTCCGGGGACGATAGCCGCCTCGGCGACCTGGCGCATCAAGGCTGTTTTCCCTGTTCCCGGAAAACCTGATAGGATAATAATACCTTGATAATCTTGTATCGCGTTCGTCAAACAGGCTAACGCGTCAACATACCCTTTCCCAGAAAAACACATGTCGGGCTCAGGCGCTAAGCGAAATGGGGCTCTCTTTAATCCAAAGTACTGTTCGTACATTCTATTACCTTAAAAAATATATCAAGCAAAGCAAAAAATCGTATGTAGCACGCCTGGGTAGGATAAATCCTACATTATTTACCTTTGTTATTTTGATAAACAGTAATGTCTCGCCCCAACGAGAAACCCACTTTGTAACGAACCACTCAAACAATCAATTTATTTTTTTGTGAGTTTAAATAAAACTTAGTAAATAATCTATAAATAAAATTTTTACCACGGCTGACAAGACGAAATAATTTGAGGTAATGCCTTTTAACAACATCTTCATTCAATGCCTGACAATGGGATCATCTTTTTCTTACGGATCACCTAAAATCTCGATCACGGTACTTGGTAAAATTCGCTTTATTACACCGACACAGCTACTGACAAAACACCACCACTCACTCGACATCAACACTCCCAAGCCACTACCGTAACAGCACCGTTGTCAAAGATAGCTTTCTCCAAAACGATTTATTTTTCAATTGTGTTTGTTTGGCACACAACATTCACCCTCCAAAATAACAGCGCTTGCCTTTACCTCTCTTTTCGTACATAATCGCACAAAAAATTATCAAATAGAATAAAACAACAGCGAAAAATCATTATCGTGTTGTTAATACTTTGCAAAAACTGTATGCAAAACAGCATCATTAATCCTCCTCCCCTAACTCACCCGTCTACCCACCTAAATTATCAGCGAAATAGCTCTCTTGTTAACCAGCCCAGCATCGCAATGGAGCCACCTAACAATACATTTTCAGCTTACAAGACAAGCCATTATCACTGCTCCGCCCCTATTTGCCGTTGCTAGCGTATTGGCTTAGTAACAATTTTGACGTTAATATAAACAAGAGCATAAACATTGCGTGTATAATGAAATATTTGTTATAACCTACTTGTCTGCGAAACCAAGACCGCATGACAAACGGATGCATAAGTGATATTTTTCAACCCATCTAATTGATGAAGCACATAAAGATGTTACCAGAAGAAGAATACGATATAGAACAACTCGAACAGCTTGAGCACGATTTCCGGCTATCACACAAACAATTTCGCGCACTATTACGCTGGGGTGTTGATAAAGCATTTCAGGAGACATCCTTATCAACTCAAGAATTGTTAGCAGAAACACGCAAATTACTCGATAAAAAAAGCACCGAATATACGGCTATCTTGCTTGAGAAAATAACACACAATTTGAGAACAATGGAACAAACTTATTCCGATAAAAAAGCGGCGCGGCTAAATAGCTCAAATGCCACCATTCATTTTTTAGAAAAAATACTCACGGGAACATCGTGCATCAATCTTGATGATACCCATAATCAACAAAACAAATTTACTCAAGAATTAGAGCTAGCCCGCCTCGCGTCTCAAAATGATGATTGGTTACAAGCTGAGGAAATAACTCGCGAAATCATCAATCACTATTTGGGTGACAAACAAGCCAGCTTGGCAATCAACAATCCATCAACCACTTTATCTGCCAATGCCGTACAAAAAATTGAAGAGCAATTGCTTAAAGGTGCCTTTTGTAAACTACTTAGCCTTAATGAACTACAACATACGTTTGCCTTGAGCACAGCAAGCCAAGTCGTCACCACCAAAATCGCCATATTAAGTGACGATGCGTATATAAAAAAATTATTTTCATTTTTATCCAATAAAGAGTTACAATTTACCAACGAACAATCAACCCGCGAAATAAACGCCGCCTTACTACGTATCAGTGCCTCCCGTCATCACGTCGTCTATATTACTGGCATCGCCGTTAATTTGTTAGACTCGGGGATACAATTACGCCCATTGCTAGGCGAATTATCTGCGGTGCTACTCAACGTTGAACAAAACACCCTCACCCAGACTAATATCGAAGAAAACCTGTTTGTCTGTTTAGAAAAATTGCCCCAAAGTCAAATCTATCGTGCCGGTCAAGCCTCCCGTTTGTTGCCCGACCAAAGTGAACTGGGCTCACTCCAAGTTTTAAAAGAAAATTATCTCCCCAATGTCACTCAAATGGATATCATTGAATGGATTAAAAATATATACTCACCACAATAATAATTAAGCGTTAAAACGATACATTTACGTGGCAATACATGTCTGCAAAAAGCCGCCCAAATTAAGGAGGAACATCATTACTCAACATTAAATGTTTTATTAAAATAGTTGGATTATCAGCGACGATGCATCGCTTGCTGAGATCAATCAACATGTCACATTCAGGTCTTATTTTTATTCATAATTAAAAAAACTGTGGGCCGATGAATTCATGCGATAGCTTTGCGCAAGCGTCCGCACGAATAAAATGGCACTCACAGATATTTAGGTTCTTTTATAGTAAGGAATATCTCATGTCAAATCGTTTAACACATATTCTTGGTGAATATTTAAAAGTAAAAGGTGTCACTGCGGTCGCCATCGTAGGCCGAGATGGTTTTGTCATCGAAAGCAGCAGTAATGCCGAAGTTGATATGGATGCATTGGGGGCTATCGTTGCAACCGCTGTTGGTACCGTAGAAAGTTTAGGCAAAGAGTTTAATTTAGGTAGCATGAATCAATACCTTTCCGAATTTGCCGACGGTAAAGTCATCATGGCCACCGTACTCGACGATATTCTCGCCGTATTTACCGATAATACAGCGGTCATTGGCGGCGTGCGGCACGCGATAAAACGGTATATGCCGGAAACCATCGAAGCATTACAATAATTAAAAAACCCGTAACGGATGATTTTTTAGAGCGATTAAACTCCCCCTTCAAACACCATCCGCTAGCGGATGGTCTAACCCTAACATGTCAGAAAAAACGGGTTAAATAACCGTTACACGGCTTTATTTTCCGCCTCTAAGAACGAATACTCGCTTTTTTGAAACGTTAGGGTTAACTCATATACCCTAGCTCGTCCTTAGTTTTATACACTACAGTGTAACAAATCTTATTCA
>CAYUAI010000012.1:0-65765 GCA_964442745.1 uncultured Chromatiales bacterium
TAACACCACTTAATACAAGCGTCGATTGGATGCCAAGGACGGTTTAAATTGGTTAACTGTTTTTCGACTTGATGGCCGTAGCGAGTAGCACATGCACTATTTATTAAAGTGCATGTGCGGCAAGTGAATTAATCGGGTTTGTCATGAAAAACGGGGCGCTGCTATTTTATTCGTTTCTGGATTTGACTAAAATTTCTTACCCAGGGTTTTAACTTTTTGAGCTTTGGCGGTAATTCTTGAACGGTTTGTTGTGCGAGTGAATACGTATTATAAGTACCATAGACTAAGGAATACCAGGTTTTACCACTTTTTTTGCTTCGATAATAAGCGACTTCAGCTTGAATATTGTGCTTTTTGATGAAGTCAATGAGCGATGTTTCATTAATCGTCGCTAATAGTTGTAGGGTGTATTCTTTCGGGTTTTGTTGGAGGATCCAATGTTCTTGGCGTATTGTGTCAGCAGATACGGGGTTTTGCTCGGATCCGGTTGTGATCGGGGGTAGATTTTCCGCTTCCTCAAATTGGCTTGTGGGCGTGGATGAAATTATCGGTGTGGTTGTTGGTGATGGTACTAAGACGGCTTCTGTTTCATCTGCTAGAGTGACTGGATCAGGGTCGAGTGGCGCGATGGTTTGCTGTTCACTTATGGTTGTTTCCGTTGTGAGTGTTTCATTTGGCATTTCTAATGATTGTTCACGATGTGGTTCGCTAAGTTCTGACTGATTGCTTGTGACTGTTTCTTGTTCAGTGGTAGGCGGTACGTCATCGTTATCACCGATCAGAAAAATACCTGAAATCACGATGGCAAGGGCGAGAGCGATGAGTTTGTAATTCACCGGAGCTGTTTTGCGGAAGCGATTGTTTGGCCTTTTTAAGGCTTGCTTTTTTAACAAGCTATGCGAGGCCCGTTTGAACAGCTCGGTGATGGGTTTGGTGATGATTTGCAATGATATACCACGAGTCTTTTGATGGATAGGCTGTCTATTATGATGATAGAGTGATCGGTTATCTTGATAGCGAGAAGACGTTTGAACTCGTTGTTTAGTATATTTCACCGTGGGTTCCTCAATGAGCGGAGTTAATTTGAAGCGTAGAGATAATTGTTGCTGTGCTTTTCGCTGGGTTGTATTGCTTGACCTGCGTAGGAGCAATGATTCTTAGGTTTTGTCATGGATTGTGTCTCCTTACTAAAGGAGATTTTTAGAAAAGGCGTGTGCAATTTTACTTGATATCTTTTCTACATGGTCAATAATAAATCTTGAAAGTTTGCTCATATCGAATAGGCTCTATTCATATTGTTAATAAAACAAGCGATTTTAGCAATGAATACGCACATATTGAGAGAGATACAGATATTGGTAAATTTACTCTAATATGATGAAAAAAGCCACCTAGGATATTTTTTGCGCGAATGTCAGGGTTGTTTATGGCGTACTGCTTTATTTATAGACGTTGACACGTGCTGGTGAAATTTTTTTGAGCATAGCCCAATTGGTTAAACTCGATGCATTCATTGCTTATTTGTTAGGGAGCTTTCCATTCTCGGACAGTCTTCTGGGGAGTTAGATTGGTTGGCTAAGGTGGGGTGGCTCCTTGCACAAAAACAACTCGGTAACCCCGTTTAAGTTGGTTATCTCTGGCTTTGATTAAGGCTTCTTCTGCGTCGGATTGATGTGAATAATGTTCTTTTTTTATTCGCCCAGGGGAGCCTTGAAATCCCCATTCTTTGACGAGCAGCCAGCCTTCAAATAGATCAGGGTCTAGGCAAAGTTGGTAAAATTTGGGGCGGAGTATTGGCTTGGTGGTATGTTGCATATAAATGCGCATTAGATCCTCATTCCCCTACGAAATTAAAGTGTATTTTATTGAGATCTATATTGCGGCGGAACCGATATTGCTTACCAAGCCGTTTTAGTTTTTTCATGTGAGCTCAATAGGGTCGAACAGTTTATTGTATTCGTTGATGGCGTAACGATCTGTCATGCCGGCGATATAATCACATACCATGCGAGCGCGTCCATGGTGGCCATATTCTGCTTCTGCTTGTTGGGCTTTATGGTTATGTTCTGTCGGCATTAGCTGAATGTCATCAATGAATACGTTAAACAATCCCTGTACGATTTTTTTTGCTTTTTTTGTCATGCGATATACTCGGTAATGACGATACATATTTTGTCGCAAAAACTGTTTTAACTCTAAATTCAATTCTTTTATCGGATCACTGAAGTTGATCAACGTTTGTTTGTGTTGGCGGATATTGTCGATTGTTTCGGGTGCTGCGTTTGTGATGTTAACTAGACTTGTTTTAATGAGATCACTCGCCAGGCAGTTAATCATGCGGCGCACCACTTCATGGGCAATACGCTTGGAAGATAGTTTAGGGTAAAGTTTGGTCACTTGTTCGAACTGTGCTTGAAATAATCGAACCTGGCTTAATTGCTCGGTGGTAATGAGTCCAGCTCTTAGTCCATCATCAATGTCGTGATTATTATAAGCGATTTCGTCTGATAGATTAGTGAGCTGGGCTTCTAGGCTTGGCTGTGTATTGTGGGTAAAGCGTAACCCTAATTCACCCAGTTGCTGGGCATTTTTTGCTGAGCAATGTTTCAAAATACCTTCTCGTGTTTCAAAGGTGAGATTGAGGCCATCAAATTCAGCATATTTTTCCTCCAAATGATCGACAACGCGCAAAGATTGCAAGTTATGTTCAAAGCCACCAAATGGACTCATACTTTCGTTTAAGGCATCTTGCCCTGCGTGGCCAAAGGGGGTGTGACCTAGGTCGTGGGCGAGTGCGATGGCTTCGGTGACATCTTCATTGAGTTTGAGTGCGCGAGCAATGGCACGACTAATTTGAGCGACCTCAATCGAATGGGTGAGGCGGGTACGAAATAGGTCGCCCTCATGATTGACAAAAACCTGGGTTTTGTATTCAAGTCGTCGAAAGGCGGTACAATGAATAATGCGATCGCGATCCCGCTGGAATTCAGTGCGATAACCTGGGCTGGGTTCTTGATACTGTCGTCCTTTGGAGTGAGAAACGGATACCGCATAAGGGGCCAGTGGGTGTGTCATACCCTTAAGCCATATTGTTTGGCAATGGCATGATGGTCTCGTAACGTCTGTTGCAGTAATGCATCATCATAATCGTCACAGAGTACGGCTTGGCCCATTTTTTTTAGCAAAACAAGCCGGATATGTCCAGCTTTCGCTTTTTTATCGCGGGTCATTAACTCGAAAAACTTATGTTCGTCTAAGCTGGCGGGAGAGCGGGTGGGCAGTTGTGCTCGATCAATGAGGTTGTCTACTCGATGTAAATCTTTATCCGTTATCCAGCCTAAACGGTGAGAGAGATCGGCTGCCATGAGCATGCCTGTGCCTACCGCTTCACCATGGAGCCATTTGCCGTAGCCCACGCCGGTTTCGATGGCATGCCCAAAAGTATGGCCTAAATTTAACAGCGCCCTTTTGCCGTGTTCTCGTTCATCTTCAGCAACAATTGCCGCTTTTTCCCGACACGATACTTCAATGGCAAAGGCCAATGCTTGGGGATTGCGTGCTAACAAATCGTTCATGTTATCTTCTAGCCAATGAACGAACTCAAGATTGCCGAGTAAGCCATATTTAATGACTTCAGCAAGCCCTGCACTCAGTTCCCGGTCGTCGAGTGTATCGAGTGTATCCGTATCCGCAATGACACAATTGGGTTGATGAAAAGCACCGATCATGTTTTTACCTTGAGCATGATTGACGCCGGTTTTTCCACCGACGGAAGAATCGACTTGAGCTAATAAGGTGGTAGGAATCTGGATGAACGGTACGCCCCGTTGATAGCAAGCGGCCGCAAAGCCGGTTAAGTCACCAATGACGCCGCCTCCTAAGGCGACGAGTGTTGTGTTTCGAT
Organism: uncultured Chromatiales bacterium; assembly: GCA_964442745.1. GTDB lineage: Bacteria > Pseudomonadota > Gammaproteobacteria > S012-40 > S012-40 > CAYUAI01. The sequence continues at coordinate 3,905 of CAYUAI010000012.1, forward strand.
CACATTTGTTTAATAACAGCTCATCAAAAAGTTGATTGAGAACCTCTAAATTTTTATATACTTCGCCATCGGGCAGAATAAGGTGATGGCATTGATGGGAGCGAAACATGTCTAGGGTTTTTTTCAGGTAGAGAGGGGCGATGGTCTTATTAGTCACCACCATCACTTGTTCTCCATGCACGTGGGGCAAGACTAGCTCCGCTTGGCCCAATAATCCCTTTCCAATAAAAATGGGGTAACTACGGTCACCCAAATTAACAGTTAATGTCTTCATTGTGACTACCCGTTAGTTATTAACGTGAGATAACCTTGTGGCAAGGTTATGTCCTAAAAATTAGATTTGAGTGGGTATTCTAGAATAGTCAAACAATGAATGCCATGAATGATGAATTAATCTTCACTATGTACTTAGCGTAGAAACTCGGAGAGTTATTTTGGGCTCATGCCCCTCGTATATTTGCTACATTTCGGGATTCATGAATGTATCAATATCGTTGGTATCATCGATCTCGGATACCATGCTTGCTTTATCATTGCTCGATGGTTTAGTCAGAGAAGGGAAGGTTGATAATTGATCTGTTTCTTGGTAGATGGCTGAGGTTTTCGTGATGAACTCAATCGGTGTTGTTTTTGCCTCGTCTATTTTTTCTTCTTGGGTGATTTTTGACAGGTTAACCGCGTTGAGTTCACTCACAATATCTTGGGCGGGAATCAAGACAATTTGGTCACGTTCCTCAATTTCACCATGATTGTGACTGAGTTGTGCAACAGGTATCGCATTGTCGGATGGTGCGCTATTATTATTTGCTTGAGTGGGTGCTTTCGAATGATGACCGAGGTGAGTATCCGATGATGTATTTGTTGGCTCGGGTGATTTTGTCGCCGGCTGATTGGTTGGCTTAATTTGTGATGCGGTGACTTCTTTGTGTTGGTTTTCTGCGGTGAATGTGCTGTTAGCTTGGGTGATGAATGGCGCTGGCGTGGGATGGGTTTGCCGTGAGTGCTGTGGTTTAGCTATATTGCTTGCATATCGCTCTTTAGATTTTAACTGAGCTTGTAGTGTGTGAATTTTTACGCCCAACTGTGCTTGGGTCGCTATCCAAGTGCTTTTTTCTTTTTTCAAGCGGTTGACAGACTCAGTCATGGAGCTGAGCTGATGGGTTATTTTTTGGGTTCGGTCGATGGTTTGTTTTAGGGCTGTGATTAATTGTTCGGTGTGGGTCTCTTTTTCTAGCAGTGTTTTTGCTGCATTCGCCAGCATTTCCGATTGCACTTCGAGCGAGTTATTTCTGAAATCGGCGGTGGACAATATTCTACCAATGCGGAATAGTCGATATTCTTCATCTAATATGACTTGTTCTAAAGAAACATTGGCTTTGTGGCTCAAAGCGGCGACTTCTTCGGTGATATATAACGCACGTTTAGTGGCAAACAAGGCCTCCTGCTTAATGCGTTCGATGGCTTTAGTATCGTAAGGGGTGGTGTAGATAAAAACTTCTGCTTTTTCGACGACGTTTTTTGCGTCTTGATAGGTGAATGGGGCTAAAGTTTCACCGTTGCGATATTGTATGCGCTGTAATGTTTCTTTTGCCTCGCCTAATGCTGTTTGAATAATGGAGCGTACTTCCAATTCGCGTAAATCTTTTACCAAGGCGGTGTGACCTTCAGCCGCCTTCTCTGACTTGCCGTTTTCTATTTGTTGGATGATGGCTTCTAAGCGGCTAACCAGTGTGTCGTATTCCCGTCCATAGGTTTTAGGTGCGTTGTATGTTTCTAAGTTTTGTTTTAATGTTAGTGCGTCACCTAAAATGGTTTTTATATTTTGTTTGACTTTTTTACCACTGCGAATAACGGCGTCTGCAACAGCAACTTTTTGCACGATTTTCTCGCGTGAGGCATTTTCTGTTAGTAATTGCTTGGCTTCCTTCAGGGCATTGTCTGCCATACTGAAGTGCTGGGGGGCTAAAAACGGCAGGTCTTCTTGTTTCGCCTGATCGAGTGCCCTTTCTATTTGATCAATTGCTGCCGCCGTCGTCACGTGATTGAATTGGCTGGTGTCTTCATCGCCATTTGTTTTATGGTTTTCGATCGTTGCGCAACCGCTGCTAATAAAACTGGCTAAGCCAATGATAAAGTGTGCAAAATGTCTACGCTTAATTCCATTTAGTGTCATAAACCTCTCCGGTTTTGGTGCTCGATATATTGTCAGCATCAAGGTAGTTAAAGTGTCGCTATTATAAACCACATTGAATATTCGTCTATAGTTTTCAGTGCTTTTTACTGTAGATACCCGCGCTAAACTCTAGGTTATTGAGCTTATTGGCTTGTGAGAACTCAGTTGTTGCGCTTATTTAGTCTATCCATTTTTAACGATTTGTTGTAGGTATAATTGCTGCATATTCTATTTAGGTATAAGCGTTGGTTGTTGATGTTTAAGGCGATGCTATGAGTGGAATCTGGTGTGTGTGATTGATGATGTATATACTTTAGGTTATTTTAAGCGTCGTTGATTCATGTTTAATTTATCGATAATAGACGGGTGAAGCTGATGGTTTATATAGTGTTGGCATCTGTTTTTAAATAGTCGTTTGAAATAGTTAAAAATTGTTGTTATGACGTTGGGAATGGGGCCGTCACTTGATTTCCATTCCTCAGTAAGTTTCTGGAGTTTTGAATTGTTTATGCAGCAATATATTTACAAAATTAACGGTTTATATGCTTTGGATGCGGTTAATCAAATTGAAGAACAAACACGGCAATTAACGGGAGTGAGTCGTGTTTATGTTGATTATTCAACTAAAACATTGACCGCTATGGTAGATTCTCAGGCGGTGTTAAAGTGTTTGGTATCTGCCGTCAGCCAGTTAGGTTTTTCATTGGAGAAAGCGCCAGAGACTATTTTAACGACCTTGTTTGTACCTAATTTGAGAGCAAAACCTCGTTTAGAACAAGTACGTAAGGTATTGAGTGGTGTCAATGGGGTTCAAGATGTGACAGTGCGTGTGTCAACAGATGAAATGATTATTTCGCATGATCCCAATGTGGCGCAAGCGCTGCTGTTATGTACCTTGAATAATGCAGGTATTAGCGCGAGTTTATCTAATTATAATCATAGCGTCGATGATGGTGGTTCGATACTATTAAAAAATACCCTATTGCTTTTTGGTTGTTTAGCCACATTGGCCGGGTTTTTATGGGAAAATTTTGGATCGGTGGTTGATAGCTTTTGGCCTTTGGTATTATTTATCACTGGGTTGGTTTTTTTTACACCGTTATTGTATAAGCGAGCTATTTACGATTCTATTACTAAGAACCAATTTGATTTTAGTACTTTTTTTGTTGTCGCTATCATGGGTTGGGTTTTTCTTTATCAATGGCGTGAGGCGGCGTTTGCTGCGGCTATATGTAGTATTATTTTTGTTATTGAGGCAAGAGTTAAACAAAAAAACCAAGAATCATTATCGTTGTTTTCTCATTTATTGTCATCAATTGCTCGATTACAAACCCCTCACGGGATTATGACTGTCCCGGTAGAAGAGATTGTGAAGGGGGATATTGTGATCGTCAAAAGTGGTGAAAATATTCCTGTGGATGGCAACGTGATAAATGGTTCAGGCACAATATCTGATCTTTTTTCCAGTAAAATAGAAACCCCCAAGCGTATGGTTCCAGGAGACTGGGTATTTTCAGGTAGTCAGATTTTATCGGGGACGGTATCGATTCAGGCGGCGACGTTGCAGAGCGAGAGTGCGGTCAATATTGCGATAGAAAAAGCCACTCAAATTTTGCAGCAAGATACCTTATGGGATCGCCAGGCACAAAAAATTGTTTGTTATTTAGCTTGGACTGGCATCGTTCTGAGTGCGAGCTATTTAATGACATGTTTGTTTTACGTGGGGAGAATCGTTTCAGCTGATATTGAGACGGCTTTATTATTTCTGATTATCGCAAGCGGTGTGCCGGTATTACTGATGGTCAAAACAATTTTTTTATCTGGGGTATCGTTTTTAGTGAGTCTTGGTGTGGTTTTCCAATCGGATCATACGTGGTTGATGTTATCACAAGCACGTCGCATCATTGTGAATAAGTTTGGTTTTTTATCGACTAAGCACAAAGAAATTCATGAAGTGATTGCCGTAGGTTCAATGACAACGAAGGAGGTGTTTAGCCTCGCTGCTAGTTTATCGGCGCTGACTGATTGTGCGGCTTATGCGGCAATTCGAAGTCGGGCGCTAAAAGATGAGATAAAAATACACGATGTACAAGCCATCACCTATTATGCTTATGAAGGCGTTTCGGCAAAGATTGCTGGGCGGCAGTTTTTTTTAGGAAATTATCGATTTATTAAGCAGCTTAATTTAGTAACCGATCAGATAACATCAAAGATTCGTCGTTGGGAAGATGATAGTACAACAGCAATTTTTCTTGCGGATAATCGCCAAATAATTGGCATGTTAACCATTTTAAATCCTTTACGTGATTCGTCGCAAGCCTTATTTGATCATCTCAAAAGACAAGGTATGGTTGATGAGTTTGTTTTGATAAGTGATGATAGCGATTATTCAACCCAGGTTTTACAGCAGCGACTGGGCGTTGACAGCGCGTATAGTGACATGAGGGCGCATGATAAGACACAATGTATTGCTCGGCATATTTCGATGAATGACGACATGCATGTTATTATGAGTGACGATGCTAATGTCATCTGCCGAGCAGATAATTGTTTATCCTGGATGATTGATGCGCGACTATTTAAGGAGCGTATTAAGCAGAGCGATATTGCGATGTTAGGGCATGACTTGAGTCGTATTCCTCGGGTCTTTATGCATGTTCATCATGTCGTTTGGCGCTTGCAGCAAACGCTGCTTACGGTAATAATCTATAAGATAGTTTTGTTTGGATTAGTGTTAGCTGGATTGGTTAGCCTGTGGGTTGTGGCGGCGGCGGAGTTGCTGATGATCGGCTGGTTATTTATCAATGTATCAAGCGTTTCTTCGGGCCGTTATACTGAAGAGCCTGATTCTGATTTATTTGAAGAAAACGTGCCGTGGAGTTCGCGACTCTGATTGATTTTGATATTTTTTTGAACAGTTAGATTGTCAACGTGAGATATGATTATTGAGATGAAAAGCCTCAGTTGTTTGTGACTGAGGCTTGCTTCGTTAGGCTACCAAATGGACATGATTGCGATAATTCCGAGCCAAATAAGCGTAGACTTTCTCAATAAAGCGAGGGCATTGTTCGTGGTGATCGGGTTGCCTGTTTCACTGCCTGTTTCTCTTTGTTTAGCGATCAAGGTGTCTGATGCGGCGCTAACAATATAGCTGTCGTTGCTGTTTTGCCAATAACCATTGCTTGCTTGAGTATTTATTTTAATGCGTTTTATTCCCTCTGAAATGTTACCGACAAAGGCAAAAGCAAAGGCGAGCAAGCGGGAAGGCAGCCAAGCGAGAAGATGGTGAAATAAAATGGCGGAATGATCAAATTTAGTTGCGATGGTTTCACCTTCTTCGGATGGTGTTTGGGGATGGTGTTTTAATTGACTGGTGAGCCGGTACATCACCGCACCAAAGGGACCGAATAATACGAACCAGAATATGACCGCAAAGATACGGTCCAGGGCCGCGACAAAAACCCCTTCAGCAACGGTTTTGGAGGGGTTGCTTTCTTCCGGAGGAAGTTTTTCGCCTAATAAATTTTCGGCATACCAGTCTGCACTGGATTCATCTCCCGTTTTTATGGCGTCATAATATCGTTTAACCGGCTCATAAAGCGCCTTAGGGCCGAGGCAATAAAACAGGATGAATGTTGCGAAAATAAAGCCGAATAAACCTGACCACATAGACAGTAATGAATACAGGATGTCAATGAGTATTGCGACAGCGAAAACTAATAATAAAACGCCAATGATGCCGTTTAAATAGCCGACTGTTTGGCTTTTCTGTTTGACTCGTCGCTCTAAGTGCCTAAACCATTTAAAGCGCCTGAAATTTTCAAAGATACTTAAAAAGCGCTCTCCAGCTAAACAAATGATAATTGAAAATATAGCCATGTTAGTGTTCCTTCAGTTTCATTAATTGTACATATACCCGCATTTCTATTCGCCCATTCGCCCCTTGATATAATTTTCCTCGATTCACTTTTTATGGCTAAGTCGCTTAAAAAGATAATCCCAATTAAATGCTGGCCCTGGGTCTGTTTTGCGCTCAGGTGCAATATCGTTGTGACCGACGATGCGTTGCTGGGTTATCGCTGGGTAACGTTGCTGCAATGATGTGATGAGGTTTGCTAATGTCCGATATTGTTCGTCCGCATAGGGTATATGATCTGTACCTTCCAGTTCAATGCCTATTGAATAGTCATTGCAGTTTTTATGTTCTTGAAAAGAAGAGATGCCGGCATGCCAGGCGCGTTTGTGGAATGGCACAAACTGAATGAATTCGCCGGTTCTTCGGATTAAAATATGAGCAGATACTTGTAAATGACATATCGTTGCGAAATAAGGGTGTGCTTCTGCCGATAATTGATTGCAAAATAATTGTTCAATGTAGGGACCGCCAAATGTGTTCGGAGGTAGACTGATATTGTGTATAACAATTAAGCTAATGGTTTTGTCGGCAGGGCGATTATTAGAATTAGGCGAAGCGATATAGTCGATGTCGCGTATAAGTCCCGAAACCGGATTAATGTGCATAAAACTATCCATGGTAAGGTGATGATTGCTTTATGAAGTTGCTGAAAATCTATCTTGTCGAATAAATTTAATTATTTCCAGTTGCTACCGAATTATAGAGCACGATTGTGTTGCTTAATGGAAAAAGTACGATGAAATATTTAAAGTTCATGCAAAATATTGTTTTTGCATTGTTGCTGGGTGGGGCAGCTCCGCTGCTTTGGGCGGATGAATTTGCTGATGGTTTTATGGCCGCTGCCAATGGCGATTATAAAGCCGCGTTATCCGCATGGAAACCTTTGGCTAAAAATGGGCATCCCGATGCTCAATTTAACTTAGCGCTTATCTTGCATAGTGGTGTCAGTGGTGTTATGGATGAAAAAGAAGCGGTTAGGTTGTATCATAAGGCGGCAGAAAATGGTAATTATAATGCGCAGCAATATTTGGCGGCGGCCTATGGTGAAGGTTGGTTTGGCTTAAAGAAAGACCTGAAGCAAGCCACCTATTGGTTAAATAAACTATCAGAAAGATAAGGCATAGAACAACCTCTCAGCTTGAGCGCAATGTGTTTCATTTCTCTTCTTTCACGGCGAGTCATCTGCCTCGCGGGTGGCTTAGTTTTCAAGTACGTGGATGGCTATGAATATGGGTTTGACCCGTGGATGTGTGCGCGGTTTCTGTGTGCTCAACCGGTACCATATGCAAATTGCCGTGCCGTACCCCTCTGACCGCAATGACACTTTTGGCAAATTGTTCAACCGATTGGGTTGATCCGCGTAAGATTGCAATTTCAAGGCAGTTATCGTGATCTAAATGGATGTGCATACTCGACATGGTTAATTCATGATGGGCATGGTGGGCAGAGGTGATACGTCCGGCTAATTCACTTTCGTGATGGTTATATACATAGCTCAGCGTGGCGACACAATGACCGTTACTGTCTTTTTTGAGTCTATCGTGTTCTAGGCGATCACGAATCAGGTCCCGCATGGCCTCTGACCGGTTAGAATATCCTTGTTGTTTAATAAAATCATCAAACAGTGAGGCAAGTTTATTTTCTAAAGAGATCGTAAAACGTTCCATTGAGGTGTGCCTCTAATATTGTTTTGTTTGCCGTCTGTTATGGTTGGCGAAAATATGAAGTATTTCAGCAACAGAATAGCAGGGATTGTCAGTTGCTCATAGTCGGCTAGGCTTATTTGAGCTAGGGGGCTTTCCATTCTCGGATAGCCGTAGGGTGGTCAGAATTAATATATCGCTTTTAAGCGAATACCTAACACCACAGCATTGCCATTATTAGGGTCCATATTGGGTTGTAATATATATTGAAAGTCTGGTTGTACCATGAGCCAGTCATAGATTTGAGCGGAGTAGGTGAACTCATAAGCAAATTCACCGACAAACATAATGTTTCTATTCTCTCCAATATCCATGAATGTGGCGCTTTGGCGGGAATGAACAATGCCAAAGCCAATGGTGTCGTTATGGCGTCCTGGGATTAGCCCTGTATAATTGATACCCCCGGCGTAGAATTGCGAATATCGACTAGAATCACCATCCGCCCGTCCGGCTTTTAAAAATAATCCAACAGATTTACCGATGGATGTTTCCGCGAGAAAGTACATACCGCCGATGCCAGGGATGGAGGCGGCGCCTTCTTCATCATCCTCAAGGCCAAATGTATTCATGTCTTTGTCGATGTACCAGCCACCGATTCCTACTTTATAATAGCCCTGATCATTACCAGGTTCGCCATTTAACAAGCCGAGCTCAGCGATCATAAAAACCCCGCCGTTTTTATCGAATGACATATCAATTAACTCCGTTACGTCGCTAGGTTCACCATCATAAGCGGCGACTTGGAAATATGATTTGGGTGTTAATTCTACGTTATAATGTATGCCAAACGATGTGCTAGGGTAACGGGAGGGGCGAGCAGCGGCGTTAATGGCGGCGCCAAATTCGAAGGCTTTATTGACGAATAAGTTAGCATATTTTGCCACGTAAAAATTATTATTGACATCATGAATACCGGCAATGAAAGATGAACGGCTATGAGGAAAGGTATGCTGGTAATAAAATTGGTAGATTTTAAACCCGTTATCCTCTGCATCGGTGCTACTGACGCCTTGAAAATCGCCGATAATATCGCTTGATCTGGAGCCTTCACCGGTACCAAAAGTGAGCATGGCATTAAAGGCAAATAGGCCATTACTCCATAAATCCGCTGCGTCAGTATCTAATTCTACGGCATAACTAATGACACCGGGGATAGCGGAACTCCCTACTTGGTTTTCATCCTCTTGGGGGGGAGGGCCGCCCGATATGCGGTTAATGGAATCGACCACAATGGAAAATTCCTGGGTAAACGATTTCCTCGCCATTTTTTTATCCATGTCGGCCGCTTGATTGGTGGGTGAGTCAAAGGCGTTTTCAGCAGGTTTTTCTAGGAATGGCTTCGATTGTTTTTCTTCCGTTTCTTCTGTCACAGGGGGTTCTTCTGGCGGGGCTTGAGGTTTGGGTTCTGCGCGTGACGGGAGTTTTTTTATCGCATCTCTTGCTCGCTCAAAGGGATCGATGGAGACGTTGGGGCGCCGGTCAGCCGATGATGGCAAACGTAATTCCGCGTGTAATAGCGTGTTTGTAATAATGGTAATCAGCAAAATAAAAAAAAAGGCGGCTGTTTTTCCGTTCATGATGGCAAGGTGCTTCATTGGCATTTATCGATCAGCCAAATTGTGACGATTGTTAGGGTCAGTGTGATTCATAAGTCGGTTTATGTATTTCGCTATCGGCAAGCCAAGCGCATTTTTTCATATAGCTTAAGGAGCCGCCAGGTTAAGCAACGAACGCTATTGGATACGATCAATAGGCCATTTTCTTGAGTTGTCTTGGTCTCGTAGTACGGCGATCTTATTTCGGTGCTTGAAAAAACAACGATATGGCTGTGCGTTGTTAATCAATCTGTTTTAGCCAAACCATTTTGGATGCTTTTGGTGGCAGACATATAACGACCTCTCAATAAAAAGCTGAATGGTTTCAATTGGGTTAGCCGTTGGGCGGTTGTCCGCACTTGACGACCTGGTATGATTATTTTTAAAATGTTCATATCGGTGAGTAACTAATGCGCTAGTGTCCTGTTGCCGTCGCGTTATTATTCGTGATCTGGTTAATGCATCAGCATTTCGGGAAAAGAATTTATCAGTTTTTGGGAGTGAGGTCATGGAAAATGGGAAGAAAACAGCAACATTATTTGCTGTTTTGAGTTTTTTTCTGGTGCTGCCATGGGCTTTGGCGGAAAAATCAGCGATTCAGGTGGTGACTTCAGTGGCACCGATTACTAATATTGTAGAGAATGTCGGCGGACGCCATATCGTGGTGCGTGGGATTGTGCCTGAGGGCGTCAACTCTCATACCTTTGAGCCCGCCCCTTCTGATGTGAAATATTTGCATGAAGCCGATTTGATTATCATGAATGGCTTGCATCTAGAATTACCCACCATTAAATTAGCCAATAAGGTTAAAAAGAAAACAACAGCGATTATTCAACTGGGAGACCTTAGTCTTCCGCAGCAAGAGTGGAAGTTTGATTTTAGTTTTCCGGTAGAAAGTGGTCACCCTAATCCTCATTTATGGCCAAATATCGCCTTAGCGATGCGCTATGCTGAACTCACACGTGATGTGCTCAGTCAGCTTGATCCCGAGCATAAAACACAATATGCAAAGAATACCGTGAATTATTTAGCTAAGCTAAGCCAATTAGATGCGGCTATTTTTCAGTGTGTTCAATCCATCCCTGAAGCCAATCGTAAATTAGTGACCTACCATGACTCTTATGCCTATTTTGCCCCCCGTTATGGGATGACGGTGGTGGGTGCTATTCAGCCGTCTGATTTTGCTGAACCGACGCCGAAAGAAGTCATCCGTATTATAAAGCAGCTTCGTCGCGAGAATATTCCGGCGGTGTTTGGCTCTGAGGTTTTTCCGAGTAAAACACTCAGCCAAATCGCTAAAGAAGCAGGTGCGAAATATATTGATGAGTTGTCGGATGATGATTTACCTGGTGATAAAGCGGCCCCGGAGCATACTTTTCTCGGGATGATGAAGCAAAATATGGTGGTGATGACGAACGCGTTAGGGGGTGATTCGGCTTGTGTATCGTCTATTGATGTCACCGATCTAGCTAACTGAGCTCTCTATTATTGTGCCTGCCATTGTCGAGTTAAAAGATGTCTCTGCTGGCTATCACCGGTGTCCGGTGTTTACTCATTTATCATTGAGTATTGATGAAGGTGCGTTTGCCGGTATTGTCGGGCCAACCGGTTCCGGTAAAACCACGCTGCTCAAAATTCTGCTGGGTACTCAGAAGCCTCATGGGGGGCAGGTGTTGATCATGGGTAAACCTGTCAAGCATTCGCCAGCCGGATCCATTGGTTATGTCCCTCAGTTAGAAACGGTTGATTGGACTTTCCCGGTCACGGTCGAGCAAGTGATGTTAATGGGGGGGTACGGTGGACGGAATCTCTGGCCGTGGACGACGCGTAAAGACAAAGATAAGGTTCGATCTTTGTCAGAAAAGCTCGGCATTAGGGAATGTTTAACACACCATATTCGGGACATTTCGGGTGGCCAGCAACAACGGGCTTTTTTAGGGCGTGCTTTGTTTAATCGCCCAAAATTGTTGGTTTTAGATGAGCCAACGTCGGGGATTGATATTAAAACGCAACATGATGTGCTGCATTTATTACGTGATTTAAACCAAGAGGGCATGACGATTCTGTTAACCTCTCATGATCTGAATGCCGTCGCGGCTCATATTCCTTGGGTTTTGTGTTTTAACAAGGGTTTGTTGGCGCAAGGTCGGCCGGAAGATGTGTTTACCGACGCGATACTTTCCAAAACCTATAATGGAGATATTACGGTGGTGAAGCATCAGGGTCATTTGTTAATTGGACATAACATTTTTCATAAGACGATTGAATAAAAATGGATGCTTGGTTAGAGCCTTTTGCTTTTGAGTTTTTTCGTCATGGTTTCTATGCGTCGTTGATGGTGGGTGCCTTATGTGGTCTGATGGGTGTATACATTGTTCTAAGAGGCATGAGTTATATTGGCCATGGTTTGTCACATGCCGCGTTTGGTGGGGCCGTATTAGGCTATATTTTTAATGTGAATTTTTACGTCGGAGCGGTCATCGCCGGTTTTTTGGCAGCGTTGTTGATTAATCGCTTGGCAGCGGGTAACAAAATTAAATCGGACGCGGCAATCGGGATTGTGAGTACCGCTTTTTTCGCCCTGGGAGTGGCTTTGATTAGCCGAGTCAGAGAGTTTTCCCAAAGTTTTGAAGCCGCTTTATTTGGTAATATTCTTGGCATCACGGGATTTGATCTGACCGTGATTTTTCTGGTGTTTATTTTGACCTCATGCACGGTTTTTTTCCTATACAAGCCCTTACTGTTTTCTACTTTTGATGAGGAGACGGCGAAAGTTTTCGGAATTAAGGGAGAATGGATACAAACCATCTTTTCTTTATTGTTAGCGTTATCTATTATCGCCTCCATGAATATTGTCGGTGTCACGATGATCGCGGCTTCATTGGTGATTCCCGCATCGACTGCTCGTTTGTTAACGGATGATTTTAGCAAAATGCTCTTTTTATCGGTTGGTATTGGTATTTTGATGGGCGGTGGAGGTATGTATTCAAGTTTTCATGTCGATGCGGCATCGGGGGCAACGATTGTATTATTCGGGGCGTTTATCTTCTGTATTGTCTTAGCCTACAATGCGATCCGTGATAAAATCGCACAACATGAACACTTGCATCGGCATGGTGAGATTGTGCATTATCATTCGCATGCGCATGAGGGCACTCATGTCCACGAGCACCTTGGGGTGGAACACCAACATTCGCATAAACATGATGATTACGAGCATGAGCATGAACATACCGAAGCTCACCACCGATCGCATGTTCAACGGCCTGTCGATGACAAATCTAAGAAGTTATAAATTAAAAATCGATATTGAGTCGCTTGTCGTTTGATTCGACGCTTGATCCCATAAGGATAAAACTTCAATTGCTTGCACAAACCCGTGCGAACCGCTGTCAAAAAAACGGTGGAATCCATTGTTTTTGTAGTTTTAAAACAGGATATCGTTCACTATCTATCCTAGGCTAGTTCATCCCCTTAGCTCAATTATAAAAATCCTCATGAAAATAAAAGTGCTTAATGATTTGTATGATATTGATTCAGCACAGTGGAATCACGTGTTGCCTGAGCTCTCCCCCTTTTTACGGCATGAATTTCTTGCGGCGATGGAATCATGTGATTGTGTGGGTCGTCAATGGGGTTGGTTACCGCAGCATATCGTGATGTTTCATGAATCGGGGGAGTTGTTGGGCGCGGTGCCTATGTATATCAAGCTGAATTCCTATGGTGAATTGGTTTTTGACTGGACTTGGGCGGAGGCTTACCAGCGTGCCGGGTTGGCGTATTATCCAAAGTTAGTGATCGGTGTCCCTTATACTCCGGTGGTGGGGTCTCGCTTATTGGTTTCAAGAAACGCTGATTATGCCACTGTTGCTAACGAGTTGATTGCTTTTTGTTTGAATTACGCAAAAAAATTGCAGGTATCATCCATTCACTGGTTATTCCCGACCATGCCAGAGTTAGCACGTTTAGAGCATCATGGTTTTAAGGCGCGCCTGGCTTGTCAGTTTCATTGGAAAAATCAAAAATATCATGATTTTGATGATTTTTTGAGTCACTTGTCTTCGCGTAAGCGTAAGAAAATAAAGAGTGAAAGGCAGCAAGTACGGGATCAACAAGTCATTTTTCGGCAATTATCCGGTGATGAGGCCACTGAATCGGATTGGCGCTCAATGGAATGTTTTTATCGGCATACCTTTATGACTAAAGGCGGGTTTGCCACCTTTAATTTAGCGTTTTTTAAAGCGATTGGACACAAGATGGGACAACAAATTGTGTTAATTTTTGCCACCTTGGCGGGCAAGGATATTGCCGGTGCGCTTTTTTTTAGGGATAGCCAACGACTTTATGGTCGTTATTGGGGGACGATGGTTGAAATGAAAGGGCTGCACTTTGAAACTTGTTATTATCAAGGGATAGAATATGCCATTCAACATGAGCTACAGGTTTTCGAGCCTGGCGCTCAGGGAGAGCATAAAATAAGCCGAGGTTTTTTGCCAACAACGACTTGGTCGGCTCACTGGATTGCCGATCCACGTTTCCGGGTGGCGATTCATCAATTTATTGAGCAAGAAGTGTCGATGATGAAAAAATATTGTGATGAGTTATCCGCCATGTCACCTTATCGGCGTGTGGAAAATTGACAACGCTGCAAAAGTTTAGCCTGTTATTGATTTTTTCTTGTTGGTGCGACTTTTGTTTGGCGGATAATTTTTTTTATGATGGATGGCAGGCGAATCCGAGCGGTATTGGATTGCAAGTTGCGCATAAGGCATTGTCATTTCCCAAAGGGTTTCCCTATGCTGATGCTGTGATCACAACCATTGATGCCTATCTATTTGATTATCGCTATGACGGGTTTCATGGGGGTGTCTTGGTTGGACGAAGTTTTGTGGATTTAACCGGGCGCGGCGAGTTAGGAGATGATGTATTATCGGGTTATTTGGCCGGCATAACGTTTCGAACTGGTCGATGGATGACTGATAGTACCAAGATAGGTTTAGATATTCGTTACTATTATCAGCAAGTTTTTGGTGATGAGGTGCAGTATACTCCTGAGCTCGTATGGCATGGCTGGAATGTACGCCTAGGAGCGCTAAGTAAAATATTAGATAATTTTAGTGTTTATTACGGTGTAAATAGTCACTGTCTCTTGGGATATCATCAAGCTGGCACAATGACTTCACGGATTTCCACATGCTATGATCCGTCTTTTTTTGGGGGCTTGGACATTTGGGTGGATCATGGAGGTAATTTGGGTGTTGAAGGACAGTTTGGTGAAATTCGTAAAATCGCCGTGTATTTTCAACGCAGGTACTAGGAGGTTGTCCGGGAATGGACAGCGCAATAACTTTTTTGTTTGACCTATTGTTTGATTTTAAGCGTACAATGATTTTTTATGTGGCTACTGAATATTAGGCGGCCTAATATTTGATTTCGTTTGGTCTTTGATTCCATAAGATTTTTTCTTCAGTTAGCAACATAAGTTGTATTAGCTGCTTCAGAAAAGCCGTTGTGATAGTTAAGTGAGTGAAATGGTATCTGATTCAAATATTCTGCAGTTTTTCCAATGGATATAAAATTTTTTTAGGTTAAGCTTTAGCCAAGAGAATTTCTGCTTGTGCGACGGATACGAATTCAGTCAGAATGTTAGAGGTTTTAGCGAATAGGGCTTGAAAGGTTATTTTGTGTTTTTTATGAGTGAATTATGCGGAGTACATATCTCCAGTATCAATAAACACACCTACCAAAGCGGAGAATCAATGTGGCAACAACTGAAGTGACTGGGGATCGCCGTGCAGAATCGCACAAAGCGATACAAAGATTAGTCGATCACCGGACTGAAATGTTAGCACTTTACGGTGAACTAGCCGCTCATCGGCCTTTTAAAGAATATCCTCCCTTGAATGAGTTATTACAGAAATTTTGTCAATCATTGATCGATTATACGGCGGATGCTCATTTAAGACTCTATCGCTTTATCGATAGTAAAAATGAGCGTCGTGCAACGATGCTTGATGCAGCTAAGTGTGTTTATCCAAAAATTGCTGAGTCAACGGATAAAATTCTTGATTTTAATGACTTGTATGATTCTTTAGAACAAGAGAATGATTTGGATAAATTGGAAAGAGAACTTTCTCGATTGGGGGAAATGCTAGCGGATCGTATTGAGCTTGAAGATCAATTGATTGAAGTATTATGTGCGCCAAGAGAAGAATGAGTGCGGTGTAAAACTGATTGATATTTTACATTAGCAAGTTTTGTGGTGACTGGGTGGTCGCTGAAATATGCACTTTATTCGCTGTCTGTTGAATAAGGTGCATTTCGGACGTGACATTTTTCGACTTATAAACCTAGCTGCCTGAGCAACCTGCGAACGATTTTGGGCTCGAACGGTTTATCACAAATGGCAGAAATGCCTGAGTTTTCGACGGCAGCTAACCGATTTTTATTGGTTTCACTGGTCACCATCATGACCGGGATGCTCGATTGGTGACTTTTGTTGCGTATATAGCAAATCAAATCTTTTCCATCCATTTCAGGCATATTGTAGTCAGTAATAATTAGGTCAAATAAGTGCTCATCAAGGCATTTGATGGCTTGTTTACCATTTTTTGCTTCAGTGAATTTATCCAGACCGATTGTCTGCAAAATGCTCTTTATAGAGCTTCTGGCCGTTCTGCTATCATCGACAATAAGCGTGGATAATTCTTCAATTTTCGCATTGTTGATGGATGGGTCTTCGGGTTCGAGGAAATCCAAGGTAGTGACTAACGCATTTTCCAGCTGAGTGATTTGAAATGGCTTGGGTAAAATGGCGATCACGCCAGCTTGGCGTATTGGATCTAAATAGCGAAAGCTTGTTTCATTGGATATTAGCATGAATGGAATACTTTTTAGTCCATTATGCGCGCGCATTTTTTGTACCAATTCAGTGCCTGTACTGTCAGGTAAATACATACTACTTATCACTAGGTCAGGCTGTAATGTTGGCATTGATTCAAGCGCTTGTTTTCCCGTTGTTATCAGATCAACATTATTGACGCCAAGATGTTGCAAATGATCTTTGATTACACTCTGTTGAGTTTTAGAGGGTTCAACTAACAGTATCAATAAATTACGTATGGAAGTTGGCATAGTTTTTTACGATGCAATTGAGCCGTTATTTTACTAGTTTCTGTGTTATCGAAATGTAGGCCTCAATACTTGAGGCTAAAAATAAAATCGGTGTCTCACGGAAAAGTTGTCGTATGCCCGTTCCTTGAATTTAAATGACTCGGTCGTTGCCACCGTCGATGGGAATTTGGGCGGCTGTTGTTTTCGCAAATGATGGACCGCAGACGGTGCTGACTAATTGGGCGACATCATCACTTTGAATTTCTGTTTGCAAAATATTTTTGGTTTTGTAGGCGGCGATGCTCATTCCGTAATGTTTTGCTCGGGCTGTCAGCACTTCTTCCGTCCAAATTTTAGTGTCGAATACGGCGTCGGGGTGAATCATATTTACTCGAATGTTATCTTTGCCCCATTCAAGGGCAGTGACTCGGCCAAGCTGATTTAATGCAGCTTTGGATGCAGAATAGGCGGCCGCACCGGGGCCGGGAGCGGCCACATTTTTTGAACCAATGATAACAACCCTTCCTCCTGAAGGGGATAATGAGAGAAATGGATGGCCTTCTCGTAATAGTGTGACATTAGCATCCAGGTTAACTGACATGGTTGATTGCCAATGATTGAGCTTCATTTTATGGATGGGGGTGCTTGCTGGAAATACCCCGGCACAAAGAATCATCATGTCTAATCCGCCAAATTTAGCAATCGTTTGTTGCAAAGCCTGTTGAACATGCATTTCGTTAGTAACATCACAAGTGATACCAAAATAGGCGGGATGTTGAAAAGATTGCTCTACACTCGGATCAATATCAATGGCTGTGACGGCGGCACCTTGATCAAGTAGCGTTTTCACGGTGGCTTTTCCAATACCTGATGCGGCACCGGTGACGCAAGCAATTTCGCCTGCAAACAGAGGAGGGGCAGGATGACGGCGTAATTTAGCTTGTTCGAGGTCCCAGTATTCCATATCAAATAGGTCTTTTTCAGGGAGTGCTTGATAACCACCTAATCGTGATGCCCGTAAAATGATATCAATAGTATGGTGATAAATATCTTGGACAATCATGGCTTCTTTGATGGTTTGGCCGACGGTGAGCATACCAAACGCGGGATCTAAAATAACCCGAGGCATGCAATCGAGCATTGTTTTGGGTGCTTGGGCATTTGGTGCATGCCGCTCAAAGTAAGCGGTATATTGTTCTGCATATTGGGCTAGGTTGTCACCAAGCATGGGGCGTTGTTTAGTGCGAATAATGTGATCAGGCGTGGCTGGACCTTGTTGGGATAAATGACTGACGTCGTGGTGATTGGCAAATGCATGCGCTTTGGGATGCGTGCTTTGACTTAAAATAATGGGTTTTTTTAGGGAGAGAGAAATGCGCTGGCGTAGTTGGGCAATTGGCTGGCTAGTGGGTTTGAGCTTGGTCGTTGCTGTGTTCGATAGTCTCCAAGCCTTTTGTGATTCCAAGTAGTGTTCGGCTTTGTTAACTAATGCAATCATGCGTTCATAGGATTGTTTGGCTGTCTCACCGAAACTGAAGAGGCCATGGTTCATTAATATCATACCAACTGTGCCAGCGGATGTTTCTCGTTGGAATGTTTCAGCGCATAGCCGAGCTAAGTCAAAACCAGGCATTATATATGGAATAATGACGACAGAGTTGCCGTAGATGTGTTGAATCTTGTCGAACCCCGATGGCGTATTGGTGATGGTGACAATGGCGTCGGCGTGGGTATGATCAACATATTTGTATGGCAAAATGGCGTGTAAAATAGCTTCCACAGAAGGGGCGGGGGCATTGGCGGTAATGCAGTGGGTTTTTAATTCATTGACCATTTGTGGGTCACTGAGTTTTTCTAATTTGGCTAACGCTAATAAGTGATCCATTTTGACGGGGCTAAAACCCGCCGGTTCAATGGTTTTTAGATCCCAGCCACTGCCTTTGACATATAAGATAAGCTCATCATTGCCAAGTACGTTTGTTTGCTTTATTTTGACGGAAGTATTGCCGCCGCCATGTAAAACTAATGCGTCATTCTGGCCGAGTAAACGAGAGCTATAGACACGCAATGCGAGTTCGTCTTGAAATTGTTGTGCATCTTGGTCATCCCATAAACTTTCCATAACGATAAATGTACGCTCCTAATATCGTGGTGGTAAATATTTCACCGGTGGCTGAAGGTGTTCGTGGTCTATTATCCTCAAAAACTCATGCCACCGATAGTGTATGTTTAGTCGGCGTGTTAATAAAAAGTTGTTTGACTCATTGGGTAGGTTTTGTTGCGACATGAGATGACTGATTTTTGAGGGGTGTTGAGTGAAGGAATGTTTGATGGCATATCTAGCACGTTTTAGGTGAGGTGTTTGAGTTGAAAGGCGAGAGGACACAGTACGCCCTCTCGCCAATCTTCTCCCCCCCCTAGGAGCCCATCTGGTTATTCGATGGATCAGATTTCTTAAAAGGTAAAATTAGCGCTTTCTCAATCTTAACCTTTTTAGGCTGTTCCGATGATGTGACATCGGTCAAGCTTTGCAATACATCGTAATGCTTAGAAACTGATGCCCACATCATATCATAGATACGTATAGCAGCGTCCAGTGGATTCTTATATTTTTTTCTTTCCATATCAATACGCCACTGTAATTTATTAATTCGTGCTTGGGTTTCTTTGTCAGGAAGCGTCGCGATGTATTGGTCAATCACTTCTTTGCGTTTTTTTTCGAAAGCTTCCGGGTCTTTTTTGGCGAGATCGCTCCAGTATTGAAAGCTTAAATTTATCGTTTTATCGTTCATTGTGATGGCTCCCCTGGGTGATGCTTGATATTTTGATTGGTTAACCGCAAAGTATAGATAAGTACTAGTTAATTCTTGCTTATAGGCAAGTTGTATATTTTTTGTGGGATGTACTTCTAATTTGACATGAATCGCGAGTAGTTTCAAGCCTAACTAAATTATAATGCGGTTTTTTGTGAAGAGACATTTGGGTGTATAGGCTAAAATTTATATCCATTGCTAGAGAGATTTTTCTGATATGTCCATAAATTTTGCACGGGTGAGGAGGGTGCTCAGCATCGCATAAAAGTGACTTTATGACAATGCTGATTAATTGTCATGCCATTGTCAAGTTAATGAGGTTTTTCATTAACGACAGCATTGATTGCATTCATCGCGGCACCCTTATGAATGGGCGCGTTCATTGATTCCAGCACGGCTTCCAAGGCGTTGACACAATAGATGACGTTCTTCAGCTGGCATGCATAGCCCATCAGGCCAATGCGCCAAACTTTTCCAGCCAGCGAGCCGAGTCCTGCGCCGATCTCTAGCTGATAGTCATTGAGTAAAATTTGCCTTACTTGCGCCTCATTTACCCGCTGAGGAACATAAATGGTATTTAACTGAGGGAGGCGATGAGCTGGGGCAACCAGAAAATTCAAGCCCATTGCTTCGAGGCCGGCTTTTAGTGCGCGGTGATGAAATGCATGACGTTCCCATGCCTTTTCTAAGCCTTCTTCTTTAAGAATGAGCAACGCTTCATGCAATCCGTATAAAGCATTGATCGGTGCGGTATGATGGTAGGCGCGTTTGGTGTTGCCACCCCAGTAATCCATGACCAGGTTGAGATCTAAAAACCAACTTTGTACTTTGTGGGTTCGTTGTTTTATACGCGCTACTGCTCGAGGGCTAAAGCTAATGGGGGAGAGTCCTGGGGTGCAAGATAGGCACTTTTGGGTGCCAGAATAGGTCGCATCGATTTCCCATTCATCGACTTTTAATGGAATGCCACCTAACGAGGTAACAGTATCGACGATGGTGAGGCAATCGTATCGATGAGCAATGTCTACTAGCGTTTTGACATCGGCTTGTACACCGGTGGATGTTTCAGCGTGAACGAAGGCGACCACTTTTGCGTCTGGACAATTTTTTAATGCGTCTTCCAGTACATTGGGGTCGATGGCTTCGCCCCATGGGATCTCTATCATGTGGGGAATGGCGCCGAGTCGAACCACATTTTCACGCATGCGCCCACCAAAAACGCCATTTTGGCAGATGATTACTTTCTCATCAGGTTCTACGAGATTGACAAAGCAAGTTTCCATACCGGCAGAGCCTGGAGCGGAAACGGGAATGGTGAGTTGATTTTTTGTTTGAAAAGCATATTGGAGTAATTGTTTCATTTCATCCATCATGCCGACAAAGGCCGGATCAAGATGGCCGATGGTGGGTTGCCCCATGGCGGTTAGCACTCTTGGATTTACATCGGATGGGCCGGGTCCCATCAGTGTGCGGGTTGGTGGTATAAATGATCGCTCAGTCATTTTATTTTGATGTCTCTTTAATTTATCTGGAGTTTGCCGAGTTTGACGACAAAGGCGGTAAGTTTAAAGTCAATGTGGATTGTCTGCAAGTGGGGGGAGTCAGCGGGTTGGCGTTGGGGTTGATTGATTGACTTTTTAATCTAGCGCTTTAATGTAGGTGAACATAATTATTTTAACAAAATTTGCGAAGCCTATTTTTTGCCCTTCAAGGCACGGCGAAGGGCGTGAAATAGGCGAGTCAATGTTAAAATAATTTTGATTGCCTGTTTAGCTGAGATCCCCCCAAAGAAATTGCAAAACGCTTAATGTGCTTAGTGCTGCTGTTTCGGTGCGGAGGGTGCGAGGACCAAGTTTAATGGGTTGAAAGCCATAATCTTGTGCGGCGTTGATTTCAGTGTTAGAGAAACCGCCTTCAGGACCGACTAATAGAGCGATTTTTGGATGAATGGGAGGTGGAGTACGGTGCAAATTTTTTGAGTTATGTGGGTGAAGTATAAATTTGCAGGCTATGTCTTGATTATTTTTAAGCCAAATTTCTAGTTTTTCTGTGTCAGCTATTTGCGGTGGTTTATTTCTGCCGCATTGCTCGCAGGCGGAGTAGCTAATTTTTTTCCAATGTTCAATTTTTTTTCGGATACGTTCTGGATCAGGTTTTATCGCACAGTATTCTGTATAAATGGGGGTGATTTTGTTGGCGCCAAGCTCGGTTGATTTTTGTATTGCAATATCCATACGGTCTCCACGTGAAAGGGCTTGGCCTAAATGGATATACAAAGGTGACTCGCGGTCGATGGCGTGAAACTTTTTCAGTTGAATATAAACTTTTCTTTTGGATAAACTTGAGATATTTCCATCATATTGACCTCCCGTTCCATTAAATAAAATTAACGGATCACCTATTTTTAAGCGTAATACCTTCAATAGATGGATTGCCGCTGGTTCTGGCAAGTCAATGATATGTCCTTCGGCCAGGGGTAGCGGAATATATATTCTAGCTAGGCGCATAGTGTCGATGGAGTTCGTGAGGGCGATGACGTTTGTCTCTGTATATCTATACCGATGAGTTTTTCCCAAACTCGGCATCGCTCAGTGTCATTATTGTTTATCAGTTAATACCTACATTTCGTGGGTGGAATATGTGGGAATCGCGGGGAGCATTGTATTTCACGTGGGTTTTCCTGAGGATGATAAATACTGGCTGTATTATCAACGAAAGAAAAATCAATGTGAGATCAAGCATCAAGCGAGATCATATGCGCGGATACGAAATGTAGGTTAAAATTGATCGACCGCTTTTTTCATTAGAAAAATATAATGTTTTTTAAAGAAAAAAGTTTTTTGGTGTTAGTCATTCAGCAAGAACCTAGGCGCTGAGTGATCAACCTTGGGCTTGGTTGGTTAAGTATTGATGAATGAAGCTTAGCTATGACTGTTGGTTAGTATCATTGAGGCGGGGTTCAACGCTTCATTGACTCAAAAAATGCGTTATTTTTTTTCGTTTCTTTGAGTTTGTCGAGTAGAAATTCCATGCCACTCACTTCATCCATAGGATGCAGTAACTTACGTAGTATCCACATTTTTTGCAATTCTTCAGGGGATGTTAATAGTTCTTCCCGGCGAGTGCCCGAACGGTTAATATTAATCGCTGGATAAATTCGTTTTTCGGCAACTTTGCGATCTAAGTGCAATTCCATATTGCCCGTTCCTTTAAATTCTTCAAAAATCACTTCATCCATGCGAGAGCCCGTTTCAACGAGGGCGGTGGCTAAAATGGTGAGGCTACCGCCCTCTTCGACATTTCGAGCCGCGCCAAAAAAGCGTTTTGGGCGCTGTAACGCATTGGCATCGACACCCCCTGTAAGCACTTTCCCGGAGGAGGGAATAACGGTGTTGTAAGCACGGGCTAAACGGGTAATTGAGTCAAGCAAGATGACAACGTCTTTTTTATGCTCAACTAGCCGTTTTGCTTTTTCAATGACCATTTCTGCCACTTGTACATGACGGCTGGCGGGTTCATCAAAGGTGCTAGAAACCACTTCGCCCCGAACGGAACGTGCCATTTCGGTGACTTCTTCGGGTCGCTCATCAATAAGCAAGACAATTAATGTGCATTCTGGGTGGTTATGGGCAATGGATTGGGCAATATTCTGTAGCATGACTGTTTTGCCGGCTTTTGGCGGAGAGACGATGAGGCCGCGCTGTCCCTTTCCGATGGGGGAAACCAGTTCAATAATGCGTGCGGTGAGATCTTCAGTGCTGCCGTTACCGACTTCCATCTGTAGTCGTTTTCTAGCAAATAGTGGGATCAGGTTTTCGAAAAGGACTTTATTTTTTGCGTTTTCAGGGCTCTCAAAGTTAATTTCGTTGACTTTAAGTAATGCAAAATACCGCTCACCTTCTTTGGGGGGGCGGATTTTGCCCGCGACCGTGTCACCGGTTCGTAGGCTAAATCGTCGAATTTGGCTCGGTGATACGTAGATGTCGTCAGGTCCGGCCAGGTAAGAGCTATCTGATGATCGCAAAAAGCCAAAGCCATCTTGAAGGATTTCTAATACGCCATCACCAGAAATATCTTCACCTTTTTTGGCATGCGCTTTCAGGATAGCAAAAATGATATCTTGTTTACGGGAACGTGCCATACCTTCGATGTTCATTTCTTGGGCAATTTCAAGGACTTCAGCCGCAGATTTTGTCTTTAGTTCTGTTAGATTCATAAGGTTTTACTTTTGATTAGAGAATTGACGAAGAGTGATTTTTAAAACTGGCTTTTTGAAGAATTAGGATAAGCGCTAACGAACCAGGTACCGCAGAGTTTCAATGCGCTCTAAGCTTTATTGGGTATATAAAAACAGGTTAACTATGTGATCAAAAACATTGATGTTGTTATTTTTCCATGCAAATAATATTTCGGGTATTACAGCTAAGTCTATAAATTGCTATCAATGAAAGCGGTTAACTGTGACTTGGATACTGCGCCTACTTTGGTAGCTTCTACATTGCCATTTTTAAATAACATTAATGTAGGGATACCACGGATACCATATTTAGGCGGAGTTGTTGGATTATCGTCAATATTAAGTTTTGCGACTTTTATTTTTCCTTCGTATTCACTGGAAATTTCGTCGAGGATGGGGGCGATCATTTTGCAGGGGCCACACCAGTCAGCCCAATAGTCTACCAGTACAGGTCCTTCAGCATTAAGTACTTCATCTTCAAATGTATCATCGGTAAGGTAGACAATTCTGTCACTCACGTTTTATGCCTCCAAGTTTCAGTGTGAGTCGATTAAGATATGCGCAAGTTGTGCGTATACTTTCAAACTATACAATATAGAGCTAGTCAAATATTATGCCAGCTAAATGACGTCAAGACGGGTTTCGTTACTGACGACCAGATGATCAGTCATTAGCGGGTAATTAATAAAGAGTATGTAGTGAATTTACATGCAAGTTCAATAAAACGCAAATCTTTATGATGATCTTTCCGCATTAATATTATTGTGGCGCTAAAACAGTGTATTTTTCAAGTTTTCAATTGGAAAATACACATAGGGTACAAGTCGTACGATTATTGATCGAAAATCTAGTAGAGATTTTAGGTAGCAAGGTGCCCATTGCTTGTTGTGTTAGTTAGCGGTTGGGTTTACTGTGAGAGCCGTTGCTTCACTCGCCAATGCCTCATGACTAAAATTTTTTCACCTCCTTTGCGATCTGCACATACTGGACAGCTTAAGTGTGCGAGCAGCAGGCTTTTGGGTTTTCTTCCGAGATCAATCAGTTGTGTTTGTTGTGCCCGCACGGTCGTGTGAATTGTTCCCATCGTACCATAATGTAATGTTGCATGGATATGGTACGGTGAGGGTAAAAACTGGATATGATGAGAGGGTGAGTCTGCTGCCTTGAGCAAACGTAACATGTAACCCTTAAACAGGCTGGTTTTGGTCATCGCAAAATTAGGCCATAATTCTTCTACGCCGAGTGCATTGATACTATGCGTTTGCTTGGCAACGGCAAGGTCATAGGCGAATGGCATAAAAAAAAAGCATGACATAGGGAGGCGATGAACGCAGTATCCACCGAGGTCTATTGCCGTATCAGACCAATCGGGATAGATGTCAGGACAAAGGCATTGCTCTGCTGTCGTTTCATTCATGGTGTTTTTTTGATTTTTCGGTACGTTAAAAAAACGTTAGCGAAAAAGATCCAAAATCCCATGCCCATGATGTTGGCAGCGATAGCAATGGTGGGTGTGTAATACTGGTGAACTTCTTCCATCTGCTCTGGAGCGGTTAATAGCAAGTGACCTTCCCAAAAGCCGAAAACAAGCAATGTGGTATAAAAGCAGGCAAGCCCAATGGTGGTCCACCAATAGGAATGTTCTAATAGCTTATAGGAATATAATCTTTGTCCAGATATGCGGGGAAGCAAGTAATAGGCGGCAGACATGAGAAATATAACAACCCCGCCGATTACATTAATATGCGCATGGGCAAGCGGATCGATCATATGCCCAGGGCCGCCATATGGACTGCCAATGGAATCTAGGTAGGCTCGAATAGGTTTGATGACTTGTAATACGCCATGTATCGTGCCGATAAAGAAAAAACCGGCAGAGGTCACAATGAATTTTAGGAGGCGTTTTTCTTCGTTTTGATACTCCAACATACTAAATGCACTCTCAAGATTGGTATTTTAAGATAAATTGGACTTGATTTGCCAAATGATTCGCTTCTGTCTGGTGACGCTTGTTGCTCTAAATGCCTGATCGTCATCGTTGAATTGCTAAGCATGTTACCGCAGGCAGGGGGAATAGGGCAAGATCAGCTAAGGGAAGCCATGAGGTTTCAATGCTTTGTCGCTTTACATAAATCATATTGCTTGAGGCGCGGTTGATTTTCGCTTATAATTCCGGCCATTTTGTTAATTATGGCATTTTAGGGGAATACTGATGAAATCCGAGATTCACCCAAATTATAGTGAAATTTCAGTCACTTGTAGTTGTGGAAATGCGTTTCAAACGCGCTCTACGTTGGATAAAGAGCTGCATATTGATGTCTGTTCTGAATGCCACCCTTTTTACACAGGCAAACAAAAAATTCTTGATACAGCGGGTCGGGTTGACAAATTCCGTCAAAAGTACGGCATTAAATAGCTGATTTTTAACGTATTTCGTTGGCTGTTGAACACGAAATATGTTCAGATTATTAGTCAAGGCATTGTGCGTCTTTGCAATGTAGGACTGGCTGTTATTTCTTTCTTTGGCTTTGCGAATGCAAGCGAATGTCCAGCGGATCGAATCGATGAGCGTGTCACTGTTCGGTATGTTGTTGACGGTGACACTTTATGGCTTAATGATGGCCGAAAAGTGCGCATGGCGGGTGTAAATGCACCGGAAACAGCCCATCACTCTCAGCCTGCTGAGCCATTTGCAAGTAAATCACTTCGTGCTTTAAAGCGGTTTTTAAAAAACTCACCAACAATAAGTTTACGGTTTGAGCGGGTTCGCAAGGATCGTTATCAACGCTTGTTAGCGCATGTGTTTACCGAAAGCGGTATGAATGTGCAAGCTTTTCTTCTTCAGAGAGGATTAGCTGCGCAAATTACCATACCGCCTAATACCTGGCAGGCGGAATGTTATGCAACGCTGGAAAGGAAAGCGATATCGAAGCGATTGAATATGTGGTCTCACCCACGGTTTATGCCGTGGGAGGTGAGTGACATCAAGCTTCCTCTCCATGGTTTTTACCGTATCTCTGGTGTTATCAGTGCGGTTAGTCACAGCCGATCATCCATTTGGTTGCAGCTCACCAATCAATTTTCTTTACGTATCATGCGCAAAGACTTACCGTATTTTCATCCGGTTGATATCAATAAGCTGAAAAATAAGCGAGTCATCGCAAAAGGGTGGTTATTCCCTTATAAGAAGAGATCGAATATGTTGGTTAGGCATTTCCGATCCTTGGACGTGATCAATTGAGCTTAACAAGCGGTTTGCTTTAGGGTGATTCTTCATCGGTTTGTACACGAGTTTAGTGTTTATTTCAGTATTTAACGAATACGCTAGGGATGATTTTTATGTCAGATTTTAAAGAGCAGGCGCTTGAATATCACGCCGGTGATACGCCGGGTAAGTTAGCTATTCAATTGACTAAGCCTTGTGTAACACAGCTTGACTTGTCATTGGCTTATACGCCAGGTGTGGCTGAACCGGTGCGTGCCATTGCCACTGATGAGACGGCGGCGTATCGTTATACGGCGAAAGGAAATTTGGTTGGTGTTATTACCGATGGTAGCGCTGTGTTAGGGTTAGGTAACGTAGGTGCGCTTGCTAGCAAGCCTGTGATGGAAGGCAAAGCGGTCTTGTTTAAGTGTTTTGCGAATATTGACGTGTTTGATATTGAGATTGATGCGCAGTCGACAGCATCATTTATTGAGGCAGTGGCGGCCATTGCTCCGACCTTTGGTGGCATCAATCTGGAAGATATTGCAGCCCCACAATGTTTTGAAATTGAAAGTATTCTGCAGCAACGTTTGAATATCCCAGTATTTCATGATGATCAGCATGGCACCGCGATTATTATTGCTGCCGGGTTATTGAATGCCGTTGAATTACAGCAAAAGCAATTAACAGACATTAAAGTCGTGTGTCTTGGTGCGGGAGCGGCGGGTATTGCTTCCATGCGACTGTTAATTGATCTGGGAGTGAAGCCGGATAATATTTTTTTAGTGGATAGAAAAGGGGTGATTCACACGGATCGAGATGATCTAAACGAATATAAAAAAGCGCTTGCTGTGCAGACGAGTGCTCGCACTTTGGCTGATGCTGTGGATGGGGCTGATGTATTTATTGGTGTTTCTGGTCCGGATTTATTGTCTCCTGCAATGTTGAAGACGATGGCAGCTAAACCTATCGTCTTTGCGCTATCTAATCCTGATCCTGAGATCAAACCGGCATTAGCCATGAGTGTGCGAAGTGATTTGATTATGGCGACTGGTCGGAGCGACTACCCGAATCAAGTGAATAATGTGTTGGGGTTTCCCTTTATTTTTCGGGGAGCGTTGGATGTACGGGCAACCTGTATCAATCGAGAAATGGAAATTGCGGCGACGCATGCCTTGAGTGGCTTAGCAAAAAAACCGGTCCCTCAATCAATTTTAGACGCTTACGGAGTGTCCAGTATGGAATTTGGGCCAGATTATATTATTCCAAAGCCATTGGATAAGCGATTGGTTGATTTTGTCGCATCAGCGGTGGCTAAAGCTGCCGTGGACAGCGCTGTGGCTTTAATGCCTTATCCATCTCATTATCCGAAAATTTAATTCATCAAAAAAGTTAGCTATCTTATTCTGCCAGCAATGCTTTTAATTGTTCGATTGAAGCGCGCTCTAGTGTTTGTTGGGAGCGCTTTGCGGCTTGTCTGAGATTTTTTTCTGGAAAAACCATTAGATCGATGGTTGTTTCGCCCGCGATAAAACTAAAAACAGGAATATGTATTTTTTTTGTTTCGTTAATGCTAATGAACCGGTCACTGAGATGGTGAGGAATATGGCTTTCAATGAGTTTTATATTGATTTCTTCTGCTGCTGGGGCGAACACATGAATGCTAATGGATGAATGGGCATGGGCTGTACCGTTGAGTATAGGTCCGACTAAACGAGGCGTATAGTCCTTAAAGAATTCCATTGCCTGCAAGGCGGCTTTACGCAAGCGATATATGATTGCTGAGTGTGTGTTACCGTAAAAAATACGCTGGTAAGATTGTAATGCCATTTCAATCTCTTTGTCTTTTGGTAATTTATTGAGTGGAATCGCCAGTTTTTCTGCCATTTTTCTTTTGGCGGCGGGTGTATTTTCCATATACCCCTCAGCCAGGCGACGAGCAATAAGTTGAGCCAGTGCTTCTTGGTCTCGCTGTTTGTCATTTCTGCGCATTATCATTCTTATCATTTTTGTTAGAAAATAATGATTTCATCGCCAGAGGATTCTGATGAAACGTCTGTATTATGCGAAGCCTTTGTTTCGGCGCGTTGTTTCGGCGCATCCCCAATACGGAACGTTTCAAAGATGGGGCGAGGTGTTTGGGAATTTGCTAGTAATCCGGTCTTGGGGTCAATTCTGACAGTGACCATGCCGGGTGGTTTGGTAAACGGCGTTTCCGGAGTATTTTGCAAGGCGGTTCGCATATAACGAATCCACATGGGCAGTGCTGCTCGGGCACCAGACTCTCTGTCACCCAGTGGCCTTGGATTATCAAATCCAACCCAGGCCGTGGTGGTAATGTCTCCATTAAAGCCAGAGAACCAGGCATCGTGTTGGTCATTGGTTGTCCCCGTTTTACCTGCAATGTCTCCTCTGTTGAGAGCTTTGGCTCGTCGCCCTGTGCCGTACTTGATAATATCGCGCATCATTGACGTCATTATGTATACATTTCTTTCCTCTACGACCCGTTTGGCGATATTAAGAGCGGGTTGATGCGGATTTTTACCCGTCAAATTGGCTTGTTGTAATAAGCTAATGCCGTCATCGAACGAGGGGCAGTCTTTGCAGGCGGTACTTGGTGTGGCACGCATAATGACTTCCTGGTCCGCATTTTCAATGCGTGAAATAATATAGGGGGTGACAAAATATCCGCCGTTGGAAAAGATGGCATAACCGCGTGCAATTTCCAGAGGGCTAAGGGTGGCGCTACCTAATGCCAGTGACAAATTGCGAGGTAGTTTGTCCGCGTTAAAACCAAATCGCTTCACATAATTGATGGCATAATCAACACCAATGCTGCGCAGTAGTCTTATGGATACTAAATTGCGAGAGTTGACTAATGCTTTTCGTAACCGGGTAGGACCGAAAAATTTACCGCTGTAATTTTCAGGGCGCCAGGTATCTTCTAGGCTGCGGTCACTAAATACAACGGGAGCGTCATTGATCAATGTTGATGCGGTATAACCTTTGTCGATTGCTGAGGAATAAACAAATGGCTTGAAGTTTGAGCCGGGTTGCCGCTTGGCTTGAGTGGCGCGATTGAATTTACTTTCATTAAAGTCATATCCGCCAATGATGGCCTTTATCGCTCCATTTTTGGAGTCTAGCGACACTAAGGCGCCAGAGACTTGAGGGATTTGTACTAGCATCCAGGTTCCATCTTTATGCGCTTGTACGCGGATAATGTCACCAATACGCATTATTTCCGCTGTTGTTTTCGGTGCGGCTTTGGTGCGATTGCCATCAATGTACAGGCTGGCCCAGCTCATGCTACGCCAACAAAGCCAAATAACTTTGCCGCTTTTGCCGCTATGGAGGTAAACGGCAGCGGATTGTTCGCCAGTCTCAATGACAATGCCGGCAGGTAATAATGGGACTTTACGGATATTTTTTAATGCGTCTAGCCATTCATCAGGCTCGGATGCTTCGAGCTCGTCAATATGACCCTCCGCACCTCGGTAACCGTGGCGTAACTCATAGTTGATCAATGCGTTACGCAGGCTGTCATTAGCTGCCATCTGTAGTCTTGAATCAATGGACGTATAGACGTTGAATCCTTTGGTATACGCTTTGCTGCCATATTGCGCGATCATTTTTTTGCGAACCATTTCGGCCGCATGGGGAGCATTTATTTCGATATTTTGTTGATGCACGAGGGCTGTCACAGGTTCTTGAGTGGTGTTTTGGTAAGTTTGCGCACTGATGAAGTTAAGTTCAAACATACGTCTTAGCACATAATTGCGACGTAGTAATGCACGCTTTGGATTTACAATGGGATTAAACTTAGAGGGGGCTTTAGGTAGGCCGGCGATCATTGCATACTGGGCGAGATTTAGTTTGTCAATATTTTGGCCATAATATACTTTGGCGGCAGCACCTACGCCATAGGCGCGATTTCCTAAATATATTTTATTGAGATAGAGTTCAAGAATTTCATTTTTACTTAGAAATTGCTCTATTTTTAGTGCCAGTAATATCTCGTTAAACTTCCGTAGGAATGTTTTTTCACTGCTCAAAAAGAAATTACGAGCAACTTGCATGGTGATTGTGCTGCCACCTTGGGCTTTTTTGCCGGTAGTGATCAATAAAGCTGCAGCGCGTAAAATACCTTGGTAGTCAACGCCTGGATGCTGGTAAAAACGATCATCTTCTGACGCGAGAATGGCTTTCACCAAAACATCGGGAATTCTTTCAAAGGTTAATGGATAGCGGCGTTTCTCACCAAATTCACTGATTAATTTATTGTCGGCCGAATAAACTCTTAAAGGGACTTGAAACTTTATTTCTCGTAAGCTCTCGATGGACGGTAGTTTAGGCGAGAGATAATAATATAAGCCTGCAGCGACCAAAATACCACTTAACATCGCGCCTGCTCCGATAAAAAAAAGCCATTTTAATGCAAAAAATAAGGGATTATGCTTGGTTGTGCTAGTCGTTTTCATGAAATAAAATCTAAAAATAGGTTTGACAGAGTGTGAATTGTATCGGCAAAGATTACTGTTTGCGAACTCAAAATAAAGTGATTTCCTGTGTATTTTATGGCTGAGTTAATGTGATGAATGTCTAGGTATTACTGAATCCATCAACTTTCTCTGCTTATGTTATTGACTTTTAATGTATTTCAGATCACTAAAAATAAGCCCAGTTCAATGGGTGAGCAGGTTTTCTCCAGGGAATGATTGATGTTTTTAACAATAAGTTTAAAGTTTTGAGCATCACGGTAATATTATAACGCTCATACGCTGATAGTCTAATTATAGTTTTTCAGACAATGTAGTTGTTTTATTGCCCATGTGATCAGCACGGAGGTAGATAGAATCAATCAATATCCATTGTGTATTGCATTCAATTTTTAGTTGTAAGTAATCTAAATGGCAAAGTGATGCGGTCAAGTAAATCAATAAAGATTGTGTTCTTAGCGACATTGGGTAGCTTGGCGATTGAAAATCGTGTAGAGAATTAATTTCACCGGGATTTTTCTGAAAAAAATAATGCTGGTTATTTTGCCAGTTAAAAAAATTCCTGAGGAATCAAGGATCAAGCGAGATCAAATGATAGGCTTCTCAATGTTGGTTCCAACAACATAAAATAAGCCATGTTGAGTATCAAGTTTGCCCGAGCTTATGATCGTTGTTGCAGAGGGTGACTGTGATGATAATGCTAAAAAGATATCTGGTATCAATTCTGCTAGTGTGTTGGCACTATCTGTTAAATAATTCTTGAGGAGCGCCGACAAATATTTTGGCTAAGCGCAAGCAAATTCAGTTTTGAAAAGCGCTAAGACTATTTTGGGCTGTGGCCGATAGTAATTTCATGAGTAGCATTTTATATCACGAAGGAAAAGTTGAGCGTGGCATTGACGGGATTTTTTATAAAGAAAAACAAGACGCTACTAGGGTTGGATATTAGTTCTTCTGCCGTAAAGTTACTTGAGCTTAGTGAGCATGAGCAACGGTTTCGGGTAGAGAGTTATGCTGTTGAACCGCTACCAGCCAATTCTGTTGTAGAAAAAATTATCACTGACGTGGAATCGGTGGGTGAAACGATTCGCCGAGCTGTTCGTCGTTCGGGCACAAAATTAAAAGACGTTGCTGCTGCGGTGGCAGGTTCGGCGGTGATTACAAAAACCATCTCCATGCCGGCGGCCTTGACTGAAGAGGAACTTGCCAGTCAAATTGAATTAGAAGCGGATCAATATATCCCTTATCCACTGGAAGAAGTGGCATTGGATTTTGAAGAGTTTGGAGAGACTGAGGGGCAGCCGGATATGGTTGACGTTTTGTTGGCGGCTTGTCGAAGTGAGACGGTAGAGTCTCGTGTCTCGGCTGTTGAACTTGGTGGTTTGCATACCAAAATTATGGATGTCGAAGCATTTGCTTTAGAAAGTGCGTTTGTACTGATTGCTGCTCAACTTCCTGATGCGGGTTTTGATAAAACCATTGCTGTGGTTGATATTGGTGCAACCATGACAACACTGAACGTTTTGCAAGACCAGCGTATTATTTATACCCGAGAGCAGGTATTTGGCGGCCGTCAGCTAACGGAAGAAATACAGCGACGCTATGGTTTGTCTTATGAAGAAGCAGGCATGGCGAAACGAAAAGGAGGATTGCCTGATAATTATAATATGGAAGTTTTGGAGCCTTTTAAAGAGGCAATGGCACAACAAGTCAGCCGATCGTTACAGTTTTTCTTTTCATCAAGCCAGTACAATACGGTGGATCATTTAGTTTTAGCCGGTGGCTGTGCTGCTATTTCTGGTTCGGATGAGTTGATTGAGGAAAGGGTGGGAGTTTCGACAACGATTGCTAACCCTTTTTCATCAATGACATTGTCCCCCAAGATAAATGCTCAAACATTGAGTGATGATGCCTCAGCATTATTGATTGCCTGTGGTTTGGCGTTACGGAGTTTTGATTAATGGCAAGGATTAATTTATTACCCTGGCGGGATACGCGGCGAAAAGAACGAGAGCGTCGTTTTTATATTTCTGCTGTACTCTCTGCGGCGGCGATGGTAGGCATTATTGTCTATGGTCATATGTTTATGGAAGGGCGTATGAATGATCAGCGTGATCGCAATAAGTTCTTAGAGGAGCAGATTGTGAACGTTGATAAAGAAATTGCTGCAATAAAGACTTTAGAGAAGGACAAAGAGCGACTTCTCAAACGTATGAATGTTATCCAGGAATTGCAAGGGAGTCGAGCAGAAGTTGTTCATTTGTTTGAGGAATTAGTAAATGCAATTCCTGAAGGTGCACAGCTTTTAAAAATAGAACATTCGGGGGCGATTGTGAATATTGAAGGCGTTGCAGAATCCAATGCGAGAGTTTCTGCATTCATGCGTAACTTAGATAAGTCCCCTTGGCTGAAAAACCCAGAGCTTGTTGTCATTGATTCAAGTACAAGGAAACATGCTGGCTCAAGTTGGTTTTCTTTGAAAGTGCAACGAGTTCAAGCTAATTAAAAGGAAGGTCATATTTTGAATTTTGCTGAACTAAACGAGTTGGATTTTAACAATATCGGCAATTGGTCCGTATCTCTAAAAATTTTTTCCATCGTTATTGTTTGTGTTGTTATCTTGGGGGCAGGTTACTGGTTTGATACAAAAGATCAGATTGATACTTTAGAATCAATTGAAAAAAAAGAAAATGAATTGAAAAAAGTCTTTGAAAGAAAGCAAAAAAAGGCTGCAAATTTAGATGGCTATCAACAGCAAATGCGCGAAATTGAACGAACATTTGGTTCTTTGCTGAGGCAGTTGCCAAGTAGAACAGAAGTTGCTGATTTACTCACGGATATAAGTCAAACGGGTTTGTCCAGTGGCCTAGAGTTTGAACTGTTTAAACCTAAAAGCGAAATACCTATGGATTTTTATGTTGAGTTGCCTATCGAGCTAAGAGTGAAAGGTCGATATCATGAGCTAGGGCAGTTTATCGGTGGTGTCGCTGGATTGCCGCGAATTGTGACACTCCATGGGTTTTCTGTTAGTAGATCGAAGAATAAAGGGGCTGGCGAACTTGTGATGCAGGCAACAGCTAAAACATATCGCTACCTGGATGAAAAAGAATTAGAGAAATTAAGTGGTAAGAAATAATGGAAAAAAATATAAAGCGAGTTAGCTTAAAAAAAAATTCAATGAAGCATTATATGAAAAAATTATTGTTGATTATGGGTTGCCTTACTCTTGTGGCATGCGACGATAATAATATGAGTGATTTGCAAGAATATATTAAAGAAACTAAGGCGAAGTTTAAAGGAAAAGTAGAACCATTGCCTGCAATTATACCTTACGAAAATTATGAATACCAAGTCTCGGAACAAAGAGATCCTTTTGTTCCATCAATGTCTCTAGTCAAAACAATTACCCTTAAACGGGCCTATACGGGCTTCAAACCGAATGAATCTCGTCTAAGAGAAGAGCTTGAGTCATATGCTTTAAAAGCACTTCAAATGGTTGGCATGATGGTTAAGGAAGGCCAAGAATGGGCTGTTATTAAAGCACCAGATGGGACTATTTATCGAGTTAAGAAAGGTAGCCATATAGGAGAAAGGCATGGTGAAATTATTAATATCTCAGAAACAAAAATTGAAATAAAAGAAATAGTAGAAGATGGATTAGGCGGATGGATAGAACGCCCTAATACGCTCGTTTTGACACAGTAATCCCAGATTGAAAAGGGTATGGCCATGAAATTGTTTTTTATGAGACGAAAACTAGAAAAGCAAACCAGTGCTCAAGGAATTAAAGCTTTTAGTGACAATAGTTTTTATCTATTTTTTTTATCTATTTTTATTATGCCGATGTTTTTACAAACTGCATTGGCAAATGAGTTAGAGCTTGTATCCTTTTCTAAAGTGGAGCAAGGATTAGAAATAAAATTCAATTTTTCAGAGTCTGCTCATATGCCGACTAGATTTTCTACTGAAGTACCGGCCAGAATTATTTTAGATTTTTCTGAGACGCAGAATAAACTGCCATGGCGAGCACCATTACCTGTCAATATCGGAGTGACTTCTAATATTCAAGTCGTAGAAAATAATGATACAACTCGGGTTGTGGTCAATTTGTCGGAATTGGTTCAGTTTGATGCTAGAGTTGAAGATAATGCGATACTTCTAGTAATAGAAGACCATACGCTTGATGATGACTCTGTTAGTTCTGATTTCTCAGAATCAGTGCAAAATGAAGTAAGAGATGAAGCTGAATTAAAAGATATTCAAATTTCAGCACTGCCAGGTGATCGTGTGCAGGTTACCTTTTTAATGTCTGGTGATATTGTTGAGCCTAATAGTTTTACCGTTGATGAGCCGGCTCGTATTGCCCTTGACTTTCCTAATACACAAAATAGCCTGTCATGGCGTTCGCGCCGAGTAGGTATTGGCTTAGTGAAATCAGTGGCGGCTATCGAGGCGGGTGGTCGTACACGAGTTGTTTTTAATCTTGTACGGCAAATGCCCTATGATACTCAAGTCGAAGGAAACAAAGTAGTATTGACTTTAGGCACAGGAATTGTTGATTCACAATCGGTGGCAGTTTCCACATCCGCTTCAGCTGGAGTAGAATATGGTGTAGAGCAAATTGATTTTCGCAGAGGGGATGCTGGTGAGGGGCGGGTAGTTGTTACTTTCGCGGATCCAAGTGTGCTAGCTGATATACGAGAAGAGGGTGGGCGCATTATCGCTGATTTTATTAATACATCTTTGCCTCAAGAGCTAGAGCAACGATTGGATGTCATCGATTTTGCCACGCCTGTGCAAACGATTGATACTTTTACTGATGGCAATAATGTGCGTATGGTGATTGCTGCCCAGGGTCGGTATGAACATTTAGCCTATCAATCTGACAAAACACTAACAATTGATATTAAGGCCATTACTAAAGAAAAAGCAGTCGTGAAGAAAGAAGAATATACTGGAGAGAAACTGTCATTGAATTTCCAGGATATTGAGGTTAGAGCCGTATTGCAATTATTAGCGGATTTTACTGCATTGAATGTGGTTGTGAGTGATTCGGTTCAAGGGAATATCACTTTGCGCTTGAAAAATGTGCCTTGGGATCAGGCGCTCGATATTATTCTGAAATCAAAAGGTTTGGCCATGCGCCAAAGCGGCAATGTGTTATTAGTTGCGCCTGGTGAGGAAATCGCTTCACGGGAGAAGCTTGAGCTGGAATCTCGAAAACAAATTTCAGAACTAATACCTTTACGATCTGAACTTATTCAGATAAATTATGCAAAAGCAGCAAGCATCGCTAATTTGTTAAAATCAGATAACAGTAGTTTATTGTCTGGACGAGGTAATGTCACTGTTGATGAACGAACTAATACACTTCTTGTGCGTGATACTAGTGATCGATTGGATGAAATCAGAAAGCTTATTGCTAAACTCGATATTCCTATTCGGCAAGTGCTGATTGAAGCAAGAATTGTCATTGCTAATGATAATTTTGCTAAGGATTTAGGTGTCAAGTTTGGTTTGCAATCGAGTAAAACGTCGGGAGACTCAACAATTATGACATCAGGTGGTGTCGGTGGCTTAAGTGCAAACTTGGGTGCGCCAGGAAGTTTGCAAGATGATCTAAGTATTAATTTACCAGCGGGCGCTGCTAGACCCGCTTCGCTTGCGCTTGGTATGCTGAATTCGGATGTACTATTAGGCTTGGAGCTATCTGCATTACAAACAGAAGGACGCGGTGAAGTGGTATCGAATCCGCGGGTAATTACGTCCAACCAAAAAGAAGCGTTAATAGAGCAAGGTACGGAGATACCGTATAGTCAAGCGGCTTCAAGTGGTGCGACCACCGTTGCTTTTAAGAAAGCGACTTTGAGTCTCAAGGTGACCCCGCAAATTACTCCTGATGATCGAGTGATTTTAGATTTGAAAGTCACGAAGGATAGTGTTGGAGCGGTGTTTAATAATGTGCCGAGCATTGATACCAAAGAAGTAAATACTCAAGTGTTGGTTGACAATGGAGAGACAGTAGTGCTTGGCGGAATTTATGAACAAGTGAAGCAGGAGACGAAATCAAAAGTACCATTTTTAGGTGACTTGCCCTTAGTCGGTGGATTATTCCGGTCAACGAAAGATGAGAATAATAAAAAAGAGTTGCTTATTTTTGTGACACCAAAGATACTGAAAGAAAGTCTTAAACTATAGACAATGATCTAGCGATAAATGCAGGCTATAGGTATATGTAGCCTGCATTTATCGCTAGGCATGCGATCTCGCTTAACCCTGTACTCAGTTTTTCGATCGTTCAGAAAATCCGCGTAAAAGCAAATTTCTTCATGGTTTTCAAGTGCCAAGTTGCACAATTTTTATAAAATAGTCGTGATTTTCATTCCTAGTTTATTCCTTATTGCTTCATGTGGTGGCATCTCTTAATATAGTTTTTTAAATTTTTATTAAGGATTTTTTTGTGAAAAATATCGATTCTCCTATAAACATTACCCGTGAAGTTGACTATTGGCGGGGAAGCTTTTCCGCAATGGCTGGGCCATGTGAATTGTTAATGGATGTCGATGCTTTTGAATTAGCGCATAAACTCACAAAAATCGCATATACTGAAGCAAAGCGTATAGAACAAAAATTTAGCCGCTACCGAAAAGATAATATCGTCTTTAGAATCAACAATGCAAACGCAGTACGCATCAAGGTAGATGAGGAAACGGCAAAATTGTTAGATTATGCTGAGCAATGTTACCACTTAAGCGATGGCATGTTTGATATTACCTCAGGGGTATTGAGGGGCGTTTGGCGTTTTGATGGTAGTGACATCATTCCTACTAAAGTCGCTGTTAATAAAGTGTTAGCAAGAGTTGGTTGGAATAAACTGAATTGGCAGCGGCCGTATTTAAGCATGCAAAGTCAAATGGAGATTGATTTTGGAGGGATTGGCAAGGAATACGCTGTAGATCGAACAGCGTCATTGATAAATCCTTTTGTGAACAATGGGGTGTTAATTAACTATGGTGGTGATTTATTGGCTCTGGGGTTTCGGGCTCACGGCAAGCCATGGGAAATCGCTTTAGATGATCCATCAGCATCGGGTGAAAAATTTAAGGGTACGGTAGAATTATGCCGAGGTGGTGTTGCAACGAGTGGGGATGCGCGACGCTATTCATTAAAAAATGGTATAAGATACGGACATATTTTAAATCCAAAAACTGGTTGGCCAGTAAAAAATGCACCTCGATCGGTGACGGTTTTAGCAGATACTTGCACGGAAGCTGGTATTTTGTCAACCTTTGCGTTGTTAAAAGGTGAGCATGCGGAATTATTTTTGAAAGAACAGCAGGTAAATTATTGGATATGCCCGTAGCTTGGACGGTAGTGGGTTAAATTTGTGTTTACGTATGGATATCTATTCCAAACTCAACCTTATTAAACAATATCGTGCATCTTTTTTAATTTTGAAAAGCAAATTGTTGTCGCATCACTCATTTAATCCACGTTCTGAAATGGTAAGTTTAAACTGATTTCAGAGAAAAGTTCCCTTAGAAGCTGCTTTAAAAATGCCTCATAGTCCTCATAGCTGACCAGGATCAATTGAGTCGAGTGATTTACGTTGTTAAATATAAGGATAAGAGAGCAA
The DNA here is from genome assembly GCA_964442745.1 of uncultured Chromatiales bacterium. GTDB lineage: Bacteria > Pseudomonadota > Gammaproteobacteria > S012-40 > S012-40 > CAYUAI01. The sequence goes on from CAYUAI010000012.1 coordinate 42,795, forward strand.
CAACGATTGGGAGGCGATTCAAAATGTGTAAACGAAGTGGTTATCCAACCGACTTAAGTGACAAGCAATGGTTGTTCATTAAAGCTTTATTACCTAAGCCTAAAAGTCAACCGGGTCATTGAGGTCGTTCTGCTGATGAGTTGCGTCAGATTATTAATGGTATTTTGTATGTCACCAAAACCGGCTTTATTCATCGTTCCGGCCAGTTTGACCGTAAAATGATCAGTTTCTCTAAGCAACCTCATCGTTTAGCCTACAAATACTAGATGCCGTATGTTTTTTAATCAAAATATGATGGCCGACACGATGAATAAGACTCCAAATACCGGATGCCAATGGCGTTTGCTGTCGAATGACGAAACTGTCTATGGTGGCTTTAACTTTTTGTGGAGTCGAACACATGCTTGGAGAGCCATCATGGAGCACAGAGACATCGGCAAGCACATCAACCACCTCCCTACAACAGGCTGTATTGATAGCTAAAGTGCTAAGACGTAAACCCAAAGGAAAACACATGGTTATGATAGTGGAAAAATGGTAGAGGGCCATAAACGCCATTTTCTAGTTGATGCATTGGATTTGTTGCTAGTGGTGATTGTCACGGCAGCGAATCAGGGCGATCGGCAAGGTTTGATCATGTTATTAGCTGACTACTTTGCCCGTGGAGTAAAACGATGGTGTAGAATTTGGGTTGATAGTGGCGATGCGGGAGTGGCCATTAAAAATTGGGTGTTGGGGTTGAAAAGATTCAGCTCGAGGTGACTGGACGTCAAGCCAAAGGCTTTAGCGCGGTGAAGCGGAACGCACGTTTGCTTGGTTGCGTCACTTTAGGCGTCATTTAAAAGATGGTGAATTTTTAACCTGAAATAGCGAGGCGATGATTCAAATCGCTATGATCTATCTTCTTATACTGATGCTGTTAAAGTCGACCTGCAAATACCGGACCTTGCTATCCATGTCTTTCCAGTTGATGCCAAAATTGTTACATTGTTTGGTTTTTTTTTCTGTAAATAGCAATACCGCTATATCCTTTTTTCTGGGCATCATGATACCCAGTGGGAAAATCAGGGATTAACTAGCTGATTTTGTTGTGCCTTTGTCTCCTGAATGCAGACTACATCAGCATTTTGAGCTGCCAACCATTCAAAAAAAACCTTTCTTGCTGCCGCGCGAATTCCATTGCTGTTAACTGATATAACTCTCATTGTAGTCTTCTAAAAAGTAATTTGAGCTTGAGTCGTTTCTACCGCGTATCGCTAACTATTTAAATCCTAATGAATGATGTAATGACTAAAATACCAGTCTTGCTTGCCTTTTTGTCTGCCTGCGACAGACACAAGTTTGAACGGAATCTTAGTTGACAAACACCGCAGGCATGAAAATAGACTAATAGAAAAAACCGAATACAGAATTCTAAAAACTCAATTGGATTGATTGCTGCATTAGCTTTATCCTCTCAGGCAGACCTGTACTTCGCTCTCACGTGAAATGAAGAGGGAATAAACAAAACTTGCTAGGAGATAACATGAACCATAAGATACCCTTGTTTAGCAACGCTTTGCTTGCTATGGCGCTAACTACGAATGTTTTAGCCGTGCCGATGGCTGATGAACCGATTCAACCAATAGCGCCGGTAGCTACGATCAATCCCGCAATGATGGAGCTTGGTAAGAAACTATTTTTTGATCCTCGCCTCTCTAAATCAGGTTTTATTTCATGTAATTCTTGTCATAACCTAAGCCTTGGTGGTACGGATAATATCAAAACCTCCATCGGACATCAGTGGCATCAAGGTCCAATCAATGCGCCAACAGTGCTTAACTCTAGCTTGATGTTGGCTCAATTTTGGGATGGACGTGCTAAAGATCTAAAAGAACAAGCAGGTGGCCCGATAGAAAATCCAGGTGAGATGGCTTCGACGCACTCGCTTGCTGTCGAAGTATTGCAGTCTATTCCAGGTTACGTTACCGAATATAAACAAGTCTTTGGTCACGATAAAATCGATATGGATGGCGTAACAAGCGCTATTGCAGAATTTGAAAAAATTTTGGTCACGCCTAATTCTCGTTTTGATCAGTGGCTCATGGGTGATAAAGACGCGATTAGTAAAGTCGAGTTAGCTGGATATAAACTTTTTAAAGATAGCGGTTGTGTCGGTTGTCATAATGGCCCAGCAGTGGGTGGGAATTCGTATCAGAAAATGGGATTGGTTGAGCCTTACAAAACGACAAATAAAGCACAAGGTCGCGTTGCTGTAACGGGCAAAGAGTCTGATCGGTTTGTCTTCAAAGTGCCTACGCTACGTAATGTCGAACTGACCTATCCCTATTTTCATGACGGCGGGGCAGCCACATTGAAAGAAGCTGTGGATACCATGGGGCGTGTGCAACTTGGAAAGCAATTTAAAGATAGCGAGAAAAATAAAATTGTCGCTTTTCTAAAAACACTTACTGGTGATCAACCTTCATTTAATCTGCCTATTTTACCGCCATCCAGCGATACAACTCCACGTCCAAGCCCTTTTCAATAAACAACGATATAGTGATGAAACCCTCGGAGATATTCCGAGGGTGCTATCTGCCTCTACGGTAAAGTACACATCTTCTTTAGGCCTCATCCCACGAGAAATATTGTAGAAGAGCTGGTCTGACATTGATGCCAATCTATTGTTCGATGAGTACCGTCTCCATCAATTCAGCCAGTAAATTTAAATCATTTTTTCGATGAAAAGTAGAGCGCCAGACTAAGCCTATTTCTCTATGAGGGCCATCTTCTGCCAACGGCCTTAATTTTATTTTTGATTGCATTGTTAAATGAGAATTGACCGCCATAGCTGGTAGAAAAGTAATGCCTTGACCGCCTGCAACCATTTCCATTAGAGTATAGAGGCTTGTGCCTTGAAATGCTGCCCGTTGCTGCAAGCCACTAAAATGGCAAGCAGATAAAGCATGGTCTCTGAAACAATGACCATCTTCCAACATCAGTAGCTGTTCAGCAGGTAAGTCAGCGGAAGATATTTTCCCGCCTTTACTCAACGGGTGTTCGCTCGGAAATGCAACATAGAAAATTTCCTGAAAAAATTTCTTGTACTCATGTTTGCCCAGCTCATAAGGTAGCGCGAAAATGGCACAGTCGAGCTCTCCACTATCAAGTCGTTGTAATAGCTGTGCGCTTTGCTCTTCCACTAAGAATAGCTCCAGATCGGGAAATTGTTCTCGTATTGCAGGCAGAACTTTAGGCAATAGGAATGGCCCGATTGTCGGAATTACACCAAGTTTGAGTGCCCCTGTCATAGCGGTCAATTTACTTTGAGCCAGCTCTACCATCTCTGCCGATACTGTTAATACGTCGCGTGCTTTTTCGGCTATTTCTAACCCTAATGGGGTAGGTAGAACTTGCCTTTTTGTTCGTTCTAGCAATTTCGTCCCTAGCATATTCTCCAGCTCTTGAATACCGGTGCTAAGTGTGGATTGAGTAACGAAACAGCGTTCGGCGGCTTTACCAAAGTGGCGAAGTTCTATTACTGCGAGCAGATACTGTAATTGCCGAATTGTGGGTAGGTGCATAATCATAGTTTTTAACTAATTTGTCTGATTGAATTATAAATGGTTATGGCAGTAAAATAAGTAATAAGTCATTTTGTAGTATGAATTTTCTCGTCTGTGGAGGGAATATCTATTCAGGTATTTATTAGCAGTAAATTTCTTTAAGTGCCTCAATAATTTTTTTGTAGGCTGGGTGAGAGAGTGCATAGTAGACCTGCTGTCCATCTCGTTCGTTGGTTAATACGCCAAGGGTGCGCATTTTTGCAAGATGTTGAGAGAGGTTTGACTGGTTGATGTTTAGCGCCTCTTGCAACTCACTTACATTTTTTCTACCCTCTAGTAAAATACAAAGAATATGTAAACGGTGTTCGTTAGCGATTGCTTTTAGCGCCTCGCTGGCGGCAGATATTTTATTGGGATCAATACTATCCATTATTTTTCCTTATTCATCAAAGCCCATAACGAAGCGCTAAATAAATATTGTCACTATTTGCAAACGGGCCAAAAAAGTGTGTAGCAGGTTACCATAAAAAATATTAGTTCCCAATTCATACGACCAGTAATTATCCATACTGTATTTTACTTTAGGACGAAGATAATAATCTTCGTCAGATGGGGAGTAGCGAAAAAACAGTGACGAAATGAGTTTTTGGCTAAGGGCCATCCAGGTTAATCGTGCGCTTATCTCATGACGATCTTGACGTGCAGCAGGTATATTCGCGAGTAATTTTTGCAAATAACTATCATGATCTAGCATCCGAGTACTATACAATTTCATTGCTAAAATTAAGTTACTGATCAGCTCGTGTTCGTAGCCGGGTAATGCACGAAACTCGCCGTTATTGATTGCAGGGTTATTGCCGGCAACATCATCCAGCGAGTTATAATAACCCCATTCGCCATTGATAATACCGCCAGCCAATGGGCCATGAAAGCTAGTGCTATATACACTAAGTCGTGGAAAAATCGAATTACCTGTGTTGATATTGACGTCAGCTGGGCTTTTCCAGTAACCATAGAATGCTAGCTCGTAGGTGCTAACATTCCGGTAGAATCGAATGGATAGTTCATCAACTTTCAGCCATTGATCAGGTTTCTCAGTAATTACAAGGGCATCTGTACCTGCTATGCGACCAAGACTTGCATTGTAATACGAGGCTCGTTCTCCGTTTATGTATCTGTCGCTGTCAAAGCGAGGCGTGTAGATGATATCCAGGTTTTCCGCTGCGCTAAAGAGCGATATTTTAAGTGCATCTGATGGTGCTTTCAAGTATGCGTTGTCATGACCTATTAAGAAAGAGTGCCAGTCTTTAGGGAACAGGTTATTGATAAAAATTAAATCGCTAGTGCCCCAGGTGAGTATTTGTCGGCCAATTCGAATATCTATATTCGATAACGGTGAGAAGACGACGTTAGCTATGCGCAGATCAAACCCGCCCTGGTCTATTTCTATATCAGGTTGTCGTTCTGGTGTTTCATTGTCATATATTACATCCGCGTTAAAATTGAGCGTGATGTTATCAAAGGCGCGTTCGACACCGAGTCGTACGCAAGTTTCCGCCATGGGATGTTGCCCCAAAAAATTAGTCGTATTGCGCCATTCTCCTAAACGGGCTTCTAAAAAACCGTTAAACTGCCAATCATCTACTTTCTTCATCTTCCCAATTGTCATCCGCCGTAATCGAAGAGAGTCTCGCAGCTTGAGTCCAGAGCTGAAGTCTTCCGACAACATATTTTCTGGGTTAGTATCCACCGCCCGCGGGTTTAGCGAGCTAAATGTTGAAGGCCTAAAGTGGACCCCATTGTCCAGCTGACTTTCTTCGGGTTGTCTACCGAAAATCGTATTATAACGCTGTCTTTTTGCTCGCTCATTGCTGATCCTTGGTTTTGATGCTAAAAAATACTTGCAACATATATTATCATATGCGAATATAAATATAAATTAATATCTAAATTGCCAGTCCTGAATGGCTAATTGATATTTGCGTGTTTGTTTGGTGAGCTGTTTGGCGGGGTTTTCAATTCAAAGAGAGTTATTTAGGGAGAATATAGTGGCTAGAATCATGATTATTGGTGCGGGTATTGGCGGCGTACCTATGGCGTATGAGATGAAAGAGCAGGCAAGGCCTGAAGATGAGGTCATTGTTGTTTCCGATAGTGAGACCTTTCATTTTGTTCCCTCCAACCCGTGGGTGGCAGTAAGCTGGCGAAAACCCGAAGAGATAAAAATAGATCTCGCCCCTTACTTAAAGAAGAAAGGAATAGAATTTATTCCTTCTGGATTAAAAACCTTTCACCCGAATGAAAACCGTATGGTATTGGAGAACGGTACTGAGCTGACTTATGATTATGTGATTATAGCTACAGGCCCTCGTTTGGCATTTGATGAAATTCCGGGTTTAGGTCCAGACGCTAACACTCAGTCAATCTGTCATGTCGATCATGCCGCCAGCGCCTCGAAAGAGTGGCAGAATTTTGTTGATAACCCAGGTCCTATTGTCGTTGGTGCTGCCCAATTTGCTTCATGTTACGGCCCGGCCTACGAATTTGCGTTTATTGCGGATACTGATTTACGCAAACGAAAAATTCGCGATCAAGTTCCTATTACTTTTGTCACCGCAGAGCCAACAATTGGTCATTTAGGCTTGGCCGGTGTCGGTGACTCTAAGGGCATGTTGGAGTCCGAACTTCGCAAACGTGATATCAAGTGGATTACAAACGCAAAAATCGAAAAAATAGAAGAAGGTGCGATGCACATCACCGAGGTAGATGATAGCGGTGATGAAAAACGTCGCCATGAGCTGCCGTTTAATTACTCCATGATGATTCCAGCATTTACTGGTATTGAACCATTCAGAAAAATTGAAGGACTGGTTAATCCCCGTGGTTTTATTCTTATCGATGAACATCAGCGCAATCCCACTTTCCAAAATGTTTTTTCAGTTGGTGTCTGTGTTGCTATTCCGCCAGTCGAAGTTACACCGGTGCCGACTGGAGTGCCAAAAACAGGTTATATGATTGAATCGATGGTGACAGCCACTGCGCATAATATCCGAGCGCTATTGGATCAAAAGATTCCTAAAGAAATAGCAACCTTGAATGCCATTTGCCTTGCTGACATGGGAGACACTGGCGTTGCTTTTGTTGCTATGCCACAAATTCCACCTCGAAATGTAGCGTGGATGAAAGGAGGAAAATGGGTCCATTTAGCCAAGGTGGCATTTGAAAAATATTTTATGAGAAAAGTGAAAAAAGGCATAACAGAGCCTTATTACGAACGGGTAATTTTATCTGCCTTAGGCATCAATAAACTGAAAGATGGAAACTAGAGAAAATAGAGGAGCTATATGAAATGAAAAAAACAGCATTAGCCGTAGGAACGTTATTCATTAGTATGAATGCAAATGCAGAGGGTTGGAAACTTTTTGCAGGCAAAGATGCTGACTTTGTTTTCGAACCAACAGCATCAGTGATGGCAGGCATGATGAAACCGAAAGAAGGTGACTCAGGAAAAGTAATCGGTGCTGAAATCTCTTTTAATTGCCCATTAATTCAACCACCGACAAATAAAATCCGTCAGCAAGTTAGTTTTGCACAGTACGATGAAAACGATGTAAATCTATTGAGTATTGAAATTAACCCACATTATGTTGTTGAGATTTCTCAGGGGCTATCCATTGGCGCAGGGCTTGGCATAGGATATGTTTTGGTTGATGCCCCAGGCGTTGATAATGCATTTGCAGGGCAACTAGGTGCCAGTGTGCATTACAATGTTTCGAAACTCTTTTTTGTGGGTGGCGATATGCGTTATCAGATGACAGATAACTCTGACATTAATAATTCACGCATGGTCTTAAAAATCGGCCTGAACTTTTAATCGTAAATAAAACAACACAAGGTGACAATATGAATATTGATCGAATTATTTTTGCTTTTTCCGGCACAGTAATTTTGTTGAGTTTGGCCTTGAGTCAGTGGAATTCACCAAATTGGTTATGGTTGACGGCCTTTGTAGGAGCAAATATGTTTCAGGCCGCCTTTACCGGTTTTTGTCCACTTGCCATGGCATTGAAAGCATCGGGAAAAAAATCGGGCATGGCTTTTGAATAGCGGTTTGTCTAAATCTGGAAAAGGATAATTTATGTATCATTTTAAAATTTTTCAATGGTTGATTTTGGTATTAGTGCTATCAGTATCTATAGGTTGCTCTAAGGGTGATCCATCGAATGCATGGAAAATGATTAATAACGGGGCACTACTGGTTGATGTGCGCACCTCTGGCGAGTTTAATGAAGGGCACTTGCCCGGCGCAAAGCTTATCCCCGTTAAAGAAGTAGAGAAACGCATTGCTGAGTTTGGTGAAGATAAAGATCGTACCATTGTTTTGTATTGTAAAGGAGGTGTGCGTGCAGACAAGGTAGAAACCATGTTGAAGAAACATGGTTACACTCAAGTGTTTAATGCGGGTGGATATAAAGATTTAATGGCGATTAAATCGTAATACAATTCCTCTGTCAGTGGGTAGATGACAGAGGGGTTTTTTCCCTAAGCGAAATTTATTATATATCAGCAGCGGGGGCATGAAACAGACCTGATCCAAAAAACATCACGGGGTTATATTGACGTTAAAAAATGAATATTTATTTGTCGTTTTATGTGCCGTATTGATCCGAACGCTATGATCCAGACATTAATTGATCATTCAGATTAAACTCACGGATTATAATTTTAACGACGAAATGTATAATAAGCTAGGTAAACAACCCATTAAAATAAATCTGATTTGATGAAACGATTACGAACTGATTTACGTTCACTACAACGCAAAACCGATCGGGTCATTTCGTTTTTTCATCTGCCCGATACTGAATGTGCTGTATACAATGGCCAGATCTATATTACCTACGGATCTGATGATACAGATAATCAGACAATAGTTTTTGCTCCTATTTAAAGAAATAGATTATGTATCCGATATGCAATGACCACTTACTATAAGGAGATACGCGGCATGTCCTCTCAAAATTTTTCATTAAAACCATGGACTATTGCTATTGTTATTACCGCGAGTATCGCACTAACCGCCTGCTTTGATACTGACGACGCGACTGATAGCGATGCAAATGATCTGCCCCAACCTGCACTACAAGGTAGCCTTTTTAAAGGACCCATCGATAACGCTACTGTCAGCATTACTGATGAGGCAGGAACGGTTATTGGAACCGGTACTAGCAGTAAGGGTGAATTTTCGATTAGCCTAACAGCTGCGTTACCTTCTGGCGCAATTTTCATGCAATCCAGCGCTGGTAGTTACACGGATGAAGCTACTGGCGAAACGGTTACGCCAGAAAATGGGCTAATGACCGTTTTTACAAAAGAAGAGCTAGAAACCATGATAGTGGCAAAAGAGTTTGCCGCGTTAACACCAGAAACAACAATTTTAAGTAAGCTGGTTAAACAGAAACTCGTAACAGGCAGTGACGCAAAAACGGCTATCGCATCGGCGATTAAAACCATAGAGAGCACATTTATTTCTGACACAAACCCTACCGCAGGTATCGTATCTGGAGATACCGTATTGCGCAAAGGAAATTTAACGATGCCTTTAGCTGCCTCTCCAGAAATTGCTTTGGCAAAAAACCGTGCTATCAGCTTTTCTTATCTAGCAAAAAATCTGGGCGTTTCTCCAGGTAAAGTTTTTGAACTTATGGACAACGATGCTAAAGATCTGCAAGACGGTATGCTGGATGGAAAAGATATTAACGGCGCTGCTTTATCAATTGTCGGTAAAGACGGTTCCAATATTGACTTAAGCTCACGGGATCGTAGCAGTGATATTTCAATTGCACGGCAAGAACTATTTCAAAATACGATGGATCGTTTAAGCCAGGGGAATTTGTCTGATGAAGAAAAGGCTCAGCTACTTAGCCAACTTGGTGGTGACAGTGAGATGAGTCGCGCTTTTGAAGATCAAATGAAAAAGCGTGATCAACAAGTTGTTGTCGCTCAAGCACAGATCCAAACTCAGCTCGCTTTAAATGACCTGGTTGAGATACCGCAACTCACAGCTTTAAGTGATGAAGACGGGGATACGGAAAATAACGCAGCAACATATACTTTAAATGCGCAAAAAAATATACCAGTAAACCTTAAATTGCGTAAAGACAATACTCTCCAGGATATTTCGGTTAACATGCTCCGTTACAATGGATCTCAGTTGCCACCCATGATTATTGCCAGCAAAGGCGAACAAATAACAGCGATAATAAATAATCAATTGGGCGAAGAAACTACAGTGCATTGGCACGGTTTTAAAATTCCAGCAGCGGTAGATGGCGGTCCAGACAACCCCATTGCTGATAGCTCCTCATTTACTCCAACGCTCAACATACAACAACCTGCTGCTCCGCTATGGTTCCACCCTCATCCACACAGCAAAACCGGTGAGCAAGTTTATAACGGTCTGGCGGGTATTTTTATTATCAAGGATGATGTAACAGAGCAACTAGAGACAGACAATAAGTTACCTTCTGGTGACTATGACATACCGCTACTTATTCAAGATCGCCGATTTACTGATACAAATAGTGATGGCACGTTGGATACGATGGAATATGCTACTTCCCCGATGGATTTAGGCATGGGCATGCTCGGTAAACATGTGCTGGTTAATGGTGTGGAACTTCCTAAAAAGACCGTAGAAACACGACAATATCGTTTTCGTCTTTACAACGTATCCAATGCGAGAACCTATAATTTTGCACTAAGCGATGGCATTACATTCAAGGTGATTGGAACCGATGGTGGCTTATTGAATACCCCCGCAGAAACAACTGAGCTTTTACTTGCACCGGCAGAACGCGCAGAAATTATTGTTGATTTTTCCAAATACAATGTCGGCGACAAGGTCATGCTCATCAGTAAGGCATTTTCAGGAAATCAAATGGGCATGATGAATGGTGCGATGGGTGGCATGGGTAACGGTGGCGGCATGAGCAGCATGGCTAGAATGATGAATACAGGTGGTAGCGGTGGCGGCGGGATATCGAATATGGATATGTCCATGCCAAACGGTTCAGAATTCAGTGTTGTGCGATTTGATATTACTAGCCAGGTAACTGACCCGATTAGCTTATATACCAGCTTGCCTGCATCAGCAGAGATTAATACTCGCTGGGTAGATGATGTTGACAGTACAACAGCGGTTCGACAATTTATTATGGCAATGGGTGGTATGAACAATATGCAAACCACTACCGTATCAGGTAGCAGTCAAATGAACGGTATGAGTTTTACAATCAATGGCAAATCTTTTGATATGAATCGAGTTGATGAAACAATTATCACTAACGGAAATACGACGACAGAAATCTGGGAGATCAGAAATATGTCCATGGTGGCCCACCCTTTTCATGCACATGCCATTCAATATCAAGTGCTATCGCGTAATGGTGAGGCGGCATCAAGTTTGGATTTAGGCTGGAAAGATACAGTTCTTGTTGGGCCGGGTGAAACCGTGAAACTGATTGGTAAATTTGACCCGTCCATCAGTTATGGAAAATATATGTATCACTGTCATATTCTGGAACATGAAGATAATGGCATGATGGGGATTTTTGAAGTGAGGCAATAGGAATAAATAACTACTCGCCCAATTAAGTAAAAAACTGAGAAAATATAGGTCACGTCGTACGCTGTTGTCGGCAATATATCTAGTAGGTCCCCTAAATTATTCTAACAAAATATCCATTTCCATGAAATTTTGTTAGAATAATTTAGGGGACCTACTTATGCTGGCTCTTGAGGGGTATCCATTGTAAGTCTTTTGGCATGAGCTTTTTTTTGCGAATTCATATTTCGCACAAACCCTTACAATTTCAAAAAAGATGCCCCTTCCCTAAATCCGTTATAATCAGGATATTTCATCATCATAATTTTCTCTATTGACAGTGGTCCGTGCTATGGGCTAGTCTGTCTAATAAATCCCCAACTTTGTTGACATCCTCAATTTCTGCAATCTTTATTCTCTTTATGGGAGAGTTTCGTAAATTATACATGTAGGGTTTTGTTGTGAGTATTATATTTCCTGAGCCGTCATTATTTCGTTGCCGTTCAAAATTATTTAATTGATCAGGGTAATAAGCGCTGAATTTTCTAGCGTTTATGCCGTCCAAAAAAATTACTCTCTTGTTTGTTATCATATATAAGGTATTCAGTGATCTTTGGTTTAACATTATGGATATAAAACCCAACACAGCTACAAATGCAATACCTAATTCAATTTTTAAAATAGTAATGGATATAAAAAAAGTGGCGGTGGTTGTAACTAAAATCCACGGATAGCTAAAAAATACCTTTGAATAAGGTTGCCCAGCCCATATTACAATCTCGTCGTATTTTAGGTTATTCTGTATCCAAGCATAGTTTTTCTTTGATAGCTTAATCATAAAGTTTCTTCTTGATGAAGTTGATTTAAGTATTTTTCCAATAAAATGTCAGCGATAGTATTGAATTTTACTTGTTATTTAGTGGCATGCTGTTAATTACCCGGATGACACCTCTTCCTCTATCATTGCCCATAGAAATAAATGAGCTGACCTGACCAGGGCATCTCTAATGATTTTTATGGCAGATTCATGGTCGATAAGTACTTCAATAGGCACAATATCGGGCATGTTTTTTTTATTCCATTTGAATTGTGTACCCAGATAATGAATGAGTTCTTCTCCTTCTCCATTGACGAGTATAACGGTCTCTATTTTTTTCTTTTCTTCGAATAAGCTAAAAGCCTCTTCAACCGTCATGCAATGAGATGCTACCAATGCACTTTCAGGGTCGTTGTTATAAGCGTTTGCGAGTGGCTCGTTGTTAGTAATAATGACTCGACATGGATAGACTTCAATCATGATTTTTCCCTTCTCTATTTAGCAGCCATTGGTTTAATGTCATAAGGCCATAAAAAAACAATGGTGAATCATTGATGGTCGAAAAATTAGGGTGTTCAAGTATTTTTTCATTAAAATAACCGGTTGATTTTAACCCTGTCACGTCAATAATGTTAGTCGGCATATGGTCGATAAAGTATTTCAGTGGAATAATCGTTCCGGATTTTTTACGTTTTATGATGCTTTCGGGTATCTTGTTTTTGAATAATTGACTCAATACTAACTTTCCATCTGGATAGATGTATCTTTTATCATCTTTAAGATGGAAGGCCGATTGATACACATTCAAATTTGTCAGCGGATGGTATATCGATGCGCCATATCGTTTTTCTGGATAATAGGATTGCGGAAAAATCATACCGCCCTGTTTTTCGATGGTGTTGAGATAAAATAACTTTCGCAAAAGTTCGCCAGGATAAAACTCGATCTTTTTATTTAAATACTCAACAACATAATCAGTCAATTCATTTCCATGAATAAATATGTCATTGAGCCGGTTAAAAAAACGGCGATGCGCATTAGCATAAATCCAGCCCAGAGCCAATTGAGGATGCTGGGCATGTGTAAATAACACACTGGTGTTTTTTACACCGCCAAAAATAGGATCTCCCCCTTCACCGGTAATGGCTGCATTGGATGTGGCTTGTGCCAACGCATATTTGGCAATGACGCAGGTATCAATGACCGGGCCACTATGTCCCTGGGTAAATTGCTTGTGTAAATGTATAAAGTTATTCGATGAGAGTTGTGCATATCGCAATGGTGATTGACAATGCTGGGCTATTTCACTGGCATATTGAATCTCGCCATTGCCAAATTTGTTCAACGTATCCTCATCATAACCCAGCGTTAATATTTCAGCGGTGCTACCATTATGGCTAAAACAATAGGCCATGACCGATGAATCAATCCCTCCCGAGCACCATATATCGAAATGTTGATAATGATTTTTTAGTTTTGATACTTCTTCAAAAATACATTTTTCAACATCATTGATGTGGAAAGTGTCTATTTCTTCTATTGGTGTGAACACGCTTTCTTCGGTGATTTTGTTGTTTCGATAATGGTAAAGTGTGATGTTCTTGCATGATTTTACCTCATTGAATACCATTATATCTTGTGGAATATAACCTAATGAAAAATACAGTGCCAGCGCTTCTTCAGATACAGTCAAATGGATATTATTTTTTTCAACCCATTCGTCAATATGTAAAATATCATCCGTTAAAAATAATTTATTATCAGTATGAATAAATGATAAAGGGTATTGTCCCAAATAATCACGCCCAAAGGTAATTTGTTGATTTTTTGTATTGATTTCAATAGCGATGCCACGCTCGTTTTCAATTAAATCACGGGCTGATTTTAAGTGTTCAAATCCGGGAGAGACGTATAAAATATTGGCGGCGGACTTGTTTTCAATAAAGCCATGGTTCTGCACTTTAAAAAAATCGAGTGTTATTTCCAGCCACATTTATGGATACTCCTGTGTTGTTTCCATCCATTCTTTTTGTTTTTATGATCATCAGTCATATGCATAAATACACCTCGACTTTGATTTTGATCGGGGCAGTAAAACAGTTCAGCCTGTTAAATAGGTGCCATGGTACATAGGATGATTATTTTCAAGCGCGCCAACAGAGCTGAATACGTGTAACGGTAAGGCAAGCAAATGTTCACCATCCGTTTCAAAGTGATGCGGGCACATTTTTTGTAAAATGATTGATTTTCTAGGGTGTAATGCTTCAGTGACGTTGTTTTCTCCCATACCGACAACGCACCGTCCAGTGCCAGAAATAATATAAACTACTCTAGCCGTTGAGTGGATATGGTGCGCTTGCTCTGAGGCATAAGGGGGAATATCCAACAGTTGCAATGTTGGGTCACCCAACCTTTCAGGTGGAAATATTTGTTTGGTTGAGCAACCATTAACATATGGTAAGCAGGTTTTTTTTGTTATCGTCGATGATTTTTCTTCTGGCATATATCCACGAATAATGGTTGCAATATGATGACTTGTTATGCTGGCAGGCCCACATTTTATATGTGCAGTTGTTTGATTTTTTGACAAATAAAAGACTGAGTCACCTTTTTCAACAGCAATACCGTGCTCACCAATAAATGTTTTGAAATAATATAAATCATCCGGTCGAGATTCCACCGCAATGCTGACTTCTGAATCAAAATAGTCAACGCCATAAAGATGGCCGACGCTTTCGGTATTGGTAAATTGATTGTCATTCATTGAGATTATCACCTTTTAATATTAATGGCTGTTCCCGTAGATATGTTTGGCACTTAATTGAGCGAAATCGAGTTTGTCATTTTGGGCATATTAAAATATGCGCAGTATGGCATTTTTGGTTTTCTCGATCGTCTTATTTCGTAATGATTAACCACAGGTCCCCGCTGCTTGAATCAGGCACATGGACAACACTGTCATGACGGATAAATGGCCAGCACCCATTTTCCCTGTGCATAATACCCATGCAATATGTTGCGCCCGGTCAGGGCGGTATATTGGAGGCCGAATTTATAAAATGGATATTGAATCAGATGAATTAAAGGAATCAACAGGAGCAAAAGAAATGCATAATTTGCCCCTGCCTGGGTAGACATCACTCGGTGTGACACACCAACGGCGGCACCGGCATAAAGCAATCCGGGTCCCAGGTTGGATAGCGTTTTTGTTAACGTGGCAATCATATTGACTTCAGCTTGTCAGTGAAAGTATTGGCGATCATTGCCGCCGAGTTATTCAGAGGATAGCCAAATGAAAGTATAATTTCACCCGGTATTTAGCTAAGTGGTCGTATTTCGAGGTAAGGTGTGATTATTCTGCATTAACAGGATTTAGGTTGGTGTGTTTTCGCCAATCCGCTTGAAACCCATCAAGCAATCGGGGGGGGGGGGGGAGATTTATTCATATACCTTCGACTGATAGGTATGATGTGATTGCCATCGGTATGACTTTCACCCAAACCATTATCCAACTTTTTAATCTGTTTAATATAATCCGTGTTGACCATGTGTTGCTGTTGACAGCGTATCCATCAATGATTCCCTGATTTTTAGCTTTAATGCGGCGGTAGCCGATCTGGTGGCGATGAACGGATAGTGGTAATCTATTATATAAGATATGCCATGTTGCATAACATGCAGGTTGTTGTGAGGATTGAATATATGATTAAACGCACGGGTGGGTGAATTGTCGTCGAGATTGATCCTGAATTGAAATAAGAGTGGTATGATGCACTGAATTTAAAACGGTGGCTTCTCAATAATGTGGAGCAGTGATGGATTACTACGAAAATAATGCGGCGGCCTTTGTTGAATCAACCCGTTTAGTTGATATGCAGCCACTCTATCAACGATTTTTACCGTTACTGCCAAAGTACGCCTCCATTCTGGATGCCGGTTGTGGCTCTGGTCGGGATGCAAAATATTTCATCGAGCAGGGCTATAAAGTCACCGCCTTTGACGCTTCCGCTAAGATCGCCGCTTTGGCAGAAAAAGAAGTCGGTCAAGCGGTCTCCGTACAGCGTCTGCAAGATATCCCATATCAAAACCAGTTTGACGGTATTTGGGCCTGTGCGTCATTGCTGCATGCTTCTGCCAAAGAGTTGCCCGATGTTTTCCATCGATTGGTGCGAGCGCTAAAACCCCAAGGCGTGATCTATTGTTCGTTTAAATATGGCCGGAGTGAATATGAAAAACAGGGCCGGCGATTTACTGACTTGGATGAGGCTGGGCTACGAATTTTGGTGAGAGAGGTTGAAGGGCTAGTGATAAACGAGCTGTGGGTGACGGCTGACCGCCGGCCAGAGCGTGAGCAAGAACAATGGTTGAATGGGGTTTTGTGTAAAAATTTATGAAGGCAGCGACAAACATGGAGGGCCAATGAGATGGCAAAAATTGAGGAATTTAGCGTTAGCAACTATAAGTCATTAAACGATGTCTGTCTTGGTCGATTGTGGAACCAACAGAATGTTGATCCGCTGACATCTCTGACCGCCGTGATAGGAACAAACGGTGTAGGAAAGAGTTCATTATTCGATGCTTTTGGTTTTTTGGCAGCTCTGTTTAATCGAGCTGCAGCACGTCGCTGACAAGTCACCTCTGACAACAGAACAAATTTGCACGCGACTCAGCCTGCATAAAAGTCAGGTGAGTGAGTGGATGAAACAGGCGGTGGAAGAGAAACAGGTGAATAGACTAATTAAACTCGTGTGATATCAATGAGCTGAGAAGTAATTTTCTGAATGATTTGACATGATCGAAAAATATCCACAGGTCCCCTGCAAATGAACTCACCAACAATCCACTCACTCATCACCGGCGGGAAATTTTCGCAGTTACTCGAGGCAATGGTCCTGCCAAAGGTCCAGGAATAAAGTGTTTTGAGTATGTTCGGCAGGGTGTCATCGAACCTGACTTCCCGCAGGATACCTTCTTTAAAGATAGATCGGGTTGTCGAAGGCAGTGCCGTAATACAAGCGAATTTCACGGCTTCGGTACAGTTTCTGAGCTGTTCTCAGGGATATCGTTTTATCTAAATATTTCTGAAAAACCTACTTTGTGTTTTTGTAGAGAAGGTCTATTATCAGGATATTGGTCATCAAAGGGTTGGCTGTGCCAACAAGGGTTGCTGAATAATCAGTGAGATGGAATTGGTCGCAGGTTAGCTTTGGCGTTTGCCCGACATCAAGGGACAATTACTTTCGAGGATGAAAAATAACCCTTGTTTTATTCAATACCCGCAAAATATTGAAATTAAGTACTTTAAATTAGCTAATTAATCGTCATCAGCGGCTAGGTTTTAGCGTTATCATCCTTGGTATGATTAATACCATTAATTAAATATGGATAATATCATTTCGTAAAGTTTTAATATGTTGATTGTTATGTGAGCATCTCTTTGTTATCGAGCGTTTCACTATGTAAAATACGCTATGTTACATAATATGTAGATACAAGGTTGTTGTGAGGATTGAATACATGGCTAAAGCTACGAATGGGCGAATTGTCGTCGAGATTGACCATGAATTGAAACAAGAGTTGTATGATGCGCTTGGTGATGAGGGGTTGAATTTAAATCAGTGGTTTCTCAATAATATGGGACTGTTTCTTGAGGGGTGTGGTGGTTCTACGCGGTCTCTATTTTCATCGCAGGAACTAGGAAACGCTGATGTTATTTAATACGACTAAAGCTGCATTCGGACGCCATGAAACCTTTGCGCTTCGCTATAGCTGGTTGACTAAAGGTTATCGAGCAGTCACTGCCCCTGGCGGCAACACAATATTTTCCGACGAAGATGCGACGGTTGTGCTTGGTGTCGGTAAGAACATGGTTAACGCTATTAGATACTGGCTACAGGTAGCTCAATTGATCGTGCCCGCCCAACCTGGTTTTAAAACAACGTCCTTGGGCGATAAAATTTTTGGTAAAAGAGGCTTTGATCACTACTTGGAGGATGAAGCAACCATTTGGCTGGTTCACTGGCTGATTGCATCAAATCCCGAGCTGGCAACAGGCTGGTATTGGTTTTTTAACAAATTCCACAAGCCTGAATTCACGTCACAAGAAGCGGCCGCCGCGCTTCTCGATTTTGCTAAGCAAAATATTCAGAGCAAATTTTCTGCAACCACCGTAAAACAAGATTCGGCCATTGTGCTGCGCATGTACGCACGTTCAAAAGGTAATGTTCGTACTCCCGTCGAAGACGCGTTGGACTCACCGTTATCGCTGCTAGGGCTGATTACACAAGCACCTGGTGGGCGCACATACTACTCACGAGCCCTTGAACGTGAAGCTCTGCCTATCGGTATCTTTGGGTTTACTGTGGCACAGTTATTTGAG
The DNA here is from genome assembly GCA_964442745.1 of uncultured Chromatiales bacterium. Lineage (GTDB taxonomy): Bacteria > Pseudomonadota > Gammaproteobacteria > S012-40 > S012-40 > CAYUAI01. The sequence goes on from CAYUAI010000012.1 coordinate 61,145, forward strand.
GCCATGGGTGTTGCGGAACTTCCGATTGAAAATTTGATGTATGCCAAGGGCGGTTATCCTGCACCGGGGGCGATATTCCGCCTAACTGAAAATGCAATGATTACCAAGCTAGAAAAGTTGATCCATCAAAAACCAGGCATTTTTGAGATACGTGAAACCGCTGGTATCCATCAGCTCTATTTGTTGGAACAGGTTGCTCCGGTTGAATTTCTACAATTTCACTATCAAGGCCAGTTGCAGGAGAGTGCAGCATGAGCCTTATTGATAAAATAAATATTAATACCCACTACACTCGTTCAATTAATTTAGAGCGTGATTCAGACTCGCAAGCCGTAGTTGAGGCCTACATTCCAACTTCCAGAGCGTTGCGTACACTTGAGCGAATGGCTGAAGCATTAAAGGCAGATGAAAGTCCACGGGCCTGGTCTCTCGTTGGTCCATATGGGTCAGGGAAGTCTTCATTTGCTGTTTTTCTAGCACACTTGCTGGGTGCTTCTTCTGAGATTGCAACTCAAGCAGCTAAGGCTACGTTAAAGCGCAATGAACAGATGGATCTGCGGAGCAAGTTTATTTCAGTAACTCGTGGCAGTGAAGGCTATTGTACTGTTCTGATGACAGGGAGTCCTGAATCGCTGGGTAGACGGCTAGTTCGTTCGCTTGCTGATCAATCTGAAAAAATTTGGATTGGTCGTAGAGGACGATCTCCCTCAATTGTGGCGAAGCTTACCTCGTTAGCAGAACAACACGAGCAACCTGCTATTACGGATATCTTAGCGTGTATAAAAGAGCTGCAATATGCGTTGGCCGGAATCGGCTATTCAGGGTTGCTAATTGTGATTGATGAGCTTGGCAAATTTCTAGAATATGAAGCTCGTCATTACGGCGCAAATAACATCTTCTTATTACAATCTTTGGCCGAACATGCCTTAGCATCTCATGAAACGAAATTAGCTATGGTCGTCATGCTTCATCAAGCCTTTGATCAATATGCACGAGGCTTAGGTGAATTACTTAAAAATGAGTGGGCCAAGGTTCAAGGCCGATTTGAAAATATTCCCTTTTTGGAGTCGTCGGAACAAACATTACGTATTGTGGCGACGGCTATCGAACACGACTTCTCACGGCCCGAAAGTAGCAGAATAAAAAAAGAGGCCAAGCAACTTGCTCAGTGTTTTTTAGACACAAAGGCATTGCCAAGTGCAATGGGAGTCAAAGTGGCTTCCGAACTATTTGAAGCGTGTTATCCGCTTCATCCCATTAGTGCCCTCATTTTGCCGATGCTATGTCAGAAGGTTGCTCAGAATGAACGCACATTGTTTAGTTACCTAGGAAGTAGAGAAGCTCACGGGTTTCAAGACGCGCTGAGTCGCTGTGGCAAGGTGGGTGATTGGATTTATCCCTGGGAAATCTATGAATATTTTATACTGAATCAGCCTGCGGCACTATCAGATCATTTTACTCATCGTCGTTGGGCTGAGGTTGTTACCGCAACGGAACGTTTAGGTGATGCAACCGAAGATGAAGTTAAACTATTAAAGACTATCGGTTTGTTAAATATTATCGGTGCGCAAGGTAACTTCAAAGCATCTAACGAATTGATAGAACTGAGCTTGCCAGCGGATAGGCCTATTAAAAAGGCAATTAAAAGCTTAACTCAGAAATCCATTATTCAATACAGAAAATTTAGTTCAGAGTATCGAGTATGGCAAGGTAGCGATTTTGACCTTGAAGGGCAGGTGAGAGAAGAGGCTAGTAAGCTAGGTGCTTTCAATCTTGCGAAACAGTTAAACTCAAGACACAGCCTGCTACCCATCGTGGCACGGCGTTATACCATTGATAGCGGTACGCTCCGGTATTTTATACCCGTTTTTGCCGATGCTTTAAGTTATGAAAAGCTTGAAACAAAGAGCCGTGACGCACGAATTATCATTTATTTAGCAGAGAGCAGAAGTGATGAAGGTCTGTTTGGTGATAAAGTAGTCAGCCGTTTTTCCGTGCTGGATATCGTGGTTCTGTGTCGAAATGGTGATCAACTACGAGAAATTCTTGCTGAATCACTCGCACTGGAAGAGATTCAGCGTAGTACCCAAGCACTTCATACTGATCCAGTCGCACAGCGAGAGTTTGGTGATCGCTATGCCGCTGCTATAGCTAAAGAAGAGGAGCGGATTTCATACCTGATTGAGGAACCAAAGATTGGTCAGTGGTTCTACCGAGCCAAGCGTCTTGAAATCACTAACAAGCGAGCGCTTCAAGAAGCGCTTTCCTTCGTCCTTAAAAAACTATACCGCCTAAGCCCTCAAATATTTAATGAACTGATTAATCGAGATAAACCCTCCTCGCAGGCAAATGCTGCCAAAAATAAGCTTGTGATGGCGATGCTGAACAATGAAATAGAAGAAGACCTTGGCTTTGATAAATTTCCGCCGGAGAAGGCGATTTATCGTGCCATACTGAGAAAGACGAATCTTCATATTAAAGGCAAGCGTGGTGAATGGGTTATCAAAGGGCCAGCGTCAAATAAGAGAGAAGATGATCCCTGTAATTTTTATGGTGTGTGGACACGCATTGATAATTTTCTGGATACCACAGAGACGTCACCTAAGTCACTCATCGAACTGAACAGAGAGCTACTAGCTCCACCTTATGGTATAAAAGAAGGCGTGCTGCCGATTCTTTACGTTGCCGTGATTGTTGCTAATCAACATGACTTGGCCATTTACGAAAACTGTATTTTCAAACCACGTTTTACCCAAGAAATGGTTGAGTATTTTATGAAGCGGCCTGATGCGTTTACCTTTCAGTGTTTTAGAATTGCTGGCTTAAACTCATCCATCTTCAAAGAGTACTCTAAAGCGCTCTTTAAAGATGGGAAAATACAGGGTTTGCTTGGCGTTGCGAAGCCTATCGCAAATTTCATGTCTGATTTGCCGGAATATACACAAAAAACATCAAGGGGCATTTCAAAGCAGAGTCAGGCGGTGCGTGATGCTTTTAAACTCTCTAAGTCACCGGTGACGTTACTCGTTGAAGAGGTTCCTAAGGCGCTGGGTTTTGAGCTAAAAGGAAAAGATCAAGATGACGCCGCTGTTGCAGGTCTGTCTCAGGCATTAACAGAAACACTACGCGAGCTTAAATATTGTTTCGAAGAATTAAAAGATGAGATGCGTCAACTGTGCGCGCAAGCCTTTCATTTTGATAAAGAGACACCATTAGAAGAGCTAAGAAAATCAGCCTACGGTCGTTACAAAGGCCTTGAAGAATACACCATTGACAGAGATGGTCAACGAGCTTTTATTCTGCGATTGATACAAAAAGAGAGTGATGATGAGGCATGGCTTGACGGTCTGTTGACATTTCTTGGGCGAAAATCTATTGATAAGTGGAACGATAGCGATCGAGATGGCGCAGAATATCGATTAACTGAGTTTAGTCGAAAACTGAATGACCTAGAAAAACTTAGGCTTCATTATCAAGAAGTCGGTAATAAAGTGGATACAGATTTTGATGTATATCTGATCCGTAGCATCAAAAAAGGTGCGTCAGACTACGATGAAGTTGTTGCCGTTGATGCTAGTCGACGTGAAGTCATAAAGATAGCAAAAAAAAAGATAACTCAGAATTTAACCGACTTAGGCGAGCAAGAGCTGGGTTTAGCTGCGCTTGCCGAGGTGGTGGATGAGTTCCTGATGAAATACCGTGAATCCGGTAAACAACAACCAGTGACCAATAAACAATCACCAAAAAGAGCAATGAAGGAGGCGAAATGAAGTGGCATGAGTATGCTTTAAATGTCGATAAAAATACTCGCCATGTGTTGGGGATATCCGGTGGTAAAGATAGCGCAGCACTTGCTATCTATATCAAAGAGCACCATCCAGAAATTTCTGAGAAGATGGAGTACTTTTTTACTGACACAGGAGCAGAGCTGCAAGAGGTTTACGATACTTTAGATAAGCTAGAGGCTTATCTAGGGAAAGAGATTACCCGCCTAGGAGGCGAAAAAGGTTTTGAGCATTGGCTGCGTATCCATGACAACTACCTTCCATCTCCACGTCAGCGTTGGTGTACGCTGGTGATGAAAATCAAGCCTTTTGAGGGGTTTGTAGGAAATGATCCCGTAATTAGTTACGTAGGTATTCGTGCTGATGAAAACCGAGAAGGCTATATTAGTCAAAAGGAGACAATCAAGGCCGTATTCCCATTAGCGGAAGATGGCCTGATAAGGGACGATATTTTTCAGATACTGGAAGACAGTATCGGGATACCTGAATACTATGAATGGAGAAGTCGTTCTGGCTGTTACTTCTGCTTTTTTCAGCGCCAGGATGAGTGGTTGGGGCTAAAACGCAGACATCCTGAGCTGTTTGAAAAAGCTAAACGAATAGAAAAAAATGTTGCAAAACGGAAGTTTGACTGGGGCAAAGCTGAGATTAAAGAGTGTGGCCAAGGTTATACATGGAACCAAACGGGTCCACTCGATGAAATTGTTCGCAGAGCTGAAGAGAAAGAAAAAAAACAGGGAGCGGCGAGCAAAAAAAAATCAACTGAGCGCTGGCAAGATGTTCTTAGAAATGACATTGACGATGATGACCCTGATGACCAGGCTTGTCTGATTTGT
>CAYUAI010000012.1:65865-72845 GCA_964442745.1 uncultured Chromatiales bacterium
AGCTTGTAGCTTGTAGCTTGTAGCTTGTAGCTTGTAGCTTGTAGCTTGTAGCTTGTAGCTTGAATAGTAATTTAGCTAGGATGAATTATGACTTGGAAAAATAATCGTTGGGTTAAGTTCCTAGAAGGTTATTGCAAAGGAAAAAACCAAATCCAAGACGAGTATGTACGAAAGGTCGCTAAGAATCTCGGTATTGAAGAGCCGCTCGATATTAAATTTCCATGGCAGCAGGAAATATTAGGAAAATTTGAATCGAAAGATGAGTATAAACTAATTATTTTAACAGGAACAGCCGGTGACGGAAAAACGAAGCTATGCCGAGATATCGTTAAATCGTTGGATGGTGATAATTTTGACGAAAGTGAATGGAATGCTAATGGCTATTTTAGTACTCAAAATAGAACCATTGTTAAAGACTTCTCAGAGCTAAAGAGTGATAAAAATCGCTTAATTGAAGAGCTAATTGATGTGTTAGATAAGGGAGTTGTAAGTAAATCGATTTTAGTCGCCGTAAATGATGGAATTCTTGTTGAAGATTTGGAAAATTTTATCGAAAGGTGCTCAGATAAAAAAGAGCTTGCGAAACGTTTAAAAGAGATTATTGAAGACAAAATTAATTTGGGATTTAGTCATTGTGAGGGGCAAGAACTTGTAAACTTAATTAACTTGTCGAAGCTCAATGCTAAAGAAAATGTGTCGATGATTTTCGATACGATACTCAATCATTCAGGGTGGAATGACTGCGAAGGTTGTGTCGGGAAAGAAAGTCAGTTATGCACTATATACAATAAATACAGTCTTCTAAAATCCAAGCCGCATATAAAGGAAAATCTCAGTAATATTATTTTGCTCTTGCAGCTTAATAATGAGCATTTTACTATTAGGGAGTTGCTGAATCTAACGACTAATACATTGCTAGCATCTGTGCCAAAGTCAAAGCTATTTAAAGTAGCAGATATACTGTCAAATGTACCTATCATGAATTGTAAAGCAATGTCGAAGGTTGATAATTTCCCCGTATTTAACAGTGAATCTAGCATCGAAGTCGGTTTCTGGGGTATGAATCTTGGCCCACATAAAATGCACTCAATTAGACCTTACTCAGAAATAAACAAGCTTGGCTTTGGAGAGCTTTCTACCAATTACTGGGATCGATTGCTAAGACAAAAGGACCATCGGAAATTTAGTATTCCGCTTGATATCAATAATAATTTTTTTGATGAGTATCGTCTGGAAGGAGAGGGGGGGAATAATGAACTTTGGGGTGCGTTACTAATGAGGTCACGAATTCAGCTTTATTGCTACCAGTGCAATGATAGTGCGGCATTCCAATTGCAGCGCTACTTTTATTTCGGGTCTTATCAGGGGAAAGTCTACAACGCGTTACTTCATTCCGATCGTGCGTTGGATATAGATACCATTGCGACGATAGTGCTCTCTCTTAACCGCGTATTTCATGGGCGTTATATCTCTGAAAACTCAGGCAGGGACCGACTTTTTGTTCCTGAAAAAGGACAAGGTTCGATAGCACCTATATCTATATTTCACGGAGAGGATATTCGAGAACGTGATATCTATATCACGTCGATACCACATGACGTAAATCTTTCCGGAGCAAGAGTCGAGCCTATTCTAATTCTGAAGTTAGATAGAGACAATGAAGTGATGATATCCCTAACGGTTGAGCTTTTTGACTATTTAATGTATGTATCTAAAGGTGCGCCGCCTAACACTACTAATCCAAGATTATATAAGAAACTGTTGATATTTAGGTCGAAAATTTCACTTAGGCTTTCATGTATTAGCAGGTCGAATGGGCGAAGAGTAGAAACTTACTCTATCGATAACGGAGAATTTAGACCAGTTGTCTTAGAGGTTAAAAATGGATGAATCTCAGTCGCTATTGCCAGATCTAAAGCAGCAATACAGTCTTCAACACCTGCCGTTTATTGAACATATCTGGGGACATCGATTCCGAACAGATCAAACACCGATGATTTTGCTTTTTGAGTTAATGTGCCTCATCGAAAATCAATATCAGGCAAAAAAAATTGGACTTATCGAAAATATATTCTCACCTGAAAACGATACGTTATATTTTAATCACAGGCGTAATTTTAAGCTTCGTATTCTTCTTTATCAGAATGAGGTGTTGGAAACCATCTATCGTTCTTCTATGACGGATGCTGAGAAATGGAAAAAACAGTTCGATTTTTTAATGTGTTTAGGTAATGAAAGTTTTGATTTTAACGAGTCGGATGTAAGGCGCATAAAAAATAACTTCTCGACATTTAAAAATTTCTACAATGTAATCAATATTCTCAGCTCCCTTACTTTTGATCCCTTATCGAAGAAGCGTTGGACATCAAAGTTTGTGTCGCCCATTAGCCAGGAATATATTTGGTGTGACTACGACAATATACGAGGATCGGAAGATCGCAGATTTTTTTCACGAGGTGGCGAGCTACTTTATCTTATGTTGTGTCGATCATCACTTGTTCTGAGACTAAAGCTAGAGAAAAAGTTTGTTGAATGGATTGATGATAAGGAAGACGCATATTCAAAGCTTGCTAAGTTATTGGTTTCTCCGGAGGAACGTAGTCCTCTTGAGGAGAGTAAGCGTAAAAAACTTGGTTATTTGCCCTATGAAAGCATGAAGTGTTTTGAAACTCTAGCTGAGGATATCGTCGGAACATTAACGCTCTCACTAGAAAAATTAGACAAAGTAAAAATACTTTCTGATATGTTAGGTTTCCATTCAGGGAACTATATCATTACTATTGGAGAAATGTATTGCGGGTCATTAGATGATATATCTGAGAAGTCTCCTCATTACGTCGCTGAAGTACCGTCAAAGACGACTAACAGCATCCGAAAGATCTCTATTCAAAGCATATCTACTCAGAAAAATAAGCTAAAGAGAACGCTTAGTAACAGAATTCCTAAGCTGTTTGAAGGATGTGCTGATGAAGTTGAAGATAAAGCCGAAAGTAAAAAAAATCTAGAAGATCAAACTAATGTTGCAAAGAAATATCTCGCCGATCACATTATTGGTTATCCTCATGTTTGTTTTAGAGAGATAGGTTTTGTTTCTCGTAAAAACACGCGAAGCTATCGATATGTTATCACTGAGAATTTCCTTCATTCACTGGTGATATTGCTATTAGGTACGGAAAAGAGATTGGAACTGAGGAAATTTAAAAGGATGTTGCAACAACGTTACAGTATTTTTATTGATCAAGTCCCTGATCACAATTATGATATTCTGCAAAGTGATTTAAATCGAAATTCGAAAAATCTTGCTGTACTACTTTATCAGATGGGGATGTTAAGGCACCTTTCAGATGCGTGTAGCTACGTTATAAATCCGTATTTAGAGGATGCCCTATGAAGTCATTGGCAACGTATTACTTAGGAATTGTTGAGTCGGAATATATAGACTGGAAAGAAGGTGGAGGCAATGACGGTGTTCCTGGGCGTCTTGTTCTTCGGGAATTTGATCCACAAATCGTCAAATCAATCCTAGATATTATTAACTCCTCACAGTTACCGCTTGCTTCTGTAGGAAGTGATACTGGGTTTATTGTCGCAGTGGAAGATCATGAGTATTATGCTGATCTTGATGCCGTTAAATATTCTTTTGCAGACTTAACGCATGAAAGAAATCGAGAAGGAAATTATTTTTGTTTGATGTTTATTGCAGAGACAAAGCCGACTCACGACCAGGTTACGCGAATAGATCAAAGTATTGTTTTTGAGTCTACTGAAACTCTAAAATGGGTAGAGATTTCTAAAAATTTACAGATAAATGGTCAAGCCTTTTTGAATGATTATGTAAGCGAACTTGTTAAGTTTATTAGTGAGCTAACCCACTCAAAATGGAACAATAGACCATTTATCGAAATCGATAAGATAAGCATTTTTATCGATAATGTCATATTTGATACCATTAAATACGGGTTGTTTTGGGATGCTGTCGGAAAGAATTGTTGCTATTTAGGTGGTATTAACCGTCTCGATGAATTTAGATCTTTGGAGACAGCCGGAAAGAATTTCAGAAAGAATTTCAGAAAAAAAATATCCAATACGTTATTTGTTGATATCGATTTCTGGCGAGCTATCTATAAAAATAAGGAAGTTGATAAATTAGAAATTGAAGAAAATCTCTCTCTAATTAAAAAAGATGATCCAGAATATACGGTATTTTGTAATGCTATGTCAACCTATTTTGACGCCTACTTTTCTAACGTTCAGGAAGCGAATAATCTTAGAAATCAAATTCAGTTAGATTACGATTCTCATGCTCCTTTCTCTTCGGTGCTTCAACCTAAGAAGACGAAAATTAAGTTTAATCTTGGTGAAAAAACGCTGTTATTTCTATCGGATAACGACATTGATATATCCGATGCCCATCGAGAGATTATTGAGCGTGTGGATGACAAGGCTAACAAACCAGAAAAGAATGAATTGCGGAAGTTTTATTTTACTTACTCAAAAGATATATCAGAGGATGTAAAGCTCGATAAGGCCTGGCTAAAGGAAATCAGCACTAGTAAGTTAACTGAAAGTAATGATCTAATTGAAGGTTTGCTGGTTGTTTTGTCAAAATCAATCTTTTTAGTGGATATTGGCGAAGATAAAATAAAGCTTCGCCTAGCTAAGGACAGAACGAAAAAATCATTGCTCAAAAAAAACCAAGCTGCAATGAAGTTTATTTTCAGTGAGTATAGAGATCTTACTGAGTTTTGGGCGTTATTTGGTGATAATTTTGAGCTTGATCTTCCTGAGTCTTTTTCCAAATCTGCGCTTTTGGATAGTAATGAATTGAAAATTCGTCCAGGCAAAGCTGCAAATGAGCTTTATTTTAGAGTGTTGCGTTATTCAGAAGACCCGAGTTCCCCATCTGAAACATGGGATTTGAAGTGGAAGTTTAACCCTCATGGGTTTGAGTCTGTCAAATATTTTGATTTTGAAAAAATAATTAATAGAAAAGGATTCTTTCACAAACATGAGATATCAATTGATCCGTTGTTTATCAAATGCTCAGAGTGCAGTCCGACTATTACAAATACTCAGATGTTCTCTGCTGTGGGCACAAGGACGAAGCGAGGGGCAGTAGTCAAGGAGAATGATAAAGAAGACAACGAGATCACTGATCGTCTCTCTAAACTTCTCCAGTGTAGTTATTTGACTTGTGATGAACACGATAACTTTGTTACGATGTACAATAAATTTTTTAGCGCGTGGAAGGAGGCAGTTGCGAAAATACTAGATCGTCCATTATGTGCTGATCTGACACTCTTTGAAGAGAGTTTTAAACTCTTTATAGAACTCTTATTATCAAAGAGTAACGCTGGTGAAAATTTCAGAGATCTTCTATATGAATTTATTACGGCGCACACATTATTTGTAAACGATAATAGCGAGTATGCTGTTTTTTTGCCTTGGTCACCCTATAGTTTGTTGATGACCGCCAAGAAAAACAAGCTGTTTAGAAATATGGCTGATGCCTATAAACATAGGCAGCTACATATCGGAAATACAGATGATGGCGTATTATCAACGCTTATCTCGGAGCTAAATGAATCCTATGGCAAAGGATTGTTTCTGAGAAAAGATCAGAATTCTCGATGGAATGACCTTGTTTGCACTCAATCGAGATTTGGGTATTTTGAATACGCTTCTCTTGCAAATTCAAAGAATGCTATCAACGAAAAAGAAATTCGTTCTGTTGTTAAGGCTACAACATCAAAGTTTTTAGAAATATTCCCCAATGAACGTCATCACCTTCAAGTCATATGTGATGGCCTGCTGTCCTATGAGCATGTGCTAGCGGTCTACGGTGAATTGTTTCGTTTATCTGAAGATCAGGAAGACCAAATCTCTTTATCCTTAACATTCATGTGTAAAGATCGTTTGTTGCTGGATGTTATTTATCAAAGAATTTGTGAAAGTTTTGATGTCAACAAAATTGATGATAGTATTAAAATTCGGCTGATAAGCTCTCTAAATGAAATAGACGATGGCGAAATTGACCTGCTATTCAGCTTTGATCCTCTGTTTACTACTAATGTGCAATCACATGATGCACCAATGAGTGTTACATCTGATAGTGCATCTTCGTTCTGGGAATATTGTGCCTCGAGGAAAGTACCGTCATCAGACCCAATCTCTAAGAAATCATTATTTTCTTTGAACAATCATGTGATCGACTCCACAGCCATGTTATTCCAAAAGTCATTTATGCAATGTTCTGGGAATAATAGTGTTGCGTCGTTCTGTCGTGAGGTTGCTCAAACAGGATTAAAAGATAGTATTGCCTCAGGTTTAGCGAAGAGTAACTGGTTGGTTATATACGATTATCTTTTGTGCAAGGAAACGCTAACACTAAGTGAAAATATGAGTAAATCTCTAGGACATGGGGATCGCAGAGTTCTTCGCTATGTACAAGGTGAAGGATTGAAACGCTCTTTAGCCATCGTAACCGACAAAGAGACACACTATATAACTACTAACCTAAGCACGAACCTTAGAAAATGGGGTTTTGTACATCCTGACGACATTGAAAGTCTTGTAGATACTATTTTTACACTGTCAAATTCTTTTAGTAGTGATGTTCTTCTAAAGTCCGTTGGGAACGGTAATTTCTCTCACGATCTTGTGGGTACAGCTGGATCTGCCATTCTCATTGAGTCAATTTTTGAGGATAAAGAAAAAATATCCCCGATGTTTTGGGTGCATCTAGATGATTATATTGGCTGGTTTAAGTCTTCTATTGAAGATGATGCTTTTAAGTCAATTGGGCGTTCAGTTAACTATGTATCAGATTTGCTGGGAATTTATTTGAATGAAGAAAATGATGGTCTAGTGACCCTCAGTTTGATAGTTTGTGAATCTAAGTTAATTAACGGATCGGTTGAACAATCGGTTAAATCCTGTAAGCAGCTAAAATCTACGTCTGAGCTAGTACAGACCATGTT
>CAYUAI010000013.1:0-69328 GCA_964442745.1 uncultured Chromatiales bacterium
TACCGGTATTCGGTGGTATTTCTGGCTGAAATAAAACAACGTGAAACAAGGCTTATACCACTTCGTTTTGTTCGCTCTGCGAATTTAGCTTTTCCATTTTCAATTCTTTAATTTTTCTGGTTAACGTATTACGCCCTAAACCAAGTAATTTAGCTGCTTCCTGACGCCGCCCGCCAGTATGTTTCAGCGCCACTTCAATCATCAAGCGTTCGAACGTCGGCATCGCAGCTTGAAGAATGGCTTGCTCACCGCGATTCAAGCATGCCTCTGCCCACTTTTGCAACGCACTCTCCCAGTCATCACTGCATCCACCAGAATGTGGCTCAGAACGAATCTCGGTAGGTAAGTCTTCAATATAAATTTCCCGCCCGGAGGCCATGACCGTTAACCAGCGACTGGTATTTTCCAATTGGCGCACATTACCCGGCCAATCTAAGCGACACAGGTAGGCTTCTGTTTCCGGCTTTAACACTTTCGACTCAACACTGAGTTCTTTCGCCGCGGCCGATAAAAAATGGCGTAACAATGGTGGAATATCTTCACGACGCTCACGCAGCGAAGGAATATTAATCCGAATCACATTTAAACGATGGAATAAATCTTCACGAAATTCACCTTGTTTAACACGTTGCTCTAAGTCCTGATGGGTCGCCGCAATAATTCTAACATTGACGTTAACCGACTCAAGTCCACCAACACGGTAAAATTCACCTAAAGATAACACCCTTAACAAGCGAGTTTGCAAATCCGCGGGCATATCACCTATTTCGTCTAAAAATAACGTACCACCATCGGCTTGCTCAAAACGCCCTCGTCGTAAATTTTGTGCACCAGTAAAAGCACCACGTTCATGACCAAACAATTCTGACTCTAACAAATCACGCGGAATCGCCGCCGTATTAATCGCGATAAAGGATTTATTCGCTCGCGGACTATGCTCATGTAATGCTTTAGCAACTAACTCTTTACCAGTACCCGATTCACCATTAATCAACACCGTAATATGCGAACGAGACAAACGACCGATAGCTCGAAACACTTCCTGCATAGCAGGTGCTTCACCGATAATTTCTGGGGTCGATTCAATTTGAATCGTGTTAGCTTCGATATCATCGTACTGTTGCCTTCGGTAATCAATCGCCCTTTTCGCTAATTCAATGGCCTCATCAACATCAAAAGGTTTCGGTAAATATTCAAAAGCCCCCCCTTGATAGGCAGCAACAGCACTATCTAAATCTGAATGGGCGGTCATAATAATCACAGGTAAATCTGGATAAATTTCGGTAATCGTTCCCAGCAAATCCAACCCGTTGAGTTCCGGCATGCGAATATCTGAAATGATGGCATCAGGTTGGTGTTCACTCAACCGGTCCATAATATGTTTAGCACTCGCAAACGTTTCAACGTCAATATCCGCTTGTTTTAGTGCCCGCTCCAATACCCATCGAATGGATCGATCGTCATCAATTACCCAAATACTTTCCTTATTCCCCATCATATAAGCCTCCCTGTTGGTGTGCTTGTTCACTGCTTGCTTGAAAGGGAAGTAACAATGTAAAAATTGTTTCTCCTGGCATACTCGAACATTCGATCACACCACCATGCTGATTGATGAGTGTTTGAGCAATGGATAAGCCTAAACCGGTACCATCGGCACGCCCGGTTACCATCGGATAGAAAATTTGTTCAATCACATCCACTGGAATACCTGGGCCATTATCAATCACATCAATCCTCACCACTAACCGGTGACACTTTTGGCCAATAGTAAACTGTCGTTGAGTTCGTGATCTTAAGATGATTTCACCTTTACCACTGATCGCCTGACTGGCATTTCTGACAATATTGAGTATGGCCTGTATCAGTTGATCTTGATCACCATAAATGTCAGGGATACTCGGGTCATAGTCCCGAGTGATTAATAAATCAGGCGGTGATTCTACCTGAACGAGTTGACGAACACGCTCCAAAACTTCATGGATATTAACGCAGCGTTTTTTAGGCAATTGACTCGGGCCCAGCATATGGTTGACTAATTTTTGTAATCGGTCGGCTTCACCGATAATCACCTGGGTATATTCTTTTAGGCCAGCATTGGGTAATTCACGCTCTAATAATTGAGCCGCACCTCGCAATCCACCTAACGGGTTTTTAACTTCATGAGCTAAGCCACGCAAGGCATTTTTCATGGCATTTTGCTGTGCTCGCAACCCTTCTTCCCTTGCAATGCGCAGTAACCGATCAACTTGACGAATTTCTATCAATAATTCACCATTTCGCTGACTAGGGCTAAGCGGCGTAACGGCACAATCCACTTTGATCGTTTTGCTTGAATGCAGAAGTCGCAATTCTAATTCCCGTTCAGTAAACGCTTGACCTTCCTCAAAACCTAATTTTAGGGCATTCATAAGGCCGGGTGACTCTCGAAATAGTTCACGAATATCCGTTTCTATAATTTGCTTTAAACTGGCCCCTAGCATAGCTTCACCAGCGGGATTAATGAATTTCACCTTATACTCATCATTGACCAAAATAACCGACGAAGTTAAATTCTCGATAATGACATGACCAAGATGGCTCAGAACTTTTTTATCATTTTCCATGTGCATTTTTAAGGCAAAGCAAGAACTAATCCAATGACATACAGACTTGGCAAAGAAAACTCAATCTTACAAAAACATTACATATCAAACAGATAAAATGATAAGGGCGAAGACGAGAAAGATAAAGAGATAAGGATTTTCAGTCAGCCTAAAAGACACACCGCCCTAGTATGGTGCAACGATTGATTGGTATGTATTTAATGGGCTAACTACCTATTGAAAAAAAATCGAGAAGCTCTTTTCATGTGAAAGATGACTGTTTTTGTACGCATCAGCCGCAAAGACAGAGATCGATCAACCACTTCGACACGGACGGTATGGCTCCCCCGGTCAATATTCGGTAAGGTAACCACATCACCTGTCCAAGCCCCTTTAACCCGAACCCCATCTAAATAGACAAAGAGGCGATGATTCAGTTTGGTTTGCAATTTGGGTTTGATCGCTATTTTCAACGTGAGATTACCGCTATTATCACGAATGACACTATCATTACTTGGCGATACGAGATCAAACTGCTTATATCCGGTGAATTTGGGTTTCTCTTTTTTAGGCACATCTTTTGATGCCGCCGTTTTTTTCGATTTTTTATCAACTTTTCGCTGTTTTTTTTCTCCTTTTGCGGGGGGAGGCAAATTTAATTTTTCTGCATTGGGCGTATATTTATCCGTAAAAACAACATTACCTTCTTTATCAATATATTTATAAACTTCCGCTCCAGCCGACAGAGAAAATAACCCAATAGGGAAAGCCAGAAGAACACAAATGATCCGCCTAAAATTAAACATAGTCCTGTCCATCCCACCTGATAAAAGCAAAAAACGCCCCATATAGGGCGTTTATCGTCCTCAATCAGGATCATCTTAAACTACAGACTGTAATACATGTCAAACTCAACCGGATGGGTGGTCATGCGCATACGAGTAATTTCTTCCATTTTTAATCCCATATACGCATCAATCACATCATTGGTAAAAACACCACCATTGGTCAAAAATTCACGATCATTATCGAGTGACTCTAATGCTTGCTCTAAGGAGGCGCAGACCGTAGGGATATCTTTGGTTTCTTCCGGTGGCAAATCATACAAATCTTTATCCATCGGATCACCTGGATGAATTTTATTCTGAATGCCATCTAAACCCGCCATCATCATCGCCGTAAAGATAAAATAAGGATTACCCGATGAATCCGGAAAGCGAACTTCAATACGGCGTGCTTTAGGATTAGTAATGAAAGGAATTCGAATCGAAGCCGAACGATTACGCGCTGAATAAGCTAACATGACCGGTGCTTCAAATCCAGGCACCAGTCGTTTATAACTATTGGTCGTACCGTTAGTAAACGCATTGAGTGCGCGTGCGTGTTTAATAATACCACCAATATAATAAAGCGCTGTTTCTGACAAACCAGCAAACGTATCACCCGTGAATAAATTCTTACCATCTTTTGCCAATGACTGATGCACATGCATGCCGGTACCGTTGTCACCAACCAAGGGTTTCGGCATAAACGTAGACGTTTTGCCATAGGCATGCGCAACATTGTGTACGCAATATTTAAGAATTTGTATCTCATCCGCTTTACGAGTTAACGTATTAAATTCAGTAGCGATTTCACATTGTCCGGCTGTGGCGACTTCGTGATGATGCGCTTCTACCGTTAAGCCCATGTCTTCCATGGCTTGGGTCATGGCACATCGAATATCGTATAAAGAATCAACCGGTGGTACAGGAAAATAACCGCCTTTTACGGTGGGGCGATGTCCCATATTGCCATCATCATAGACTTTTTCTGAATTCCAGTCAGCTTCTTCAGAGTCCACCTTATAGAAAGCACCCGCCATACTTGCCCCCCAACGCACATCGTCGAAGACAAAAAATTCAGGCTCTGGGCCAAAAAAAGCCGTATCAGCAATCCCCGTCGACTTTAAATAAGCTTCTGCACGTTTGGCTAAAGACCGAGGATCACGCTCATAACCTTGCATCGTGGTCGGCTCAACGATATCACAGCGGATATTGATCGTTTTTTCTTCCGTAAAAGGATCCAGAACAGCGCTCTCAACCTCAGGCATTAAAATCATGTCAGATTCATTGATGCCTTTCCAACCCGCAATCGATGAACCATCAAACATTTTACCTTCTTTGAACATATCTTCATCCACCACGCCGGTGGGTATTGTGACATGCTGCTCCTTCCCTTTCGTATCAGTAAAACGCAAGTCAACATACTTGATATCCTGATCTTTAAGCATCGTGATAATATCGGATCCAGACATTCAATATTCCTCCCATAAAAACGCGTCAAACGCTAAAAATAATTCGGTATTCGATGATCGAACAGAGTACGATCACACACAAATTGCTTCAATTTTTATTTGTCGCCGATAAAGTCATTCACTAACGCTGAAAACCACGCTCAGGGTCAACGTTAGACAACTATTATACAATCCCCCATTAAATATATGCAATTCATGCCACTAGAAAAACAACACACTCAGCCCAACAGTAGTGCATGAAACCATTTTACGCACTCATAAAGTGCAACTATCCAAAACAAACCTGAATTGACGCGATTTGTTCATCCCGCAGAGCAAAACGTTTAAAGTCATCAATGAGTTTGCTTGACACATCTTGAGACTTAGCCAGCTCAATGGGCAATAACAGCTCAACAAAAATCTGGTTGTCCAAATAATGCAATGTCACTCGCTTGATGCTTTTTGAGGCAGTATGATCCCCCCAGTACTGCTGCAAACGATGCATTATTTCATCACGCAACGGTAAACCCTCACAAGATGTTTTTTCTTCATCATCTTCAGGATCAATATGTACCGTGACATCAATCACCTCGTCAATTTCTTTTTTTATTTTTTTTTTGACGATTTCACCAATTTGATGCCCTTCTGACACACTGATATGAGAATCTACAATAACATGCACATCCATAAAGGCATACCCCCCCATCCGACGAGTACGTAGCGAATGCAATTGCTTAACATCATGAATATCCATAATCGTCTGTCGAATGGTCGCCACCCGCTCAGTATCCAGCGCGGTATCAATCAACTCTTGTAATGACTGCCAACCAATATCCCAGCCCACCTTGGCGATCATGAGGCTTACCCCCGCCGCCGCAATGGCATCTAAAATTCCAAATCCAGCAATGGCGCCGGCAATACCAATGAATGCCACCACGGATGAAATAGCATCCGTTCGATGATGCCAAGCATTAGCGGTCAACAGGTTTGATCGAAGTTGTTTTGCCACACGTAAGGTATAGTGATAAAGAAATTCTTTAGAAAAAATAGAGATGAAAGCAACCACTAAGGTTAACCAAGATGGATGCCCTAACGTTTCAGGGTGTAAAAGACGCCCAATGGCATCAATCATAATGCCTGTCGCGACAATAATGAGAAAAACACCCAACCCAACCGTAATCACCGTTTCTATTCGACCATGACCATAAGGATGTCTTTCATCGGCTTCGGCGGCACTATGCTTCGCTGCCCAAAGCACAACCGCATCGCTGATCAAGTCGGCCAAAGAATGAACACCATCCGCCACTAACGCCTGAGATTGCCCGACCACACCTAAAACAATTTTTGCAATGGCTAATACAATATTGACAAAAGCACCCACTAAAGTCACTTTGCGAATTTGTAAAAACCGTTGATTTCCCTGTGCTGGTGAATCAATATACTTTGTTGACAAATTAGTCAACCTTTCCCACCTCGATACAAATAATAATATCGTTACCCTGTTCCCGAGTATCTATGTATCTATGACCCGTAACGCGACACCAAGCCGGTATATCGCTATTAGCGCCTGGATCCGTACAAAAAATTTCCAGCGTATCGCCTGCTTGTAATTCCTTCACTCTATTTTGGGTGCGTATCACCGGCATAGGACACAACAACCCGCGAACATCCAATGTATAATGACTCATAAATACCAATCCTGTGGAATTTGATTTGCTGATAAAGGCCGCACCTGTAAAACACGACCAACGCCGTCCTTGGAGATCATTTCAACATCAACCTCATCGAATGACTTTCCTTGGCTAAACCGAGCTGTAATCTGAGCGGCCAATTCTATATCAGATGAGGTCAATTCGCCATCTAACAGAACTAATGGCCCAGCGCAACTTAGAGTTCGCATATGAATAAATTGACGCCGATATCCTTCTAAAAAATTATTTTCGCCTTCTTCTCGGCCAACAATCATCTTGAAATTCGGACAGGGCCGCAAATGTCGGCCGACTTTGAGTAACATCACATCGTCAAGCTCATAATCTCGCTGATTTCGAGCTTGCCATAAATCAATCAGTCGATCTGAGTACGTTTTGTCCGTTAAAAAACAACATCCACCGGCCGGTTGAGCATAATCAACAAAACCCATCTCCGCCGCTAGCGCCATTTGTGGCTTGCGGGAACGACCCGAAAAACCTTTGAGCTGGTTTCGGTCAATCCAACCTTGCTGCTCTGGCAAGGTGGCCGGTAAGTGTCGTCCACACAATGGTCTAACCAATCGATCGAAGGCCCCAGATTCGTGCGCAATTACTGGCATGGTATCTTTTCGTTGTGACATAGGCCGTTGACCAATCACCTCCCCAGTGATAATAAAATCAAAGTTGTTTTCCGTTCGCCATTGCTGGGCTTTACGCACCATAAATCCTTTACAATCTAAACACGGATTCATATTCGATCCATAACCATGCTTTGGGTTAATCACAACATATTTGTATTCATCAACAACATCAATAATATGCAGTTTAATACCTAATGTTTCAGCCACCCATAGCGCATTGTTACGTTTCGTTTTTTGCTTATCCTTCTTGCGAATCGCATGGGTATGTCCTTCCACACAAAAACCGGTAAAAAAGTTGATACCTTCCACATATATATTTTGCTGCATCATAAGCTTGGCAGCTAGCATCGAGTCCAATCCACCAGAAATTAATGCAACAGCGCTGCGTTGGCTCGTCATAATCATTATCACTCATCATTATATTTTTTGAACAATTACATTAAACCCCGAGCAGGCTATCCATTCGCGGACAACCTCCTCGAAACTGAGCTTACAGAATTTTAAAGCGCGAATTAGCCCAGTTGATATCAATTTTATAAGGTTATTTTCGGGAATCGTGGACTTCAAAAGCAACGTCATCAAAACGAATCACATCCTGATGATAAGCCTTAGCAATCTCAATACGCTGATCATTGACATACGTTCCATTGGTTGATTTTAAATCTCGGACTAATAAATAATCCCCTTCGATCAATTCAATTTCGGCATGTTTTCTCGACAATAAACTCTGCTTAATTGCGATATCACATTCATCGCTTCGACCAACGAGAAGTGTCTTATCTATGGGGATTCGGTATTGAACAATCACCTCATGCAGACCAATTAACAACCAGTTGTTGATGGCTTTATCTTCTGAGATGCTAATTGTCGTTGGATCATCAGCGACTTCAGAATCATGGATCACTGCCAGCAATAGATTCCCAATCGCCACCACATCATAGCGTTTAAGTTCATGAAATAAAGAAATTTTTTCTCCATTAACCAATGTTTCATTGGTTTCGTCCGCACGCATAATATAAAGCTTGTCATGATGAATCACAAACTGAGCATGGGTATCCTGAATATTTAACCCATGCAATACAAAAGTATTTTTTGCACTTTGACCAACGGTTGTTATTTTTTCATTTAACCGAATGTCTTTATTCTGACCATTGCAAAATCTTAGTCTAAACATCAGCTGATAAACCTATTCAAATAGTAAATTTCAATCATTGCATATATGTTCGCAGCGAACCATTTTTTGATCACTCACTGTTTTACCCATAAGCCTGCTGCGGATATATTCCAAACAAAACGACATTCTAACAAACCTGTGCATATCTCTTGGATAACTTGTTAATAACTTGTGGATAACTTGTGGATAAAAAGGCCGGTAAAAATTAACCGGAATTTATCCACAAGTTATCCACAAGTTATTAACATGAAATACGCATTTTAATCACAGCCTTATACACACTCATTTTTCGAGTAATAGGCTGATTTATAAAGTATAAAAAAAGTTATCCACACAAGAGGGCATAGCTAATAATAATAATAATAGATTTTAAGATTTAAAAACTAATAATAATTAAGAAGACCTCTGCCGAGAACTTTCAATGATGCAAACGCCATCTCACTCTACTCATTTCTGCCATATACGCACTTCTACTCTCCATGGTGGTCGTTGCTAGGGGAATCTATATTTTAGTGCCTATTTTTCGGGCAATAGGTGAAAAATGGGGTTTCCGTAGTAGGCTTTCCATTCTCGGACAGCCTCCTAGTAACAAACCAGGCAGATAACGCCGTTCTCATCGCCCTAGAGCCATTGCAATAGCCATCTGTAGTTTAGGGTGAGCTTACGTCATACGGAGCTGTGAGAAAGGCAGGAGCGGTGGGTTAAAGGAATCTTATTTTTTAAACAAAGTATTGATCATCGAAGATAAGCAGAAAGTTTAGACAGTCATTTTTTAAAACGGGAGTTTATGTCAGACATTGGGCAGCCTGTTTTCTGAAAAACTGTTTAATTTAGAACTCAATGCGGACAAAAACCATTCAATTCATTTGGCGTTTTCAATGCTGTAATAAATTTTTGATGTGCACATATTGTAAAAACGTCAATGTCAACGGCTTTATTGAAACTCTGGTTTTTGTAATGTTGAAAAATACACCGGCTGGGCTAACAACGATCAGCAAAATTGTAGATTTAATCAGCATAGTATTCATTAAGATAAATCAAAAATTACAAATTTTAGGCTGCCCAATGTCTGCTGTAGTGCCAACTTGATCGGTTAAAAAATGACAAAATATTGTTTTTGTGTTGTTTTATTTTTACCCCCTACGAAGTTGGGTTAACGAAGCGATCGATTGAACCCAACTAAGAAAACACGACTGAAGTGTCTCTGGGCAAAGTCTGGAAAATAGATGGTCGATAATATCATCGGAAGGTATACCATTCGGGTCACTTTAAAAACGTTTGATGTGGCAGCGGGGCTTGAGGTAACTCTTGTCGTGATCGAACAGAAGTCAGTAGACGACATAGTAACCAAATGCTCATCGTAATGGGTGAGACACGGTGAAGGCCTGAATCCATAGATTCGGTGAGGAGTCTGTGCCGTTCAATGGCTTCATGCCCGACTGGGTTAAGGAACGTTGGCGAAAAATCAGTAGCCACTATTGGGGCAAGCGGCCGGTTGTTTTAAACCATTGGTGGGAAATGCTCTGTGCGGACCCGTCTGCCGGATGTTGTGGAGATTGGGGGAGAAAAACCCCGGTTATCTGATTAGATTTTTTATCTATGACTCTTGAGCTAAATTCCCGTCTTTATCAATTAAAAAAGAGCCGTTTACGATAATTGATTTATCTTCATTTTACATAATAACGTATCACCAAAATTATATTTTCCTTCCGTTAATTCTATTGCGCTTATCACTGTCTTGATGTTTTTAATAGAATCGCCATATATCCAATGGTAAATCATGTGAAGAAAAATCGAATACAGTATCGAAATTTCTAACTAGTTTCCATGCAACAGCCTCCGACTGCTTGCCAATATACTGAACACCGAAATCAGAAATAACAACTCCTTTGATGCAAGTGGTCTTGATTTCATCGTTATAAAAGACTAATTTATTATTTTCGTATTTCACTTGAATTTCGTGGAATCTCTGACATCCGCTAATAAGAGAAAGTAATAAGCTTAATAATATCATTCTCATTATCTTATTTACTCGGATAACAAGGAGAGTTTAAAAATCTAGCTAGAACAGCATTAAATAACCGCATAATTTTCTCTTTAGTTCCTCTGCTATTAATGAAATTAGGATTTGGGTTTGGGTTTGCGTGCAAAAACTGGACTCTAGTGTAATCTTCAATTATCTGTGCTTGTTGTTCCATGCGATAATCGAGCAAGTCTTTATTTTTTTCTAAAGTGTATTTGTATGCCTCAGACCTCAGAATAGGAAAAATCATGTCGAAGTGAATTTGCAATGGCCGATACAATTTGGGTTTAACACATTATTTTGCTTTTGGCATACATGAGTCATCTCGTGTATAAAAAAAGCTTTTTCAAAACTAGCAACTGTAGATAATCCGTAATCACTAATTTTTACTTTGCTATCGATATAAATATTACCATTTGGAGTCATTCCACTATTGTCGGGCTGGGGAAAAGTAAAATTTTCATTAAATGCTGAAAATTATCATATTTTATCAATGCCCCTTGTTAGGAAATACGCCCCGGTGAACAGCAAAATCATCGAATACTCAGCGGTTGAAAATAGGAGGCTCAATCAATATGTATAAATTAGCCGTATAAAACCCCATATCTCGCCTCCATGCAGTTGTCACTCAGAACGAATTAATACAAACCTAATCTGGGCGCTAAACAGGGAAGTGATCACATACCCATTGCGCGTTTCTTAGTATATCGCTGGCGATTAAATAATAAAGCAGAAGCGATTTTATGCTAAAATCTCTTTAATTTCACGCCATAATTTTTTGTATGCACGAGCACATTGACTCTGTTTCGCATAATTAAAAATCGGGGTGCGGTGAATGCCCATTTGCTCTACTTCTGAGGCATAAGGTATCACCGATTTAAGGATTTTGATGTTATCTATGCATGGATTCGCGATAATGTGGCGATGTAAATTTTTTCGCCGATCGGCCATCGAGAAAAAAGGAGAAATAATAGGCGCTGCTATTTTTTGTTTTTTTAAAAAATGGGCAAGTTGTTCTAATGTTCGTATAGATAATATTGTTGGAATGGTGGGCACTAATAGCATATCAGAGGCTTTGAATACGCTTTCTGATACCAAAGAAATGCTTGGAGGACAATCTAGGAATATATAATCATATTCATTTTGTAGTGGCGTGAGAAGTTTTTTTATATGGCTTAATGGTTTGTTTAACGCATCTAAATACAAATCCATGTGGCGATAAGAAATATCGCTAGCAATTAAGTCTAGGTTGTCAAAATCAGTACCTTTAATCAGATCATCCATTGATTTTTTTTGATTAATTAACTGCTTTCCTACTTTCTTGTGGGCGACCAAAATCCGAAAATAAAAACTGGCGGCCCCTTGTGGGTCTAAATCCCAGATAAGAGTACGTGCACCCTCTTGTGCGGCAAGATAAGACAAATTCACCGCCGCCGCGGTTTTACCGACACCTCCCTTAATATTATAGCTGGCAATGATTTTCATGTTGACGGTTTTTTCTTAATTTTTTGACTGTTTAAACAGCTGTAAATAGATAGTTTGGTATTTTTTTTGGGTGAAGTTCGCATAATGTTTAGCAAAGTCGTTTAGCACTTGTTGTTTCTGGATTAGCATATGCCTACTCAATGCATGCATGACTTGTATGGTTGCTTCAGGCGTTTCACCTTCGGCTTGCATTTGCTTTGCAAAATTCTCCATGGCCATGCTTTGTACTTCAAGATCTTGAAATTGACCGAGCTGGTTCTGTAGTTGTTTAAGATGGGTCAACAATATTTTCATTTTTTTACTTGGATACAAATATTGAAAAAACTCCAATAGATAACGTAATTTTTTGCTATCTTTTCGTAACTCATGATAGGCTTCTGCCGATGATTTTTTGGTGATAGCATTACCGCTGGTTATGACTCGACGGTAGGCCTTAAAAATTATTTTTGTTGCATAGGATTTGATGGATTGACAAGTTATCTTATTCGCATTATTTTTTTCACTCGATAAAAATTTTTGCCAGTTATTTTTGAGTTGCTGATAACGTTTAGAGTTTAGTGTTATCACCAGCTTTTGTTGTTCAATTTTTTGATGTTTTCGTAAAAATGTTTTCAATACTAATAAATCATTGCGCTGCTTTTCAGGTAATTTTTTTTGATAAGAAGCAAAGGCTAATAAATGCACATCTAAATCACGAACGAGACTGGTTATATTACCTAGCCAGGCGAACTCCTCTTTGAAAAAAGCGAACTGCTCGCTTGGAAACATGGTTTTAAAACGTGATAATGCGGTGCGTGTGCGGCGTACCGCCACCCGAAAATCATGTAAAAATTCACTATCAATATTTTTTTTTAGGCCAGCTTCGTTTATTTTCATCATCTCAAAAAGATGTTGCAAAATATATTTTACACTGGTATCTGTTGGTTGTTTAGCAGCTAAAGAAAGTTTCATTTTAGTGGTATAAGGAAACGGTTCAATGGCTAATTGCTGCATGATATGTTGTTGTAAATCACTTGAATGCACGGGAACTGGCAGCAAGTCAATGATCATTGGTAATAACTGTTCGATTTGTTCATTAAATCCACGCAATGGAACAATAATAAAGTATTGATGCTGTTCTTTTAAAGAGTCGGAGTATTCTTTTAATTGACAATCCTCTAACATCATTTTTGCAATGATTTTATTATCTTTATTACATAATTCAAAAATATATTGTTCTACCTCTGTTTTTAGCACGGGGAGTAACGCACGAACGCTAAGTTTTTTTGATAGCGCTTTGTTAAACATGGTGTCTGTCACATCCCAGGAAAAACGTGGCACCTTATTTTGATGGGTGAGTATCAGACTATCACCCGTGATAGTGTCTTTGTTATGTAGCGACCATTGGTGCGCTATTTGTTCAGTATAAAATGACGTATTAGTATTGTGCAGACGCCAATCAAAGGTATCATAAAAATTTCGAGAAAAATTTTTATGTACCGATAAATGAATGCGGGTATGGCTTGTTAAACATTGGATAATTTGGGCTGAGCTTTGTGTGCTAGCCAGTGCAAATTGATGTTGACGATAGCGATATGCCATACGAAACTACCTTGTTGTTCCTCGTATTAAGGGAGATTACTGCCACAATGTTCCCGTTTTGTATTCCACGCTTAAGCATTACGAATAATGTTGCTTTATGGAGATCTTTCTATTTGTGAATAAAATACAGCCGCTCATAGCGCTTAAAAATCATCCGCTTACTAGGTAGGCAGGCGATCAAAATTATTTTGACATTGACTCGCCTATTGCCCGTTCTTCGCCGTGCTTTGAAGGGCAAAAAGTAGGTTTCGTAAATTTTGTTAAAATAATTATGTTCACCTACCTTATGGCATAGATAGATTATGGTGTTATTTGACCTATGTCAAAACAGTGTTATTAAATGTACAGTATTAACATATTTTGAATCCAAATTATAAGTGATTGCATGCGCATTCCTAAGAAGTTGCTCCAGCTAAGCCAAAAAAGATATCTTGTTCTCGCCATTGCTGAATGGCTATGCCATTGACCGTATATTCGGCGGTTGGCAATGATTTTAATGTGTCACTGAGATAAGTTTGATATAGGGTATATCGTCGCCCTTGTTTATCGACCAATTTGATTTGTGCCGCCAACTGGCCTTGGATAGAACAATAGCGGGCCCCTACAATCGTGAAATTAGCTGGCGTCATTTTTTCTGAGGCCACCAGATTAAAATCCAGTTTATACATTTCATTACGCAGATATCTAAGATTATTACCGAGAAACTCGACGGCCAATTGTTTGTTATGGTTTAAGGCGATTTCTTGCGCGACACGTTGGCCTATTTGCTCAGGTGATAATGAATTAATATAGATAAACTGATACACCACGATAAAACAAAATAAGAGGGAAGCTGCTATTACATAATGGCGTGGTAAAAACCATTTTCGATTTATTGTAACAACCGACGGATGGATTTCAGTTTCTGCCTGTATCGAACGATGTTTCGAGGCTTGTGCCAGCAAATTTTCTAGTTTTTCGGGGGCTAGCTTTTGAGCTTGATAATAATCTTTGACATGGCTAGACAACGTTTCATTTTTCACAGAAGCACCTCACGATTCGTTGTCTTAAAATAACTCTGCATTTTCTTACGGGAACGATGAATCAAGCTCAATACCGTACCACGTGGTTGGGATGTTAAGTCGGCAATTTCTTGTGCTGTGTAACCTTCAACAGCGGCGAGGAAAAAAGCTTCGCGCTCGATGGGACGTAAACATTTAAGTGCTTGTTCAACTTCAGCCACGTCGCTAAAAAAAGTAATATTGTATTCTTCGATCTGGTTATCCACATACTCAGTATGATCATCAATGGGTATCATGGACACCAGTTTTTCACGTTTATGTTGGTTAAAAAACCGTGAGCGAATCGATTTAAACAAGTAGGCTTTTTCTATCGGTCCTTTGGCACTTAATACGCTTAACCAGGCCTCTTGTAAAATATCCTCCGCACTTGCCCTCTCATGTGTGAATGAGAGGGCATAGCGGAATCCTTGCTGCAATAACTCAGCTAAATCAGCAGAGGATTGCTGTTGTGCCATTTTTATAGTTTCTCTAAATGATATTTACGTTTTTCACCATTGATAGAGTGGATGAGTCCTTGCGTGGTAAGAAATTTATGGTTGTCTGACCGTACTAGAAAATCAACATCTATCTTGCGCCCTTTTTGATCTTTGAAATCAGCACAGCTCACATAAAAATCCCCTTTTTTAACGATACCATCATGCAGTTCATCCAAGGTCAATTTTAATAAAGCACCATCCACTGGATCATATAAATACATCGCATGGTTAATGGTTTGCTGCTGAATGAATTGCTGCATCGCTTGCTGAATATTCTTGCGTAAATCCCCTTTAATCGACGGATCATTCGCGGCAAAAACCGTGCTTACTATACCTGCTGATAATATCACTGAGGCCATGATATAAAGCAGAACGTCTGTTACTTTCTTTTGCATGTTAAGCATTCCTAATTATATTGATTAAATCCACTGTTTGCGTTAGAGACGTGGTTACAACAGTCTCTGCAGAGATAACAATTAAGTTGGCGATTTGATTGCAGTGATTTTATTTTTTTTACTTTAGGAATAGACAAGCTATTAATCCATATAAGTATTATGCCTTTTTGACTCATCAGTAAATTACGAAGGGTTTTTAATTGTACTAATATTACTCTATAAAATGAAAATTATAGTGGTGAAAGTTATGGCAAAAATCACACTTTCGGATATCAAGAGTACATATCAAGAAATACAATCCAGTATTCTCAATACGCCGTTTAATTTTTCTGATCAATTATCTCAGTTATGTGGCTGCGACGTATATTTAAAGTATGAGAATCTACAGCATACGGCTTCATTTAAAGCACGCGGCGCGTTAGCGGATATACAACGCCTTTCTGTTGTACAAAAAACCCGTGGTATCATCGCAATGTCCGCAGGTAACCACGCGCAAGCGGTGGCTTACCATGCTTGTCGATTAAATATTCCGACGACCATTGTGATGCCTGAATTTACCCCTAATGTAAAAATTGAAGCCACTCGAGCCTATGGTGCTGATGTTATTTTGCATGGGCAATTATTGGATGACTCAGCCATGTTTGCTAAAAATATCGCTAAAGAGAAAGGGCTTTATGTCGTTCATCCCTACGATAATTTAAATATTATTATGGGCCAAGCTTCGATTGCCCTTGAGCTACTGACTGCCCAACCGGATATTGATGCCATTATCGTACCCATTGGCGGCGGCGGTTTAATTGCAGGCATTGCCATTGCCGCAAAATCGATCAAGCCTAACATTAAAGTCTATGGTGTACAAACCAGAACTTTCCCGACGATGTATGCGGCCTTGCGCGGTGAAAAAATCACCTGTGGTGCCATAACAATCGCTGAAGGTATCGCCATTAAAAAGCCAGGCGAACTGACCACTCCTATCGTTAATCACTATGTTGATGATATTTTTTTGGTCGAAGAAACAGCCATTGAAAAAGCCGTTTTGAGCTTACTAAAATTTGAAAAAACCAGCGTTGAAGGGGCTGGAGCTGCCAGTGCCGCCGCCCTGATAAAAAATAAAGCCCACTTTTCTCAAAAAAAGGTTGCCTTGATATTGTCAGGGGGAAATATTGATCTGTTTAACCTATCGACTATCATACAGCGTAGTTTAGTTCGCAGTCATCGCTTAGTTCGCTTAAATATACGCTGTCATGATTTTCCAGGGTCTCTAGCACAAATCACCCAAGTGATAGCACAAAGCAAAGCAAATATTATTGAAATCTCCCATCAACGAGCTTTTTCGAATATTCCGTTGCAAGATGTAGAAATTAATGTAACGTTACAGATTCGTGGCAAGACACACCTTGAGGAAATTATTGAATACTTGCTGGCCGTTGATTTAAATGATGTTGAGGTTGTTGATCACTTTTAAGGATATTATGACCCATTGCGAGAAGGCTATCCATTCTCGGACAGTCCCCTAGTTTATTGCATAGCAACAGCCTCCGGGTCCATGGTTTGATTTGGCATGATAAAGCGCTTCATCAACAGTATTTAATGCCGTATCTAAATCGCTGCCATGGCGTGGCATTTCACCGATACCTAACGAAATATCGAAAGCTAGACGATTATTTTTTGCCCATAAGCGCACTGATTTTTGAATGCGCTGGGCGATAGTTTCGGCCACTGAAATAGATGTGTTTGGCATAACAATGACAAATTCATCTCCTCCATAGCGGGATAAAAGATCAGTTTTTCGGGTGGTTTGTTTTAGAATCTCAGCCACATTTTTTAATGCTAAATCCCCGGCCGCATGCCCATGATTATCATTGATCTGCTTGAATTTATCTAGATCTGCAAAGATGACCACAAAATCATCATGCATGTTATTTATTTTCAAGAGTGCTTCCACTTTATCAGATAATGCACGGCGATTTAATAAGCCGGTGAGGGCATCACGTTGACTCAAGTTTTCCAGGCTAATACGTGACGCTTCCAGGCGCCCCATGAGAAGGTATGAATAAAGCAGGATAATCGCGCCAAATATATTCATAAAGGCTAAACCTAAACTAAATTCACTGCCGATGGCAATATACCGTATACTCATCACCAGCATGGCCGCAGAAAAACAAATCACCAATGACTCTCTAAACAAACGCATTCCATATCGCATTCCATTACCCAGTACGATTAATATATAAACAATCATGCAAGGAGGGATATTGACCGGATCATTGAGTGTACCAATGGATACCCCGATGACATCGAGCAAGATCGCCAAACGAAACCGAAATAGTGAAATTTTTATTTGCGTTGCGTGCCAATAACAAATCATTGTTACCACACCGTAGAAAAAAAAATAGCTGTTTAATTGCGCTAAACTCATCCAGCGCAAGTCATAACCATCGAGCAAATTAAAGTACACAATAGCGAGTATTAGAATGATAAAACGTAATGTATATTGGAGTTGTTGATCTCGCCAGGTCGGGAAGCGAAAAGCAGGATTTTGTGATAAGAGAGCTTCCCGGCGATCAGCTCCAATACGCCGGTCGCTAAATTTTCGTCTTTCTGAAACAGGGTTTGATGAATAATTCACTTCAGCTGCATCGGTATAAGTAATGGAATAAATATATTTACGTTAAGTATAGATGATCGATTTAGCCATATGTTTTAGTCTAGCGGGCGTTTAAAATATATGGCTAAATTTATCGTCGTTGATTTATACTTGCAGAGATCAACAGATGGCAATTACCATGCAAATTTATTATTCGTACTTTTGGCATCAACATCACTATGGGCGGATGAATATGAAGTGGTATTTAGTGCGTGTTATGGCAATCCCCAACGCGCTATTATCGAAGGGCGCCTCATAGAAAAGCGTTATCAGGTTGCTGCCGAGATAACAGATAGCTGGATAAAAAATACATGGCGAAAACTGCGCCAGCTCATTAATGATGAGCAAGCCGATGCCCTTGTTAAACTTGAGCTAAATCAGCAACATTTTCATAAACGAACCGATGATGAAGGTTATTTTTCTTTTGATGTTCTGTTGTCTCCCCCATTGCCGGCTGGCTTCTACCCAGCCAAGGTCTTTAGCAATGAGAATTTATCAGCGTTTTGTCGATTATTAGTTATTCCTCAAACAAATACTTTAGCAATCATCTCAGACTTTGATGATACGGTCATTGTCTCTAATGTGGTCAATAAAAAGCAACTCATTAAAAATACCCTCGCTAAAAATTATTTACAACGAGGCATTGTACAAGGGATGTCAAATACTTATCGAGATCTTTTAAAAAAGCATAACCCACTTCCTGAATTAGCCCCTGTTATTTTTGTGAGTGGTTCACCGCGTCAAATTCAAACCAGTATAGAGCAGTTTTTGGATCATTATCACTTTCCAACAAATATCGTATTAACCAAGCAAATTGGTGGGTCACAGGGTGACCCGTTGATAAATCAACAAAAATATAAAGTGGATAAAATTGAAAAATTATTTAAGTTCTTTAGCTGGATGCAGTTTATTTTGGTTGGTGATGATGGTGAAAAAGACCCAGAAAGTTATCGTTTGCTTCAGCAGCGTTATCCCGATCGCATCCAATCCATTTGGATTCGCAAAGTGTCTATTGATGATCAACGACTAAGCTATGACGGGCAACACTATTTTAAGAATAGTCTTTCTTTAACAAAGGATTTAAACAACGATCATTAATCTGATACAGCAATGCGATTTCCCCCCTGATTTTTTGCATCGTATAAAGCAAAGGCCGCTTTTTCGCATATTAGCTCGATGCTTGGATAATTTTCACAGATCGTAATACCACAACTTAATGTGGTACTGTGCTTTGGCCCTCCCGAGTCATGGCTGGTATTGGCAAATGCATCACGCAGTTTTTCCAATATTTGGGTGGCAGCAAGTAAACTCAGTCCAGGCATAATCAGAGCAAATTCTTTGACCCCGAAGCGACCGGCTAATACAGAATCGTCTATTCTTTGAATGAGTTTGGCTAACCCTCTTAATACATTAGAAGCTTCTATAAGGCCATACTGATTGATAATTTCATCGTATTGATCAACATCTAAAATAGCAACGACCGCCGCTGAATTTAGTTGACGTGCTCTCACGATTTCATTATGCAATATTTTTTCAAAAGCAATCAGATTATATAAGCCAGTCAGTTGGTCCAGTGTGGCCTGTGTTTGGATAAGTCGCCCTCTTTTTGCTCGATTCACAACCGCCGTATGTAAATGCTCAGTTTCTATGGGTTTCGTTAAAAAATCATCGCCGCCACTCTGGCTAAGCACAGCAAGTTGCTTTCCCTTATTAATTTCTGCTGACAAATAAATAATGGCGATGTGATTAAAATTTTCTTGTAAGCGAATGAGGCGTGTGAGCTCCAAGCCACTGCATTGTGGCATATATAAGTCCATTAGAATAACATCAGGTCGAAACGTTTCAATGGCATCAATAATGTGTTCGGGCTCCGATAAGCTTTGTGTGACTAAACCGGCACGTCGCAAGGTGATAGCATGATGCTCTGCAACCGGTTTGGAATCATCGACAACTAATACCCGGTAGAAATCAGCTAATGTGGCATTGTGTATATTATCTAAATGACGTACTAGCAAATTAATATCCGTCGGTTTTTTATAATAGCCACTCGCTCCCAGGCGGATCGCTGTTAATTTATCCGCAAAGCTATCGCTTTCCGCTAGCACAAAAAATGGAACATCCATAGGCGTGATGGAGTTGTTCGTATATAGATCACTCATGGGTTTTTCATCAGCAAGTTCGGCTCCCATCATTAAAGTAGATGGTAATTGTTTGCTGAATGCTAAGTTCAGTTCATCAAACGAATGATATGTTTGCACCGTATAACCATTACATGACAAACTAATAACTATGTCGTTTAACTTGGCTGGCTCTGTGTCAGCCAAATAAATAAGACGATTTGCCATTTGATCAGATGGTTTAATGCCGAGGGTTTCCTCATATTTTTCCTCCTTTGCTGCGTTTTCATTCGATGTTGTTCGGCATGTGATATTCAATTGTTCTATTAAATGAAAAATTTTATTTTGTTGCTCAGATGTCGCTGGCTCGTTTTGTTCAACTAATTGCTTTGCCAAATACTCTACTGAGCATGCAATATCGCTAATCGCTTCATAACCAAAGGTGGCTGCCGTGCCCTTCAACGAATGCGCTAAACGATGCAGTTCATTGCGTTGTTCGATTTGACTCGGATGGCTTAGTACCGCCTGCCAAGCTGTTTTTAGTTCAGCCACTTTTTCCGGTAATCGCTCGAAAAAAGACACCCGTAGCGATTCTAGTTGAGCTAAAAACTGCGCTCTTTGATTTTCCATGTAATAACCAATGATTCCAATTTTTGATCACTATGACAGCATTTTTTGAGGATGGTATCATCGTGACAGTTTGTCTATTTTGTCTCACTATCATTCGACATTTTTGCTAAAAACTTGAAACGGTTTTGTTTAATCCTGAAATGAAGTGATCAATAAAAGACCATGCGTCAGCAAAAACTCACAAGGCGCTAAACTTTCTAATGCCAATAAATAAAGCTAAAATAGGAATCACTGTCGCAATCGTAGGTTTTGATTGAAAAACTGTCGGAGATTAAGCGGTGTTTGTGCAATAAATTCATCTCATCAGTGGAATTACTAAAAGTCACAATGGTCATTCATTATTGTTGCTTAAATCGCTTTTCTGCTCAGGCGATTAGATTATCATTCGGAGTTTTCTATGGATAAAAAAACGTCTTTTGCAGAAGATGAAAATGCGCTCAAGCGACAACAAAAACGCATGAGGCAAAATACCTTGATTATTCTGCTCAGTATCTTATTCATGAGCTTGCTCAGTGTCTATGTATTGAGAAATACCCTATCACCTTATTCTCGAATTCAACAGCCTAATGGCTTGGATGGCAAAGCTCGTCCAGTGGAACTCATGATCT
This sequence comes from uncultured Chromatiales bacterium, assembly GCA_964442745.1. Taxonomy (GTDB): domain Bacteria; phylum Pseudomonadota; class Gammaproteobacteria; order S012-40; family S012-40; genus CAYUAI01. The sequence goes on from CAYUAI010000013.1 coordinate 21,384, forward strand.
TACAGCAGCTGGCAAACGGTCAACTAAAGAAATTTGATAATCATTCTAGAGTTGGAGACATTTTTGAATTTCAACTTGCTTCAACTCAATCGATTTATGTTGCACTCATAGGCTCTGTTAATGGAAAAATTCCTGTTGCCTTTTTTAAAGGAGTAAGAATACCTCCAGGACCTCACCGGCATCTCGAAAAAGCGGGCGTGTTATTCACTTATGAAGTAAAACCCTCAGACAGCTCGATTGTATTTTGTATCTTACATGAAAAGAGTCAAGAAGCGCTTTATACACGTCTTAGATCATTGCAAATTTTGTGGTCATCGATACCGAGCGAAAGCTGTGTGCAATTGAAGTAATAAGGAGATAATATGTTTGAAACTCATTCACAGTTAAAAAAATATTGCCTGGTCATTGAACGGCTTTATTGAATTATGTCATTGGGACTCCTTAACAAATTTCGATTAAATGATTTTACATTTTCAGTATGACGATTTATCGAAAAAAACTTGGAAATTAATAATGGACGAACAAGAACGCAAACAGCATATACAAAAAACCTTTAATACCGTTGCAACGGGGTATGATAATCCTGCGCTTGCTTTTTTTCCTAAAGCCGCCGCACATCTACCAGAGATATTTAATTTCAAAGGCCATGAGCATGTATTAGATGTTGCAACAGGGACCGGAACACCGGCTATCACAATAGCCCCTTATCTTCAACACGGGAAAGTAACCGGTATCGATTTTTCTGAAAAGATGTTAGCACAGGCGCAAGTCAAATTAATGAAAAATAATTTGAGTAACGTTGAGCTACATCAAATGGATATGCAGGCGTTGACTTTTTCTGATAACTATTTTGATGCTGCCAATGCTTCTTTTGCCATTTTTTTTGTGGAAGATATGTTAAATCTACTGAAGCATATTGCTTCTAAAGTAAAACCAAAAGCTAAAATTGTTAGTTGTGCTTTTTATCAGGACTCCTTTAGTCCAAATGTTGATTTATTTTTGGAGAAAGTCCAACAATACGGTATAGATTCTCCTGAATTTAATTGGAAAAAAATTGACACGGAAGATAAGTATCAACACCTATATGAATCTGCTGGATTGACTGAAATAAAAATACACCGCCGAGATATTAGTTATCATCTCGGTGATGCGAATGCCTGGTGGAGTATCATTTGGAATGCGGGTTTTCGCGGCGTAATTTCCCAATTTGATCCGCCACAACTCGCTCAGTTTAAACAAGAACATTTGACAGCGATTAATAACCTAAGCACACAACAAGGTATTCCTCTAAAAATAGAAATACTTTTTGCCGAAGGAATAAAAAAATAAAGGGGATTTATTAATGGAAAAATTATCTGAAGCTGAACTTCAGCAACATTTTAATCGAGAGACTGGCAAATTAACTTGGGATGAACTGCAACCTCATTTTGCACAAGGTTCGGTTATCGTTATTCGTGCTGATCTCGATTTAATTGATGTCGCAACAAAGTTTGTAATGGATAATAAAATGGCTATTGAAGCCTACTTGGAAAATGATAGCATTGCGCGAGCATCTGAACAAAATGCACAGCGCTGGACTACGTTACAACCGAGTTTTTGGACGGTTGTTGCTGCCCCTTGGGTGTTGGTTCAGGAAATCATGGACAACTTGTAAAAATTCTTATTAAAGGTAAAATCCTGATGACTATTTTTTTGAGTATATTGATGAGCCTGGTGATATCTTTCGGTGTCGCTGTATTGGCTAATACTGATGTATCTAAATCCTCCGTCGGTGAAATCAGCAAGTATCAAGGCACGGTACTTGTTCGACAGGCAAGTCAACACCCTACGGTTAAAATGACAATACCAGGGCTGGCATTACAAGTCGGTTCAGTGATCCGCACTAAGGACCAATCCAAGGCATTTGTCGAACTCATTGATGGCTCAAAAGTTGTGCTTAAAGAGATTTCTCAACTTCGCATTAAAGATTTTAATTTTTTTGATGTCGAAGATGGCATGGTGTTATTTGAAGTGGCACGAATGAAAAGAAAACGACTTTTTCGAGTCGGCGTTAAACTCGCTATTTTAGGCATTAGAGGTACTCAGTTCTTAGTCGATACGCATGCCGATGATTTCTCGATTTACCTCAAACAAGGTAGCATGTTTGTGGAATCCGAAACACAAGAATTTGAGCTTTACGAACAAGCACAGCGGGAAATCAACGCATTCAAAAAAGAAGCAGCAAAAGAAATAGATGCCTTTCAATCGGAAATTGCTAAGGAAATGGCAGAATTTGACAAGGAAAAACAAAAAGAGCTAGCAAAATTTGTTAGCAAATTTGAAATGTATGAAAACTCGGGAATTTCGATACAAGGCAATATTGCGAGGCGTATTCCTATCCCTGATCATGTGATGCAGCAGTTTAAATTACTTGATGAATTTTAAGGTATAGGGTGAGAAACCGGGAGGTTATTACGAGTCCATTTTTATCTCTTAAAACTCTATCATTGGTCGTAAAACAAGGATCGTTTCTACATCATTAGATTGTGTTTTTTGCAATGATCCCGAATACTTTTTACGTGTGCTATGGATCAGTCCAATATCGAATGAAAATATAATGTTGCTGTGCCTTGACGGAATTTTTTTTGATAAAATAAGCTGAGCTTCCACAACATTAAATGATGTTTGGCTAACCATATGTGTATATTCAAAACCGCTATTAAATATCCAAGAAAGAATAGGCCCATAACGAGTAAGTTGACTACGCCTTAGCGTGATATAATATAAATCTGTAATTTCTTGATTATCATGGAACTTTCCACCAACGCGAAAACTCCAACTTAAATTTTCACTCTCTCTTTGAATATCGCCCTTCATCTTCCATTCAATTTGCCACCAATTATCTTTTACTAGTCGGTTGCGCTGTATATGGAAATTACCGGTACTGATAAGATAACCCATAAAGCCCCGGTTAGTGCTTTCAGTACGATTTTCGGCGCTATAGGTTACCATGTTATTGAGAAATATTGATAGCGCATAGGGTTCCTCAAATCCTATAGTTGCCGATTCCACGGCGTTAAAATGACGGCTTAGGTCCATTTTCTGATAAAACCGAAGATGCTTTTCTCTGATATAAGTGCCAACAATCGGCATCAGATTAATGCTAGCTTCGATAAATAAAAATTGTGGGATATAGGAACGTTTTAACAGATCTTTATAAACAGTTAATTCTGAGCGTTGCCCAACATCTGGCACGGGCAGCCCAGTTAAATTGATAACAGCACCCGCACTCGAATAATAAAGATCAAAATTATAATAATAGTCCAGGGTGAGAGGCTCGACTTTCTCTTCTTCCCATACGTCGTCAATAACATCCAGAGCAAGATCGTTTGACTGGTCTAGGGTATTTTCATTGGGTGAAGCTAACGCAACAAAGAAAATAAAAATCGATAAAATAAAAAATAACAGAGTACTTAGAATTAATAGGTTTCTGGATGGATTGACCATTTTCACTAGCTAGGCTATTTTATATTGATGCTGAGTAATGAATCAGTAGAAGTAGGCTATACACTTTTATACAACCTATCTGGCCGTTAATGAAAACATGCTTTTATTCTTTTAGCAAGCGAGTAAGTTTAAATTGCTTTCAGAGGAAAAGTTATTTTATGCCGTTTTTTACAAGAAAAATCATTAAAAAATATCGTGGCCTCTTCTTTTAGCTATGTCGTGTGGATTAAGCGTAGCGAATCCACTCCGGCATGAGTGATGTCATCATGTTCTAATATATGCCATTGAAATAAGAATAATGCTAGAGGGTATTGATCTGTTTTTGAGTCGGGTTGATAGCGGATTCGCTGCGCTTAATCCGCACGACGAGTCTATTTTTCCTGAAATCAGTTTAAACTTACGCAAGTGATAACGCATAGATATTCTGAGGCGGGATGAAAACAATCGCTTCTCTGTCGCTAGTTTTTATTGCGACAGAGAAGCTAACTTATTTTTAGTGAATATTATAGATCCCAAGTTTGAGTCGAATGACACTCATTACATTCCTGCGTAAGAGGAACGCCATCATGGTCGCTAATTCTCGTTAGCGGATGACAGGTTGAGCATGATCCCAGTACCTCATTATGATCCAGGCGTGGGACTTGCCTCCAAGAGGTTGTCACATGACAGGCTTGGCAAAGACTGGTTGTTAATATATGTCCAGCTGACGTATTATGGCAATCAGCACAACTTCCTAAAACTTCATTGTGATCCATGCTAATCACTGGGCGCCAAGAGACCGAGTTATGGCAGGCTTCACAAGAATTAGAGGTATTTGGATGCGTTCGTGATATTGTATGGCAGCCATTACATGATCCCAAGACCTCGTTATGATCAACGGTGATGACTGGTCGCCAACCAACAGATGGAGTATGACAAGCCTCGCATTGATTTGTTGTGTTAATATGCCTCAGCGATAAGCTGTGACAACTTACACAATTTCCAATGACTTCACTGTGATCGACTGTGATCGCCGGTATCCACAATGTGCTGGTGTGACACGCTTGGCACACATCTGAACTAATGATATGTCTGTTTGATTTACCAACGGCTGTGGTACTGTTATGACAATTAATGCAGTCACCAACCACTTGATTATGGTCTATTTTTTTGATTGTTGTCATTGCCCATGACGTTGTGTCATGGCAGGCTTCACACACATCTGAACTAATAATATGATCTATCGTTTTTCCTACGGCTGTTCGACCATTATGGCAACTGGCACATCTACTCGTAATACCCGTATGATCCATACCGATGATAGGTAACCAACCCAATGAGGAATGGCAGGCTTCACACTGATTTGAGCTTTGGATATGGTTGATGGATTTACCGGTAGCACGCGTACCATCGTGGCAGGTAATACATCCACGGCTAATACCGGTATGGTCCATGCCGATGGCAGGTACCCAAGCGTTCGTGGTATGGCAAGTTTCGCATCGGTCTGATGTTTGAATGTGATTGGCTGGTTTGCCTAATGTTGTATCTGCATGACAGCTAATACAATTTGTGGCGATACCGGTATGGTCCATACTAATCACCGGCGCCCAAGCGATGGTGGCATGGCAGAGTTCGCATTGATCGACACTTTGTACATGATTCACCGATTTGCCCAATATCGCATTATGGCAATTCAGACAACCGGTAGTGATGCCAGTGTGATCCATACTGACAATTGGCAACCAACCACGGGCGGAATGGCAAGTTTCACATTGATCCGTGCTTTGCATATGATTAACGGACTTACCTGTGACATTGGTATTGTTGTGGCAATTTGTACAGCCAGTGGTAATACCGGTGTGATCCATACCGAGAATTGGCAACCAGCCACGAGTCGCATGGCAAGTTTCACATTGATCCGTGCTTGAAATATGATTCACGGACTTACCTGTGACATTGGTGCCATTATGACAAACAAAGCAACTACCCACAACTTCCGTGTGATCGAGCTGAGTAATTGATGACCAATTGGTGCTGGTATGGCAGGCTTCACAAACTTCTGTTGATTCTATATGTGTTATGCCTTTGCCACGCACCTGTATTCCATTGTGGCAAGTAGCGCATCTCCCAATGGTTTCATTATGATCAACACTGGTGGCAGGTGACCAAATCGTAATGGAATGGCAAGCTTGACAATCACCGGTTGTCGTAACATGGGCACTGGAACGTCCACTTGCTGTTACGCCATTATGACACTGGCCACATTCGCCCTGAATTTGCGTATGATCAACATTCCGCACAGGTCGCCATTGGGTTTCAAAATGGCAAGTCCCACATTTTACCGTGCTCGGGATATGGAAACTTGGCAAACCTACCGCAGTGACTCCATCATGACAACTTTCACACGTGGTTGTTAGCTGAGAATGATCGAGAGTTAAACCCGCTAAGAAAGAAATTGTCAGATGACACTCACCGCATGCATTGGAAGAAGGAATATGGGTGACTGGTTTGCCTTCAGTAATCACGCTGTTATGGCAGCTAAGGCAGTTGCCAACAACTTCATCGTGATTGACTTGCGGAATCGGTTTCCATGCCCAGACCGTATGACATCCATCACAGTTATCTGATGTTAGAATGTGCTCGATGGGGACACCCCGCGCATTCGTGTTTGTATTATGACAATTGGCGCAGCGTCCAATGACATTTTCATGATCGAGCTGGATAACAGGTGACCACGTCACTATGCTGTGACAAGTCTGGCATAAGTTGGTGGCTTGAATGTGATTGGGTGATTTACCTGAGGCAGTACTGCCATGACAGTTTGTGCACTTATCGACAATGCCTGTATGATCAAACCGTGGAGTTAGCTTCTGAGATATCCTGCTTGTATTATTTTCATCAGGCATGACTAAGCCAAATGATGAATTAAAATCGTTAGCATAAATAGAATACGATGAAAATAACAGAAAAAACAATATGAAACTAATGAGTTTATTCTTTGATAAGTATATGATTTGCCAATTCGTAAAATGCGCTGCAAAGCTCGATTTTTTGCATGGAATTGTTGTGAAGTCCGATGACAGCAGACTTTGACTCATTTTTACTTCCCCCACGATGTCCGCTTAATTTTATATATTGTTATATAGCGTTTAATAATAATTATTATTGAAAAATTCTTCACACGTTTATGAAAGAATAGCAAATATAATTTCATTGTCTAGTATTCATTCACCAGAACACGGTTGCCAGCCATCTTGACAATTTTACATAATGATTGATCCATGAGCATGTTAGGTTTTGGAACTGGCGATCTATCGCTCTAGCCCAACCAGCCATTTGAAAATCTGGATGAGATACGCCAATAGGTTGAATACCGAACAATTATAGGCTGTATATCTTGTTGAGAAGTATGTTAAGAATTTGTGGACAACATGTAGATAACTCAAGTGGAGATCCCCCTCCTCTTTTTTATCCACAGCTTACGAGGTGAGTTAAGCACAAGGTATTCATCCGTATATTTTGCATAACCATATAATAATAAAATAGATAATAAAGTTATACAGAATATGGTGCTCGCTAATAATAATAGGTTTAAAATATAAAAAATTATATTTATATAGCGACGTCACTCATGTGAATAAAAGTGCTTGTTTAGTTAATTGAGTGACGTCGCGTCTTCATCCGTTAAAATAATCGAGGTTTCTGCTGAGGCTTTGACGGTTTGAAATGCTTTCTTACTGCCCGTTTCTCTCCATAGCTCCATTGCTATCAATGGCTGCAAGAGCGGTTGAGTACGATTCATCTCTCGAATGGAATGCAATATATCCATTAAACTAACAAAGCTATAGGCTAATGAATGATACAATTGAGCGTTTTCGGTACTCACTACGGAAGCTAAATTGTGGTAAGCGCTTTGACCTATTTTTACAAAATAACTGATTTTGACTTGTCTTTTTTGTGCTTGATGGGGAAATAAACCTGAAAACAACAAGCATTGATCACCAACCTCCCTAAGTCGATCAAACTTTAATTGTCCTTGACTCAGCGAACCTTTTAAATAATCTAAAGCAATTATTTTGGATACAAACTCAGGCCGAGTTAAGTACCTCATCAATAAAAAAACTAAATAGCTTTCCGCCTCTTCTTCCAATTGGCATTGACAAGCGACCTGTGCATCATTCACTAATGCATGCCACTGGGCTGTTGAATTGTATTCATATTGAATGGCAATCATAAGATAATTTCTCTAGATAAAGCTGATAAACAAGTTCGACTAATCCATGGCAAAGCTTTAATTTCACAAGATATCGATATAATATTGGACAGCCAAGAATATTGATTTACCGCAAAAACTACTGGTGCCACTGATTACTTGCTTCTTATTTATAGTAACTAATTGATAAATAGTAATTTTTCACAGCAAGTAGCTTATCTGTACTCACTCTAACTCAAGCACGTTATACTTATTCGCAGTTAACTCACATTTAAGACAGATTTACACACATGAGCACATCTAACACAGAACATAATTTATCCACATTTCAGGGTCTCATTATGGCGCTGCAAACTTATTGGGCAAATCAGGGTTGTGCCGTCATCCAGCCATTGGATATGGAAGTGGGAGCCGGTACCTTCCACCCAGCGACCTTTTTAAGGGCGATTGGACCTGAACCATGGAGTGCGGCCTATGTGCAGCCCTCACGGCGTCCTACGGACGGTAGGTACGGTGAAAACCCAAATCGCTTGCAACATTATTATCAGTTTCAAGTAGTGATTAAACCTTCGCCAAGTGATATTCAGACACTTTACTTAGGGTCATTGCAGTTGTTGGGTATTGATCCACTAGAGCATGATATTCGCTTTGTTGAAGATGATTGGGAATCGCCGACTTTAGGGGCTTGGGGCTTAGGTTGGGAGGTGTGGCTCAATGGGATGGAAGTGACTCAGTTTACTTATTTTCAGCAAGTCGGCGGTTTAGACTGTAAACCAGTGACCGGTGAAATTACCTACGGTTTAGAGCGATTGGCAATGTATCTTCAGGGCGTCGCCAGTGTTTACGATTTGGTTTGGACAACAGGGCGCTATGGCACCCTTACTTATGGTGATGTATTTCATCAGAACGAAGTAGAAATGTCGACGTTCAATTTTGAGCAAGCCAATGTTGAATCATTGTTTCAGTGGTTTGACACTTGTGAAGCAGAGAGCTGTCGCTTAATTGAGAAAAAGTTACCTTTAGCGGCGTATGAGTTTGTGTTAAAAGCGTCTCATACCTTTAATCTATTGGATGCCAGGCATGCCATATCCGTGACTGAGCGGGCGCGTTTTATCGGTCGGGTAAGAGGTTTAGCTAAAGCCGTTGCCCAAGCTTATTATGAAGGACGAGAACGTTTGGGTTTTCCGATGCTAGTAGGAGCTAATCATGACTAGTTGCAATGATTTTTTAGTTGAGATTGGAACCGAAGAGTTACCACCAAAAGCACTAAATAAATTATCGCTTGGTTTTGCCGAAGGCATAAAAATTCGCCTTGAAAAATCCGAATTGAATTATCAAAAAATTCATTGTTATGCTTCCCCACGACGTTTAGCGGTGATGATTGATGGATTAGCCAAAGAGCAAGAAGATAAGACTATTGATCGACGTGGTCCTGCGTTGAAGGCCGCTTTTAACGCAGAAGGTAAACCAAGCTCAGCGGCTTTGGGTTTTGCTAAATCTTGTGGTGTCAGTGTTGATGACTTAATACGCTTGGAAACGCCACAGGGTGCCTGGTTGGTCTTTCGATCCCTCGTTAAAGGAAAAGCAAGCAATAAATTAATGCCAGCCATTATTGAGAATGCATTAAATCAATTACCCATTCCTAGACGTATGCGCTGGGGAAATGAAACCCATCAATTTGTTCGGCCAGTGCATTGGCTGTTGATGTTGTTTGGGGATAGTGTTGTACCGTGTGAAATATTGGGTTGTCGTGCATCTCGTAAAACGTACGGTCATCGTTTTCATCATCCGGCTCCGATCAGCATTGATGAGCCAAAGCAATATTCCAGTAAATTAGCAGATTTCGGTTATGTCATTGCTGATTATCAGACACGAAAAGAAAAAATTAGGCAGATAATATTAGAGACCGCATCGTGTGTAAGTGGTGAGCCAGTCATTGATGGGGATTTGCTGGATGAAGTTACAGGTCTGGTTGAGTGGCCAGTTTCTGTTTTGGCTAGTTTTGATGAGAAATATTTGGCTATTCCTTCGGAAGCTTTGATTAGTGCAATGAAATTGCATCAAAAATATTTTCATTTCATCGATAAAAATTCTCGTTTATTGCCTCAATTTATTACCATTTCCAACATACAAAGCAGTCATCCTGATTCGGTTAAATTAGGTAATGAAAGAGTAATTCGGCCACGCTTAGCGGATGCGGAATTTTTTTGGGAGCAAGATAAAAAAATCAAGTTAGCAGATCGTTTGACGGATCTTAAAAAAGTGGTATTTCAGAATCAATTGGGAAGCCTATACGATAAAGTGAAACGGGTGATCAAATTATCAGGTAGTATTGCTGAAGTGATTGATGGTGATGTCATGATGGCTGAGCGAGCGGCTCATTTATCAAAATGTGATTTATTGACTGAAATGGTCGGTGAGTTTCCAGAATTGCAAGGCACAATGGGGCAATATTATGCACGCCATGATGGTGAAAATGAAGAAGTCGTGAGTGCGATGATGGAGCAATATATGCCGCGTTTTGCCGGTGATACATTGCCTTTTAGCAAGACAGGGCAAGCGTTATCGATTGCTGATAAGCTTGATAGCTTGGTCGGTATTTTTGGAATTAAACAAATACCGACTGGAGATAAAGATCCATTTGCATTACGGCGTGCGGCATTAGGTGTGTTGAGAATCATGATCGAAAACAAATTGCCATTAGACTTACCAAAGTGCATTGATGCGGCTTTGGAAGCTTATACTGCAATTGAGTTAGATATTGATGCTAAGCTTAATGTCTTTCATTTTATGTTAGAACGCTTGCGTAGCTACTACGTGGATCAGGGGGTTGATATCGGAGTGTTTGAAAGTGTATTAGCGATTCAGCCACCTGGGCCTTATGATTTTGATCAACGGCTGAGAGCGGTAGCGACATTTCATCAACAACCCGAGGTCGCAAGCTTGGTTGCTGCGAATAAGCGTATTCGCAACATATTACGAAAATCGACAGACCATATTCCAGGAACTGTGGATCAATCGTTATTGTCTGAAAAACAAGAACAAAATTTGTTTGAAATATTAGAAACACTGGAAAACTCAGTGATAAAGCAAGCAAGTGAAGCCCAATACGACGTTGCTTTGTCTCAATTAGCGGGTTTAAAAAATACGGTCGATGAGTTTTTTGATCATATCATGGTTAATGTCGATGATAGTCAGCGCCGAGTCAATCGACTGGCTTTATTACGGCGTTTGCAGAACTTATTTTTAAGTATTGCTGATTTTTCTAAATTAGGGTAGTTATTGCTTGTGAGTTTTCTAAGCTTCTAATCCGCCAAATATTTGGCGGATTAGAAGCTTAGAGTATATAATAATGGGGAATAATAAATGGGATGTAAGCACCATGAAAATAATTATTGTTTTTTTAATGATGCTGTTATTATTATCAGTTTCATTTGGTGGCTGGGCAAATGACATTGCTTTTTTACCGGCAAATAGTCAACAAGGTAAAATTATTACATTTAATGTAACCACTCAAAAAAAAGTACTCGATATTGACGTTGGAAGTTATCCAACGGCCTTAGCCTTTCATCCATATAATAAAAAACTCTATGTGACTCAGCGCGAGTTAGATAATTCCTCGCAATTAGGCACGGTTGGCATTGTTGATATGGAGAGTCTCTCTTATGAAGGAGAAATTATTAACGTGGGTAGCAATCCAACGGGAATTGTTATCAATCCTGAAGGAATAGTCATGTATGTGGCGCACAAAATCGGTATTGCGGCGATTAATATTGCCCTTAGCGAAGTGGAAAATCAGCAAACTGACATTACTTATAATGGCGCGGGTTTAGCGATGAGTTCAACGGGTAATTTTTTGTTTGCTACAGGTATTAATGGTGGAGTATCGGGCGTGTCATTGCTGGATGCATTTAATTTGACTGAGTTGGATAGTATTGAATTGGAGGTGGGTTCACAGGCGATAGTGGTGCATCCCATCGAGTCCCTAATATATGTCGCTAATCAAGCTGCAGGCACGGTTTCTATATTAAGCCATGAGAAACTAGGAAGCCGCCAGATATTGAGTTTAAAAAAAACAATTCGTTTAAATTCTGGGGCAGGTTCCTATGACTTAAGATTATCGCCGGACAATTCAAAATTATATGTGGCTAATTCGGGTCTTGCGAGTACGACTACCGCTTTAGAGGAGGCGAATAATGGTTTTATTACGGTGGTAGATTTAAATTCTTTTGAACAATATAACAAAGAGTTTAAAGAATTTGACGGTGTTTTCGCCCCGGCTTTTCATCCTCGAGCGGTGAGCATTGCAGCGGATGGTCAAATTCATGTCGCCGTCGATATCTGGGATAATGGGACGGGTTTATATTTGTATAGCTTCAAAGAAGAAAATTTTGATTTGGAAGTCAAACGCAGCATATTGCTTGATACGTTGACGACTTTACAGTTTGGTGAGTTTATTTATTATAATTGTGATTTCTGTCCAAAAGGTGAAGTAATAGGAGCATTACCTCGGGGGACACGACCGGCGGCATTGACGCCTATTTTTTTATTAATATTATTTTTAGCCATTTTTATGATGAGTTATCGATCAATGAAACGGAAAGACTAAAAATTGTTATGAAAGTGATTGTGTTAGATCGCGATGGTGTGATCAATGAAGATTCGGATCAATATGTTAAATCGCCGGAAGAATGGATTCCCATTGCCGGTAGCTTAGCGGCGATTGCCCGACTGAATCAGGCGGGGTTTGTGGTGGTGATTGCCACCAATCAATCGGGTATTGCTCGTGGCTATTATGATGCACTGACTTTGCAGCGCATGCATGACAAGATGCATCGGCTGTTAGCGATGATAGGTGCGAAAGTGGATGCCGTTTTCTATTGTCCCCATGGACCTGAGGATGGCTGTGAATGTCGTAAACCACAAGTGGGTTTGTTCAAGAAAATTCAGCGTTCGTTCCCCTGTCACTTAGAGCAAAGTTTTGCGATTGGTGATTCTTACCGGGATATACAAGCGGCGCAGCAAGTCGGCGCTAAAGCGATTTTAGTGAAAACAGGTAAAGGTGCTCAAACGCTAAGCAAACAGGGGCATGAGTTAACCGTGCCTGTTTTCGATAATTTAACTAAAGCGGTTGATTCTATCCTCAAGTCCCGTTAATTTTTGTTGAATTTATTTCCTTAAATATAGAAATAATTATGCAAGCCATTCGTTCCTTGATATTCAACACCATAATGGTCTGCAGTGCCATTGTGTATGCTGTCCCCTCTCTCATGACGTTTCCTTTACCGTTTAAATATCGGTATGGTTTTATAAAACAATGGGCCCGTTTTAATCTGTGGTGTTTAGCTAAGATTTGTGATTTGCGTTATCAGGTTATCGGGCAGGAAAATATTCCAAAAGAGGCGGTGGTTATTTTTTGTAAACATCAATCAACTTGGGAAACATTTGCGTTACAAAATGTATTTCCTCCACAAGTTTGGGTGCTGAAAAAAGAATTACTCAGCGTGCCTTTTTTTGGCTGGGGATTAGCCATGCTAGACCCTGTTGCGATTGATCGTTCAGCGAAAACTAAAGCCTTGCAGCAGGTTGTTGAGCAGGGAAAAGAAAGATTGGATACGGGACGCTGTGTGGTGATCTTTCCTGAAGGCACTCGCATTGCACCCGGTGAACGAGTAAAATACCAAGCCGGAGGGGCGATTTTAGCGACAAAAACAGGCTATGCGGTGGTTCCTGTGGCGCACAATGCCGGGGAATTTTGGCCGCGCCATGGGCTGATAAAAAAGCCAGGCCTCATCACTATGAGTATTGGCCCCATGATTGAGACTCAAAATAAAAAATCTTCCGAAGTCATGCAGCAAGTCGAACATTGGATCGAAGCAGAAGTGGTGAAAATTAGTACGCGTTGATGAGTTTTATTTCGTGGCATACCAATGAAAATGCAGGCATTGCATGAGTGTTGAGATTGTTGAGGTGATTGGTCGATCAACTCAAGGAATGACGAGACCCTTTATTTGCAGAGGAAACGATGAAAAAATTTACTTTGTAAAAGGCGATTAGTGCTGGTCGAGTCAGCCAAGTTTATAAGTGGATAGCTGGTAATATGGCGATGTTTTTAGGTATTAATACTGCGCCATTTGAAATAGTTACGGTACTTGAAGAGTTGCTTGAAATTCCGAGTGATATTTCATTGGGCCAATGCACTAGTGCTGCACTTTTTAAATTAAGCCTCTGATTTTTTTTGGTATACAATTATGAGCCTAAATTTTGAGAAGGTAGCCTGGATGAAATAGAATCCAGGGGATGGGTTTTTGTTCTTTCCAGGGTATATTACGCTGCATCTGGGCGAATCAGCTTGTGCTATCCTAGATTGATTTCCTATGTCATTTGTTACTGCTTGCTGGACTTGACAGTGTGATTTCACCGAGATGTTCAAATGGTACTTTGCGGATATGGTCTGATAACGTGAGTTTACCGCTGAGTCGATAGCGAAAAGCCGTATCCACTTCACTGCTTAATGTTTGCAGTTGTTCAATAATATTGCTCAAGTTACTCACCACGTCAACAGTCAACAATTCATCGCTGAAGGCGGCGACATTGACGGACTGATTGCTCACGCCTTGGGCAAAGTGTTTGTCATTGAGTTGTAACTTAAAATTCATACCGATAATAGGTAATGGGTAATTATTCGTGTTTTGAATGCGTAGTTGTACTCGGTATCGTTGCTCAAAAATGGTAACGTCTATAATCTTTAAATCCGATAAAGTGACGTTCGGTGGTTCAGGTGGCTCGGGTAAGAGAGCACAGGCGTTTAGCAGTAATGTTATCAAAGACCAAGCAATGATCGTGCGTATCAGCATTGTTTTAATTTTAACCATAGTTATTGCGATAAAGTATCATTAGGATTCATGAAGCATTTTTTTTGTTGAGCCCCTGTGTTACTTGTGAGTTAGCGAAGTATACATTAAAAAAATTGCTCATTATATAAACATTTGTATTTTTGGTTGATATTTACTTACTATGTCAGTTATCTGGGTTTTAGGGCAGATGGAGGTATTGATCCATATTTTGTTTATTGTCGAGCCCATCATGGCCCCAACGAAGATTAAATTGTTGCTCAATTAAAATGGATATTACCTGGTTATTCTTTGCTTTTGTTCTAGGATTTTTAGCTTTTCGAGTTGGCTTTCCTCCGCTTGTTGGTTATCTTCTGGCAGGTTTTGGATTAAATTATTTTGATGTAGTGGGCGGCGATGTTTTACAAGAAATTGCTGATATTGGTATTTTGTTACTGTTGTTTACTATTGGGCTTAAATTATCCGTAAAAAGTTTATTTCGTCCCTATATTTATGGTTCTACCGCATTACATATCATACTCATCAGTGTGTTTTTCTGGGGTATGATTCTACTTGCTAATGGGGTCTTTGATATATTTTTGGATTTGCAGCCTGAGCAAGCCTTATTGGCGGCTTTTGCGTTAAGTTTTTCCAGTACCGTGTTTGCTGTTAAGGTGCTTGAAGAAAAGGGTGAGATGGGGGCGCTACATGGGAGAGTTGCCATTGGTGTGCTGGTGATGCAAGATGTTTTTGCGGTTATTTTTTTGACCGTTTCCACGGGGAAAATGCCAGAAGCTTGGGCGATTGGATTATTCATTGGTTTGTGGCCGGCCAGATATTTTTTGGCAAAACTACTACAAATGGTGGGGCATGGTGAAATCCTATTGCTATTAGGAATCGTTTTAGCGTTAGGTGGCGCAGAACTGTTTGCTTTGGCGGGATTAAAACCTGACCTAGGTGCGTTATTGCTCGGCGTGATTTTATCGGGAGTTGATAAGTCAAAGGAGTTGTCACGGCAGCTTCTGGAGTTAAAGGATTTATTTCTTGTTGGATTCTTTTTATCGATTGGTTTAGGTGCTGAAATAGAGCTTTGGCATTTAGCTGTCGTGTTTGTACTGATCTTATTGGTACTGATTAAAAGCAGTTTGTATTTTTTTATTTTTACCCGTTTCAAGCTTCGTGCCCGCACGTCTTTTCTGTCAACCTTAGCCCTGTCTAACTATAGTGAATTTGGATTGATTGTCGCTGCACTCGGTGTCAAACAAGGCATGTTACCTGACAGTATGTTAATTATTATTGCAATCACCGTGGCGGTGAGTTTCATTATTTCCGCACCATTGAATGTGGCGGCGCATCAGTTATATGGAAAGTGTTATGTTGCACTGAGAAGATTTGAAAGCCATCGGCGTTTGGATATTGATGAGCCCATTGATATTAAAAATGCCAATGTTTTGATATTTGGTATGGGGCGTGTTGGTATGGGGGCGTATGATGAATTAGTGAAAGATACACGCTGCCGTGTGCTGGGTGTTGATTCAAATCCGGAAAAAATTATTGTGCATAAGCAGCGGGGCAGAAATGTTATCACTGGCGACGCCACTGATTTTGATTTTTGGTCAAAGCTATCACTTTCCGATGTTTCCGTCATTATGCTAGCGATGCCTAATTATATTGAGAATAAGATAACGCTGGAACGAATAAAATCGGAAAAATTTCAAGGTAAAGTGGCGGTTATCGCAAAATATCCAGATCATATTGAGCAATTGCATGAGTTAGGTGCTGATGCGGCTTATAATATTTACGCAGAAGCGGGCAGTGGTTTTGCGAGTCATGTTTCTGAATTATTAGACCAAGTGAGTTTAAATAAAAACTGATATTATGAACAGTTTATTGGTGAGATTAGTCGATGCTATACACTCGTCTGTCATTGGCTTTAGTGGAGCAAAAACTCAGTCTAGCGATACTGCACGATAAATCATTGTTGCAGGTTATGTCTTACGGAAGTGGGTTGCGCCTTGTCAATCGATTCCTTAGCGGTATAAAATGCAGGGTAAGGCGATTTAGTTAACTACATAAAGGTGAATTATGAATAATGGAAAAACGCTCAGACAGTTTTTAACGGAAGAGCAGCGTAATGGTCAAGCGATTGATCGCTGTTTTATTGAGTTGATAGATAACGTGGTGACGGCCTGTCGAGGTATTTCACATGCAGTGAATCATGGTGCATTGTTTGGTGTGTTGGGCAGTGCTGGCAGTGAGAATGTGCAAGGAGAAACGCAAAAGAAGTTGGATATCATGTCGAATGATATTTTTCTCAGTGCCAATGAGTGGGGTGGTCAATTAGCCGGTATGGCTTCTGAGGAAATGGAAGAAGTGTACGATATCCCTTCCAGCTATCCGAAAGGCCCCTATTTGATGACGTTTGATCCATTGGATGGCTCATCAAATATTGATGTTAATATTACGGTGGGATCGATTTTTTCAATTATCAAATGCCCGGCGGGTGTGACGCAGCCGACCGAGCAAGATTTTTTGCAAGCCGGGGCGAAACAAGTATGTGGTGGTTTTTGTCTGTATGGACCATCCACCATGATGGTATTAACTACTGGCAATGGCGTGAATGGTTTTACCTTGGAGCCGGGGACGGGTGAGTTCATGTTGACTCATGAAAATATGCGTATTCCAGAGGACACGAAAGAGTTTGCCGTGAATATGTCGAATCAGCGCTTCTGGGAGCCGCCAGTACAACGTTATGTCGAAGAATGTATTGCGGGTAAAACGGGGGCGCGAGATAAAGATTTTAATATGCGCTGGGTGGCTTCTATGGTGGCTGAAGTGTACCGTATATTAGTTCGTGGTGGCATTTTTATGTATCCTAAGGATAATAAAGATCCAAGCAAGCCAGGCAAACTTCGCTTAATGTACGAAGCGAATCCGATGGCTTTTATCGTTGAGCAAGCGGGTGGTGTGTGCTCTACCGGACGTGAGCGGATGATGGATATTAAACCGGAAAAGCTCCACCAGCGGGTGCCCGTTATTTTAGGCTCCAAGAATGAAGTAGAACGCGTTATTAGTTACCACGAATAATTGTTAGAGATAAAAGCCGGACCTATCCAAATGTCGGATAGATTCGGTTTTTATCGACAGGTTTATACGTCTAGGTTATGCACCGACAGAGCATGTTGCTCAATGAAGTTTCTGCGCGGTTCGACATGGTCACCCATCAACGTAGTAAATATCTCATCTGCCGAAATGGCGTCTTCAATTTTAACTTGCAATAAACGCCGAGTTTCAGCATTCATGGTAGTTTCCCATAATTGCTCGGGATTCATTTCACCTAATCCTTTATAGCGTTGGATATCTTGACCTCGCTTGGCATCATCGAGTAACCAGTCGATGGCTTGCTTATACGATGTGATTGGTTGGGTTCTTTCCTTTTTCTTGATATAGGCACCTTCTCCAAGGAGTCCATGCAAGCTATTTCCGAGTTTGATAAACTTCTGATATTCTGCCGAATTAAATAGTGCGGGATCCAAGACAATATCGTTAGTGACCCCATGTTTAGTTTGTTCGATGAGGATATCGAAATGGATATTTTCTGGATCGCTATCGATGCGGCGTATTTCGCCTGAGAATTTCACTTGTTCTGAGTCAGCGTTAAGTCGGGTGATTAATTCCTCAACCCAGGACTTGAGTTCGGTTTCGTTGTTAAGCATTTCATTAGTTAATTCAGGTAGATAGATTAGCTTTTCTAATAATTGACGATTGTAGCGATTGGCAAGCCGGGTAATGGTGGACATGACGGTTTGGTATTCCATGGATAAGGCTTCCATGGCATGGCCTGAGATGGCAGGGGAGTTACTATCTAGGAATAATTCTGCATTCTGTAAGGCGGTTTGTAATAAATAATGGTTGAGTGCGGCATCGTCTTTTACATAGGTTTCTTGCTTATTTTTTTTCACTTTGTAAAGTGGGGGTTGTGCAATGTAGATGTGGCCGCGCTCTAATATTTCTGGCATTTGCCGGTAGAAAAATGTTAATAGTAAGGTGCGGATATGTGATCCATCCACGTCGGCGTCAGTCATGATGATAATTCGATGGTATCGTAATTTTTCAATATCAAATTCTTCTCGGCCAATACCGCAGCCTAAGGCGGTGATTAGGGTACCGACTTCAGCCGATGAAATCATTTTGT
This sequence comes from uncultured Chromatiales bacterium, assembly GCA_964442745.1. Lineage (GTDB taxonomy): Bacteria > Pseudomonadota > Gammaproteobacteria > S012-40 > S012-40 > CAYUAI01. Next base: position 40,090 of record CAYUAI010000013.1, read on the forward strand.
CAAAGCGGGCTTTTTCTACATTAAGAATTTTACCTTTGAGCGGCAAAATCGCTTGGTATTTTCGATGACGCCCTTGTTTTGCAGATCCCCCCGCAGAATCACCTTCCACTAAGAATAATTCGGAGAGGGCCGGGTCTTTTTCTTGGCAGTCCGCCAGTTTGCCGGGTAGCCCAGCAATATCGAGTGCCCCTTTACGGCGAGTCATTTCTCGGGCTTTTCTAGCAGCTTCTCGGGCCCTCGCTGCATCAACGATTTTTAGCGTTACTTGTTTGGCATCTTGTGGATTTTCCAATAAGAACATTTGTAATTGTTCGTTCATGGTTGATTCCACAATGCCCTTGACCTCGGATGAAACTAACTTGTCTTTAGTCTGAGAAGAGAATTTAGGATCAGGGACTTTTACCGAGAGGACGGCGGTTAAGCCCTCCCTGGAATCATCGCCACTGATGGCGACTTTGGCGTTTTTAGCAATACCTTCTCGTTCGATATATTGGTTTAAGGTGCGTGTGAGAGCACCTCTGAAGCCGGCTAAGTGGCTGCCGCCATCTCTTTGAGGAATATTGTTTGTGAAGCAAAAAATGTTCTCCTGATAGGAGTCATTCCATTGCATAGCCACTTCTACCTCAATGTCCTCTTTGGTGACTTTAAAGTAGAAAACATTGTTATGGATCGGCGTCTTCATTTGATTTAAATGTGCGATAAACGCTTTGATGCCGCCGATATACTCAAAGGTATCAGATTTGTTACTGCGTTTATCTGTGAGGACAATTTTAACCCCTGAATTTAGAAAAGAGAGCTCTCTCAGGCGTTTGGTTAAAATATCGTAGTGGAAGTCGATATCCGTGAAGGTGGCTGGACTGGGGTTAAAACGGATTTTGGTACCACTTTTGGTGGTTTCTTCTAACTGTTTTAGGTTATCTGATGGATTACCATGAATGTATTCTTGATAATATTTATAACCTTGGCGATAGATTGTGAGTTCTAGTTTCTCTGAGAGTGCGTTAACGACGGAGACACCGACACCATGGAGTCCGCCTGAGACTTTATAAGAGTTATCATCAAACTTTCCACCGGCATGCAATACTGTCATAATGACTTCTGCCGCTGACTTGCCTTCTTCTTGATGGATATCCACTGGAATACCCCGACCGTTATCAGTCACGGTAACGGAGTTATCGGATTCGATAGCAACGGTAATTTCGTTACAATAACCCGCTAAGGCTTCATCAATGGAGTTATCAACGACTTCGAAAACCATGTGATGCAGGCCGGTACCATCATCCGTATCGCCAATGTACATTCCCGGTCGTTTACGTACGGCGTCCAGACCTTTTAAAACTTTAATATTGGTAGAATCGTAGGTGGGTTCAGACATAAATTAATCACCAAATAAAAAATGCTAAAAATAACCTAAATACTTGCTTTTATTCCAAATCAGTGGCTAATGTACGGTGTCTTGTTTTTATATGCACTGTATGAAATGTAAACCTTAAGTAGGATTAAGGTGAAACCATACCATGTTTCACGTGAAACACATTGTGTAATGAACTCATGCTCAAAGGAAGTGCTCTATAATTTGCTGTTGTTAGTAATGCTTGTATGCCCTCATTATATAATATTCTCATCAGTTTAGCTGAATGTTCTTGGTCTAATTCAGCACTAATGTCATCTAAAAGAACTAAGGTTTGTGTTGATAATTTGTTAAGAAGTAATTTTTGTTGAGCGAGCCAAAGTGCATAAACGAGTAGCTTTTGCTGGCCGCGAGAAATTCGATCTTTAATTGGGCAATCCGATAGGTATAACTTAAAATCAGCACGATGAGGTCCATATTCAGTGCGCTTTAATAACGTATCTCTATTTCTATTTTTTACCAAAACATCTAAATAGTCTTTCTGCTTAGGCCAGCCTTGCTCATAAGTAATATCGACTTTGGAAATATCTAATAATTCTTTGATGAAGGGGACAAGAATAGGCATTAAGTCATTAAGATAGTTGCGTCGCTTACTGGTGATGCTTTGATTAAACTGATCTAACTGGAGATCCCAGGCCTGAAGTTCATGAGGTGTCTGTTGTCGTGATGGTTGTGCTAATAGTGAATTTCTCTGTTTTAACACACGGTGAAATGAGGACCATTCTTGACCAAAGCTATGTTCCACGTGAAACACACCCCAATCTAAGAATTTGCGTCGCCATTGAGGGCCTTCTTCGAGTAATTTTGAACTATTAGGTCCAATGAAAATAACGGGGAGTTCTTTAGCTAAATCCGATAAACGATGGGCAGGATTCCCGTTAATTTTAAGTGCTAACCAACTATGTCTATCACGATGCAGAGCTAACCGTATGTGTTGTCCTGCGCTATTTAATTTACTGCCATGAATGATGAAAGCGTCACAGTGCTCTTTGATGACATTGCTGAGTTTATTTGTCCGAAAGGAACGGCCACTACTCAGAATATAGATGGCTTCTAATAGACTTGTTTTACCACTGCCATTTTCTCCTTCAAATAAATTAATTCCTGAGTCCAGCTCAAGCTTAACTTGCTCGATATTTCTGATGTTTTGTATAGATACGGTACTTAACGTCATACGATAAGGTAAGAGAGGGTGTTGGCAAATAGAAAAATCTTTAAATAAAAAGCAAATAGCTGGAACCGGAAAAATTAATCCATTTCCATCATGGGTAACACCTGTTTTAGCAGGTGATTACATTGTATTTTTTTATAATATACTCATGAATTATAGGCTTCAGTGAACTGGGATGACAAAGAAAAAGCATCCGTCCGAAAATAACGGTTTGCATACTTATAGTCGCATTGGCATTACCACATATAAACAATCTTCCCCCTGTTCTTGGCTAATCAGTGCACACTTATTAGCGCTAGCAATTTTAATATTGACGGTATCATCAGAGATTGCATTAATTGCATCGACTAAATAACTGACATTAAAACCAATTTTGAGCTTATCGCCCGAAAATTCGACAGCGAGTTCATCTTCTGCTTCTTCATGTTCAGGGTTAATCGCAACGGCTTTTAGCTTATTATCTTTGATTTCAATGCGTATACCACGGTATTTTTCATTAGAAAGCACAGAGGCTCGAATTAAACATTGCCGTAAGGCAAGTTTGTCAGCGACAATGTAGTCGCCTTCTCCGGGTGGTATTACCATTTTATAATTAGGGTATTCGCCATCGATCAATTTCGAGGTGAATATGCTATCCGTTAATTTTATTTGGATATAATTATTTCCTATGGATATAGTGGCTTTATCTTCGGCCTCTTCTAACAATCGAGTTAACTCGATCACGGCTTTGCGCGGGATAATGATTTTCAATGGGTCGGTTAATTGAAAATCGCCAGGCATCGTGCACATGGCCAGGCGATGGCCATCCGTGGCGACGGTTCTCACTTGATTGTTTGAAAGTTCAAGAAGTAAGCCATTTAAATAGAATCTGACATCTTGTATGGCCATGGCAAAGTGGGTTTTATCAATTAATGTTTTTAATTTATTTTGCGGGATGTCAAATGTAAAAAGCTGTTGTGAGGTTTCTACACTGGGAAATTCGTCAGCGGGTAACGTCGACAAGGTAAAACGGATTTTACCGCTGCGTAGCAATACTTTGTCGTCTTTCGATTCAAATTGTAACTTGGCTTCTTCTGGCAAGGTGCGGCAGGAATCTAAAAATTTCTTGATGGGAACCGTGGTGGCTCCTTCAGAAACGGATTTGTCGAGAAACGTTTTAGCGACGATTTCAACTTCTAAGTCAGTGGCGGTGAGGGTTAATTCATTATTAGAATTTTGCAATAGTACATTCGACAAGATTGGCATGGTTTGTCGGCGCTCGACCACGCCACTGATCAGTTGTAATGGTCTTAATAACTCTTCCTTTGTCACGGTAAACTTCATTCATTATATCCTTTCGAAGATTTTCTTTTTAAGAAGTGGCTTGAATAAGAGTCGCGGGTAAAATATTGTATTGCAGTCGTCAATGGTCAATTCTTCACTATCATCTCAAAATCAACTACATAGTATTAAGCAATTAATGATCGATGACCATTGCTTGCCTGTCAAGTTGTTTTCTTGGATAAGTTATTAAGCGGTTAAGGTGCGTAATAAGTTACTGAAATCTTCTTCAACTTTTGCATTACTTTTGCGTAGATCAATGACTTTTTTACAGGCATGTAATACGGTGGTGTGATCTCTTCCTCCAAATGCATTACCTATTTCTGGCAGGCTGTGATTGGTTAGTTCTTTCGCTAGGGCCATCGCGATTTGTCGTGGTCTAGTTACTGAACGGGTACGTGTTTTAGCGTGTAAGTCGTTCACTCTTATTTTGAAATATTCAGCGACTGTTTTTTGAATATTTTCTATGGTGACGAGTTTATCCTGAATGGCTAACAAATCTTTGAGCGCTTCTTTGGTGAAATCGATGGTAATTTGTTCTCCCATAAAGCGTGCATTTGCCACCACTCTTTTCAGGGCTCCTTCCAGCTCACGGATATTAGAGCGAATTTTTTTGGCAATGAAAAAAGCGACTTCGGGGGGGACCGCCATGTCGAGTGAGTGTGATTTGCTCAGGATGATTGCGACACGTGTTTCGAGTTCCGGGGGTTCGACAGAAACGGTCAGTCCCCAGCCAAATCGAGACTTTAAACGCTCTTCTAGGCCAGAGACTTCTTTCGGATATTTATCACAGGTTAATATCACTTGTTGCTGGCCTTCTAGCAAAGCATTGAAGGTATGAAAAAACTCTTCTTGAGAGCGTTCTTTACCGGCAAAAAACTGTATATCGTCAATGAGCAGCAGGTTAAGTGAGCGATAATAACGTTTAAATTCGTTGATGGCATTGTGCTGTAAGGCTTTCACCATATCTTGAACGAATTTTTCAGAGTGTAAATAAGCGACTTTTGCCTTCGGCTTGGTTTGCAAAATATAATGGCCGATGGCATGCATCAAATGGGTTTTGCCTAAGCCAACCCCACCATATAAAAATAATGGGTTGTAAGCACCGCCTGGGTTTTCGGCCACTTGTAAGGCCGCCGCTCGTGCGAGTTGGTTAGATTTGCCTTCGACAAATTTTTCAAAGGTGTATTCTTTGTTTAGAAATGCGTTAGTGCCTACACTGGGTGCATCTCGGATAGTTTTTTCTGGCCTAACGAGTGGTGGCTCATTCGCTGGTGGTATTGCTTCATCATGGCTTGTTGCTGGAATAAGCGGTGTTGCATTATTTTCATCAGCTAATGGATCGATTTCCATGGAAATGATCGGTGCGGCTTGTTCATCAATGTCACGGCAAATCTGTAAAATTCGATCCCGAAAACGATCAGAAACCCAATCAAGCACAAATTGATTGGGAGCAATTAAGCGCAATTCCTTTTGGTCACCTTCGGCTCTTAGTGGGCGTATCCAGGTGTTGAATTGTTGCGCTGATAATTCTCCCTCAAGGCGATCTAGACATATGTTCCAAAGGGAATGAGGCACGAGCGTAAACCTATAATGTTAAAACCAAACTGGGGCGACCTTTTGTTCGATCTTACTTTTCCAACGCAAGGTTGCCCAAAGTTGGTCAAAAAACCAAAAAATATTTTTCCGTTTCAGGTAACTGTATTCGCCTGTTATTTGATCAGGAAAATTGTTGCTGTTATCTGAGTTTATGGGGCCAGGTAAGATCGAGTTTGTATTCCGGTACCGCTATCGATTTAAAGCGATCAATATGAAAAGGAATATCACTTGCTCGTATTATAAGCTGACTTATATTATCCTGACCTAATTGGAGGATTAGTGATCAGTCATTGATTAACAGTTTGCTTATTAAATTCTGACGAAAAATATTAAGCTTGCGATGAGTGCATTTAAGCACACATATACTTACATAGGATTGTTTTTGGCTGTGTAAAAAGTGATTTGATCGCAGTGATGATTAAGCGGTAATCGAGTTAATGGTTGAATGTACACACGCATAATTTTGCAAACCTACTGGCGATGAATATAGATCTATATTTTACAGCTTTCTGCTGTTTAGGTCAGTTAATTCGAATAAAATTTTTTGTTCATCAAAAACGAGTCAATTCCTGTCAGTACACAAATATTTGAAGGACAGGATTATACTTGGTTTGTACCGTGTCTGGCTAACGATCTTTTCTGCTTGAATGCTGCGTTACTCGGTGAATTTCCATGCCGATAATTTTGCTGGCGCCAGTGAGCAAATAAAGGCTTGGCGAGGCGAATTATTTTTGGTTGACAAGATGAGGGCCAATGGGTATCTTAGGCGCCTTTTACAAGCGTATATTTTATACTCATCGGCGTGTCAGAGCGGTGAGCTAAGCGATGAGAAGCGGATTGACATTATGAAGAGAACATTCCAACCTAGCGTTATTAAACGTAAGCGAAACCATGGTTTCCGTGCGCGTATGAAAACTAAATCAGGTCGCCAGATTTTAAATGCCAGGCGTGCCAAAGGTAGAGTTAGGCTGTCAGCTTAATTCTGCAATGCGCTTTAACGTTTTAATATGTTAGAGAGCTCGCTGTTAAGTTGGAAATTTCTGGGGATTGCTGCTTTTTGACCGGATTAGACATACCAGGTGGGTGTATAGCTACGCCTACCACCATGTCACGTTAATGAAAGAAGGTGCTTGCAAAATCACCGTTAATTCAATCGTGATCGGATCTGTCCAACGAGCGCGGATCGTCCGATGTTACCGCGGGTGAAGTCTCAGGATATTTGGTCGGTGGAATGTGTGAGCAAATTTAGCTTGCTGTTTTCCTGGGATCAACGCTTGACTAAGCCGACTGATTTTCAGCGGGTTTTTCGGCAAGGAAAACGGCTAAAAATTCACGGTTTTGTTATTCACTACCGTGTAAACAACCTAGCACATCCAAGGCTTGGTTTAGCGATTGCGAAAAAAGTTGTCAAAACAGCGGTACAGAGAAATAACATAAAAAGAGCCATCCGCGAGAGTTTTCGTCAAAACCAAAAGAGCCTATCGAGTTTAGATATTGTTTTTGTCGCTCGCCATGGTCTACCCACTATACCGCTGCATGAGCGGCGGGCAATTTTATTTAAGGTGTGGCAGCGCCTCAATAGTGCGTAGTTCTTTGTTAGGTCTGATATGGCTTTATCGTTATTGCATCAGTCCTGTGTTAGGTTCTCATTGTCGTTTTTACCCCAGCTGCTCCGCCTATGCCCAAGAAGCGATTACGCGATTTGGAGTTTTCCGAGGGGTTTGGTTATCGGTCAAAAGACTTTTTCGTTGCCATCCTTGGCACGAGGGTGGCTGTGACCCGGTACCTGATGAGCCCATAAAAAAAGTATAAAACATGGATAATCAACGTTTACTATTATTTTTTGCACTCGCCCTTGTGGTCATGCTGCTATGGGATGCTTGGGTCGCTAAGTTTGGGCCACAGCCGGTCTCTCCTGTTGCGATTGAGCAAACACGGGTGCTCAGCAATGATGTCCCACAGGCTGAAAGTAGCCCCGCATTGCCTACGCCTGATGCCGCACCAATCGTTAGTGATACGCTCGATGCGATGCCGAGTGATCCCTTTGCCGCCCAACAAGCTCAGGTGGCTCCCGAAGGGGTGGCTCAGCCCCCCGTCAGTCGGACTAAAACACAACGGGTGCGGGTGATTACTGATCAACTCGATATTGAAATTGATACCGCCGGTGGAGACATTCGGACCGCCTTTTTATTGCAATATCCGGTATCTAGCAGTACACCGGATAGGCCTTACCCTTTAATGGGAGATAAGTTGCCTCAATTTCATGTTGCACAGTCAGGGCTTTTATCCAAGGAATCGGCCCCTGATCATCATGCGGTATATCAAGCGGAGAAAACCTTATATCGATTGGTAGAAGGGCAAGATAAGTTAACCGTGCCTTTAATGTGGACGAGTGCCGATGGCATGCGTGTGAAAAAAGTTTTCACTTTTCGGCGCAATGATTTCTTGATTGATGTCAGTCATGTGATTGTCAATGATTCCAATCAAACTTGGAGCGGACGTTCATATCAGCAAATTCAGCGCATGGAATACGATGAACTGGGTAAATCGCGATTATTGTATACCTTTACGGGGGCAGCGATTTCGACTCCCGAAAAGCCGTATGAAAAAATCTCTTTTGGGGATATGGCAGAATGGAAACCCAAGCAAAACTATTACACAGGTGGTTGGGTCGCCATATTGCAGCATTATTTTGTGACGGCTTGGATTCCAGGGGCTCAGGAAGTGAATCATTTTTATACGGAAGCATTAGCTAACGCACGCTATGTCGTGGGAATGACAAGTGTTGAGAAAGAAATTGCGGTAGGCGATACAGAAACCGTGACCACACAATTTTTTGTGGGTCCCAAGCTACAGCACCGTCTCGAAGAAATTGATCCAAATTTAAAACTGGCGGTGGACTATGGCTGGCTAACATTTATTGCCCAACCGCTGTTTTGGTTGCTCGAACTGTTTCATTCCCTCGTCAACAATTGGGGCTGGTCCATTGTCTTATTAACCTTGACGATCAAGCTCGCTTTTTATCCGTTGTCAGCGGCCAGTTATCGCTCGATGGGGAATATGCGCCGCTTAGCGCCAAAGTTTAAAGCGATTCGAGAGAAATACGGTGAAGATCGGCAGCGAATGAGCCAGGGGATGATGGAGTTATACAAGAAAGAAAAAGTCAATCCGCTGAGTGGTTGTTGGCCAATTTTAGTGCAAATCCCGGTGTTTATTTCCCTGTATTGGGTGTTGCTTGAAAGTGTAGAAATACGACAAGCTGATTTCATGCTGTGGATTAATGACTTATCTGCAAAAGATCCGTATTACGTGTTGCCGTTACTCATGGGTGCCTCCATGTATGTGCAACAAAAACTGAGTGCCAATCCGTCACTTGATCCTTTGCAACAGAAAATTATGAATTTTCTGCCGATCATTTTTACGGGTTTTTTCATGTTATTTCCATCAGGTTTGGTGCTCTATTGGGTGGTAAATAACTTGTTATCGATTTTGCAACAATGGTACATTTTGGATAAGCTGGAGAAGCAAGGTAAGTCAAAGTAAGACGGAGTTGTCTTGCATATTTGCAGTTGCCAGGCAAGGATCATTGTCAGTTGCTCTATACCCAAGTGCCCGAGTGCGAAAGATCGGATATAAAGTGATTGTTCTATTCCCTAGCGCAGGTATATGTCTGTGGCAAAAAAAAATAGCGCGATAGTCGATACGATTGTTGCTTTAGCAACGCCACCTGGCCGGGGTGGCGTTGGCATTATTCGCGTCTCCGGTCCGTTGTGTTCCCCCATTGCTTACGCGATTCTCAATAAGCTACCCCGTCCGAGGTATGCTGAGTACTTGTCTTTTCATGATGCTGAAGGCGATGTCATGGATATCGGCATTGCCTTGTATTTTCCTGGACCCAATTCATTTACCGGTGATGATGTTTTAGAATTGCAAGCCCATGGTGGCCCGATTGTGCTCGATATGATTCTACGGCGGGTGCTTGGTTTAAAGGCGCGCTTGGCCCAACCGGGAGAATTTTCTTTACGCGCTTTTTTAAATGGAAAAATGGATCTAGCACAGGCGGAAGCCATGGCGGATCTAATTAATTGCTCATCTGAAATGGCGGCTAAATCAGCCATTCGTTCGTTAAGTGGCGATTTCTCTGAGGCGATTGGGCACTTGCTTGAACAACTGATTCACTTGCGGGTTTATGTGGAGTCGGCCATTGATTTTCCCGAAGAAGAGGTTGATTTTCTTGCTGATCAACAATTAGTCGCGCAAAGTAGGGATTTATTAAGTTCAATACAGCATATCCTGGCGGTTGCCCAACAAGGTTGTGTGCTGAATGAAGGCATGACGGTGGTTATTTTAGGGCAACCGAATGCGGGCAAATCCAGTTTGTTAAATGTGCTGGCTGGAGCGGATCGAGCGATTGTTACTCCGATCCCAGGAACAACACGTGACGTGTTGCGGGAAAATATTAATATTGATGGCATGCCCTTACACGTGATCGATACCGCGGGTTTGCGCATTGGCACCGATGCGGTAGAGGAAGAGGGCATTCGTCGGGCTTGGCGTGAGGCAAAAACAGCGGACAGGATTTTATTGATGGTTGACGATGTGAATGGGATGGGTAAAGAAGAAGCGCAGTTTTTACAAAAATTACCTTCGGAAGTTCCAGTGACGTTAATTCGCAATAAAATTGATTTAACAGGCCGTCCGGCTGGCATCAGTCGTGAGCAGGGGTTTACTAGCATTGCGATTTCTGCCCAAAAATCTATCGGTATCGACGATTTGCGGCAACAGTTAAAAAAAAGCATGGGCTTTATCGGGGAAACCGATGGTGTTTTTATTGCGCGTCGGCGCCATTTAGAGGCGATGAACCGCGCCAAGCAACATATCGAGCAGGCGCTAGATCAACTGGTCACCTACCAGGCTGGGGAGCTGATGGCAGAAGAACTGCGTGTTGCCCAAGCGGCATTAAATGAAATTACCGGTGAATTTGATAATGAAGATTTGTTAGGCGAAATTTTTACCAAATTTTGTATTGGCAAATAATCTCGATAATGTTAATTGAGCAATACATGTCGTCCCAAAGTTTTTGATAGAAATGATTGCTAATTAATCACTCTACCCAGTAAAATAAGGCAATTCCCATAATATTATAGATAAGCCATGAACTTAACAGATCGTTATGATGTGATTGTCGTTGGCGGTGGGCATGCGGGTACTGAGGCGGCATTAGCGGCGGCGCGGATGGGGGTTAAAACCTTATTATTGACCCAAAACATAGAAACTTTGGGTCAAATGAGTTGCAACCCTGCCATTGGTGGCATCGGTAAAGGACACTTAGTTAAAGAGGTGGATGCATTAGGCGGTGTGATGGCCCAGGCGGCAGATCGTGCAGGCATCCAATTTCGTATATTAAACTCGCGTAAAGGACCAGCGGTGCGTGCAACGCGGGCCCAATGTGATCGTGTTTTATACCGCTCCGCCATTCGTCAAATACTTGAAAAACAAGCCAATCTTACCTTGTTTCAGCAGGCGGTTGATGACTTGATGATTGACGGTGGCCGGGTGACGGGTGTGATTACCCAAATGGGACTAACATTTCAAAGTGTCACCGTGGTATTAACCGTTGGGACTTTTTTAGGCGGACGCATCCATGTTGGTTTAGCTAATTATCAGGGTGGCCGAGCGGGTGATCCACCGGCGAATGTATTGGCAAAACGCTTACGGGAATTACCCTTTCGGGTCGATCGATTGAAAACCGGCACACCGCCTCGAATTGATGGTAAAACCGTCAATTTTGATCAGATGCAAGCACAACCTGGCGATCAACCGACCCCTGTTTTTTCCTATTTGGGTAAAGTGGAAGATCATCCTGAGCAGATTTCATGTTACATTACCGCGACCAATGAGCGGACCCACGAGATTATTCGTCAAGGACTGGATCGTTCACCGATGTATACCGGTGTGATTGAGGGGGTTGGGCCGCGGTATTGTCCATCGATCGAAGATAAAATTGTTCGGTTTGCTGACAAAAATTCCCATCAAGTCTTTGTTGAGCCAGAAGGTTTACACACCCATGAGCTGTATCCCAATGGTATTTCAACGAGCTTGCCGTTTGATGTGCAATTGGCGTTTGTTCGTTCGATGGTCGGTTTTGAGAAGGCGCATATTACTCGTCCGGGTTATGCGATTGAATATGATTTTTTTGATCCGCGAGACTTAACCCATTCGTTAGAGACCAAGTTCATTGATGGGTTATTTTTTGCTGGGCAGATCAATGGCACCACCGGTTATGAAGAAGCGGCGGCGCAGGGTCTGATTGCAGGGTTGAATGCTGCCCGAAAAGTGCAAGATGAAGCCGCCTGGTATCCAAGGCGTGATCAAGCCTATATTGGTGTGCTTATTGACGACTTAGTGACACGCGGGACGCTGGAGCCGTATCGAATGTTTACCTCACGAGCGGAATATCGGTTACTATTACGTGAAGATAATGCGGATCTGCGACTCACCGAAATGGCTCATGAGTTGGGTTTGATCGACGAATGGCGATGGACGGCGTTTGTGGAAAAACGCAATGCCATCGCGAAAGAACAGACTCGCTTACGCTCAATTTGGGCCAGAGCGGAGGGAATCCATCGGGAGGCGGTTACTCAATTATTAGGCCAGCCGTTAACCCGTGATAGTCACTTGTTGGGGTTGCTAAAGCGCCCTGAGATTAGTTATCAAGGGTTAATGTCGATTGCTGAGTTTGGACCGGCGGTGAGGGATAGCAAAGTAGCTGAACAAATTGAAATACAAGCAAAATATTCTGGTTATATCGCTCGGCAGCAAGCCGAAATTGATCGGACATTGCAGCACGATGAAGCGCCAATCCCGGGGCACATAAATTATGAGCTTGTGCTGGGTTTATCGGCGGAAGCGAAGCAAAAACTGGTGGCGGTGAAACCGAGCACCGTTGGTCAAGCGTCACGCATTCCAGGTTTGACACCAGCGGCGATTTCACTGTTACTTGTACATATTAAAAAGTTAAGAAACCCACCGACCGAAAAAATAGCTTAAATGATTCAAGCTCCTAGTGATTTTTATCCCTTGCTAGCCCAACAGCTAGTGGCGGTTTCTCTTCAGCAGCAGCAGCAGCTTGCCCACTATGTGGATAGGCTGGCTAAATGGTCAAAAATATATAACTTAGTTTCCGCCAATGAATTGCCAAATATTTACCAAAAGCACATTGCGGATAGTTTGGTGGTGGCGCCATGGATGGGGCAAGGTAATGTGATTGATATTGGGACCGGTGCTGGGTTTCCAGGGATTCCGCTCGCGATTATTTCTCCGGAACAACAATTTACCTTATTGGATAGCAGTGGTAAAAAAACCCGCTTTTTAACACAAGTAGTGAGTGAACTGGCCTTAAAGAATATCCGCATTGTTAACCAGCGAGTAGAAAATTACCGTTCTGGAGAATTATTCAGCGCGATTATTTGTAGAGCCTTCAGCTCCATGCAGGCGATGATACAATTGTCGGCGCACTTGTTAAGAAGTGATGGTCGGTACTATTTTATGAAAAGCCAACATGTGGAACAAGAACTCACTGAATTACCCGCACACATGCAATATGAGCTAATAAAACTGGACGTTCCTCAGCTCAACGCGATTCGCTATCTAGTAAGTATCGCGGTGGAGGATAGATATTTTAATAAATGCCTTATTCCTTAAGTCATGTCTTTTTGTTTTTGCTTGTGTTAAATGTGTGTTAGAAGCTGTTTGCCAACAGTAATCATCGTTCGCAATAGACTATGCGTCAGTGCAGCAAAGCACAACGGAACCTACATTCATGTTAAAAGTAATAGCGATTACCAATCAAAAAGGTGGCGTGGGTAAAACCACGACTTCGGTGAATCTTGCGGCGGCTTTGCACGCGGAAAGCAAGCGTGTGTTGTTGGTCGATCTTGATCCACAAGGAAATGCAACCATGGGCAGTGGCATCGAGAAAAATAAAATTGATGCTTCGGTGTGTGATGTTTTAATTGAAGGCGCTGATATTACCGATGTGATGGTATGTTCAGAGGAGGTGGGTTTTTTTGTGGTGCCCAGCAACGCGGATACTACTGCCGCTGAAGTTCGGCTATTGGAGCTTGATCATCGAGAATATCAATTAAAGCAGGCTTTACAAAGACTGGTTGGAGCCTTTGATTATATTTTGATTGATTGTCCGCCATCGTTGAATATGCTAACGGTGAATGCGTTAGTGGCGGCCGACTCGGTGATGATTCCCATGCAATGTGAATATTATGCATTGGAAGGATTGTCGGCATTGATGAATACCATTAGTACGATTCAAGAAACGCATAATCCCGATTTGTATATTGAAGGTTTGCTACGTACCATGTACGATCCTCGAAATAATCTGGCTAACCAAGTGACGGAGCAATTGTGTGCTCACTTTGGCGATAAAGTCTATCAAACCAGTATTCCCCGTAATGTTCGTTTGGCGGAAGCGCCGAGTCATGGTGTGCCAGCATTGCTGTATGATAAAAGCTCAAGAGGGGCTCAGGCCTACTTAGCACTGGCGGGTGAAATGCTGAAAAAGGATAAAGAAAACGCACTGGCTTGATCAGATAAATTTTAACCGTTTGGGCGAGGTGGTGAATGGCAACTAAAAAAAGAGGCTTGGGGCGTGGCTTGGACGCGTTATTAAGTCCGGCCAAGTCATCACGGCTTGAAGGTGAGGAAAAAATAAGTCAGGTTCATGAATTAAAAGAGCTTCCGCTGGAGATGATTGAGCGCGGTCGATATCAGCCACGCTTAGATATGGATGCCGATGGTTTGGAGAGCTTAGCTAATTCAATCAAAGCGCAAGGGATTGTCCAGCCGATCGTGGTTCGTCCTATTGCGTCTGGTCGGTATGAAATTATTGCCGGCGAGCGGCGATGGCGGGCTGCTCAATTGATTAATTTGCAGGCTATTCCGGCCATTATTAGAGATGTGGCAGATAGCGCGGCAGTGGCCATGGCACTGATTGAGAATATCCAACGCGAAGAACTCAATCCGATTGAAGAAGGGCAGGCGTTACAGCGGTTAATTGATGAATTTGAGATGACTCACTTGCAAGCGGCTGAAGCCGTGGGGCGTTCTCGAGCGGCGGTCACCAACTTATTGCGATTATTGACACTGAGCGAAGAGGTCAAGCGTTTAGTGAGCCATGGTGATTTAGAAATGGGACATGCCAGAGCGTTGTTAACGCTGAGCAAAATTTCTCAAGCAAGTGCGGCAAAGATGGTGGTGTCCAAAGGTTTATCGGTGCGCGACACCGAGCGATTAGTGCGTCGCTTGCTGATTGAAGTCTCAGATGAAGAAAAATCACTCAAGTTTCAAGATCCTGATGTCAAAAAATTGCAAGACGATCTTGCTGAAAAATTAGGCGCTTCAGTGAAAATAAAACATGGTGCCAAAGGCAAAGGCAAATTGGAGATCGTTTATAATAGTTTGGATGAACTTGATGGAATTCTCGCTCATATCAAATAAATCTCTTGTCGTGAAATAAGCCGTTTATTGCATTGCGATACTAAGCAAGTAGATTGTTTTTGACAAATCAATCTCTTGTGAAATAGTTATCACCATCAAATTGGCCGTATGCGGCTAAAACAACCATCTGAAGGCTTGCGGTTTGCTAGGTATGCAAGCTACAATGGCGCGCCTTTCAAGGGGGCGAATGCGTGGGCCAACCAAAGTCATCGAGTTTATTGCTTATTGGGGTAGGAACGATTCTTAGTTCCATGGTCGTTGCTGGATTTGTGCTGGGGTTTTTGGTCGACATGTGGTTAGAAACCGAACCGGTGTTTTTATTGTCATTCGGCTTGCTTGGTTTGTTAGGTGGCATGATAAAAGTATATAAGCTGCTCACTCATCCGGATATGAGCTGAGTTAAATGTTTTGGGCCACGATGTGATAAACGACGCGAAACGTTTAGTAAAAATTCAGCTTGTGCTTGTTTGTTTGGTTGCTTTAGTATTTTTACTGACAAAGGGATTCTGGCAAGCTAATTCGGCGTTATATGGCGGAGGTATCAGCATTTTAATCGCATTGTTGCTGAGTCGAGGCGTTAGCAAAGCGAACATTTCTGCAGCGAAAAATCCGAGTAGTGGAGCAGGCATACTGTATTTCGGGGCGGTGCAGCGGTTCATACTCGTCCTGCTATTTTTTATTTTTGGGCTAGGTGTTCTGAAACTGGAGCCATTGGCGACGTGTATCGGGTTTGGTATTGTTCAGTTAGGTTATGTTTTTAGTCTTCGCTCCATGGCAAGAACGAAACATTAGAACACAAAAGATAATCAAGAGTTGAAAGTAGGAGTCAAGCTTTGAGCGAATCAGCAAATTCATCCGGTAGCGGTACCGTTGAATATATCCAACATCATTTAACGAATTTTTGTGTAGGTGATTGTGATCCCATAACCCACCAAGCGGCTGGGTTTTGGGCGTTTCATCTGGACACCATCATCATCAGTGGTTTGTTAGCCTTTTTAATGTATAAAGTCAGTGTTAGACTCACCGCTAATCTTAATTCCGATGCACCCAGTGGGTTTCAAAACTTTGTTGAATTGATTCTCGACTTTGTGAATAAGCAAGTCAAAGACACTTTTCCAGGACATAATCCCATTATTGCGCCGTTAGCATTAACCATTTTCGTCTGGGTATGGTTAATGAACTTCATGGATTTAATTCCTGTTGATTTACTACCCGTGTTAGCCAGCGTCATCGGAATCAACTACTTGAAAGTGGTACCTACCACGGATTTAAATACCACCTTAGCTATTGCATTGGTTGTTTTTGCCTTAATCATTTATTATAACTTCAAGGTGAAAGGAGCGATCGGTTACCTCAAAATGTTCTTGTTTCATCCCTTTGGTAAGTTTTTTATTCCTGTCAATATTGTGATGAGCACCATTGAAGAATTAGCGAAACCGTTGAGTTTAGCACTTCGGTTGTTTGGTAATTTGTTTGCGGGTGAATTGGTATTTTTACTGATTGCTTTGTTAGGCGGATCAGCCGCCATTGGCTTGGGATTATTCTTTATTATACCGCTCCAGGTGCTGTTAGATCTGGCTTGGTTGATTTTCCACCTTTTGGTTATTACTTTACAAGCTTTTATTTTTATGGTCTTGACCATCGTTTATCTTGGCATGGCACATACCGAAGATCATTAAGCGACGAGTGACGAATTTAGCAAACAACAACATTGTTAACGATTTTATTTAGATGAGTTTTATTTTATTGGTTTTTAATATTTATTGGTAAGGAGATATAGTTATGACCCCTGATATGATCGCAAATATTTATGCTTACACAGCCGTAGGTGTCGGTATAATTTTGGCTGCTGCAGGTTTGGGTTCAGCCATTGGCTGGGGTTTAATTTGCGCTAAAACACTTGAGGGTATTGCTCGTCAGCCAGAAATGCGTCCAGCATTGATGACCAACATGTTTATTTTCGCCGGTTTAATGGAGTCCTTTCCTTTCATTATTTTAGCCTTTGCTATGTGGTTCTTGTTCGCTAATCCTTTCGTCGGTGCGTTGCAAGCGGCCATTGGTGGTTAAGGTTAATATACGAAGACGAGGATAATGCGATGAATATTACGGTTACCCTGTTTGCGCAGATGGTCGCATTTATTTTGCTCTTGTACTTTATGAATAAAGTACTATACAAGCCGATGAATAAAATGCTGAGTGATCGCCAAAAGCGCATTGCTGATGGCCTCGCCGCAGCAGAAAAAGGCATTAAAGAGCAAGAGCTTGCCGAAAAACGTGCATTAGAGAAGTTGGGCGATGCGAAAAAGCAAGCTTCTGAAATTATTTCTCAGGCACAAAAACGAGCCAATGAAATTATTGAAGAAGCAAAAGATGGCGCCCGTACTGAAGCAGCGAAAATTGAGAATGCGGCGAAAGCAGAAATCGATCAAGAAATTAATCGAGCGAAAGAGCAATTACGCAAAGAAGTCGCAGGTATTGCTGTGATTGGCGCGGGTAAAATTCTTAAGAAAGAGATTAATGCTGCTGCTCACGGGGATCTAATGAAAGATCTAGCCGCGCAGATATAGTTTAAGGTATCCACAATATGGCAGAAGCAAGTACCATTGCGCGACCTTATGCACGAGCGATTTTCCAGTTAGCCCAGCAAAGCGATAGTCTGCAAGCGTGGGGCGATACGTTAGCCTCCGTTAAAGTGATTGTTGGTGATCCACAAATGGTGGCGCTGATTAATAATCCGAAAATTGCGAATAGCAAAATCGTAGAAACCGTTTTTAGTTTGGCAGATAAGTCATTAATGGATGAAGGTAAGAGCTTCATCAAGCTGCTAGCTCAAAATGGGCGGTTAGGCGTGTTTGCTGACATTGTTGCTCAGTTTGAGAAATTTCGTGCGGAAGCGGAAAAGACCATGACGGCTGAAGTTGTGTCAGCCTATGAAGTCAGCGAAGCACAGCAATTAGAGATCGCCACTGCACTCAAAAACCGTTTAGGCTGTGATGTGACTCTGGTTTGTCGAACGGATGATACTTTGCTTGGTGGCGCGGTGATTCGTGCTGGCGACCTGGTTATCGACGGCTCTGTGGCTGGCCAAATAGATCGACTTAAGAGTGAGTTGTCTCACTAACCCGAATGTTAAGAGGGAATAAGAATGCAATTGAATCCCGCAGAAATTAGTGAATTAATTAAAGAAAAAATAAAAGATTTTGATACCGCGACAGAAGTACGCACAGAAGGCACCATTGTTAGTGTCACTGATGGTATTGTCCGAATTCATGGCCTATCTGATGTCATGTCAGGTGAAATGTTAGCGTTTCCTGGTAACGTATTTGGTTTAGCATTGAACCTGGAACGTGACTCTGTGGGTGCGGTTATTCTTGGTGATTACAGTGGGTTGTCCGAAGGTGACAGTGCGAAATGTACGGGCCGAATTTTAGAGGTGCCGGTCGGTGAAGCCCTGTTGGGGCGTGTGGTTGATGCGTTGGGTAATCCCATTGATGGTAAAGGGCCGGTTAATACATCGTTATCTTCCGCCATTGAGAAAATCGCACCGGGTGTGATTGCCCGGCAGTCGGTGGACGAACCTGTGCAAACCGGTTTGAAGGCGATTGATGCGATGGTACCGATTGGTCGTGGTCAGCGGGAATTGATTATTGGTGACCGGCAAACCGGTAAAACGGCCGTGGCGATTGATGCCATTATCAATCAAAAGGGCACGGGTGTTAAATGTATCTATGTGGCGATTGGTCAAAAAGCCTCTTCGATTGTCAATGTGGTCAAAAAGTTAGAAGAGCATGGTGCATTAGCGCACACCATTATTGTGTCTGCCGCCGCTTCTGAATCGGCCGCGTTGCAATATATTGCGCCTTATTCAGGTTGCAGCATGGGCGAGTTTTTCCGCGATCGTGGTCAGGATGCGTTGATCGTCTATGATGATTTAACCAAACAAGCCTGGGCTTATCGACAAGTTTCTTTATTGTTACGGCGTCCACCAGGTCGAGAAGCCTATCCGGGGGATGTTTTCTATTTGCATTCACGGTTATTAGAACGTGCTTCTCGAGTCAATGCCGATTATGTAGAAAAGTTTACTAATGGTGAAGTGAAGGGGCGAACCGGTTCATTGACGGCCTTGCCGATCATTGAAACCCAAGCCGGTGATGTGTCTGCGTTTGTTCCTACCAATGTGATTTCCATCACTGATGGTCAGATTTTCTTAGAGACAGATTTGTTTAACTCAGGTATTCGACCAGCGATTAACGCCGGTTTATCTGTTTCTCGAGTGGGTGGTGCGGCACAAACCAAGATTATCAAAAAACTCGGTGGGGGTGTGCGTCTTGATTTAGCGCAATACCGTGAACTGGCTGCCTTTGCTCAGTTTGCTTCGGATCTTGATGAAAGTACTCGTAAGCAAATCGAACGAGGTCAACGTGTGACCGAGTTGATGAAGCAAAAACAATATGCACCCTTATCGATTGCTGAGATGGCATTTAGTTTATTTGCTGCCAATGAAGGTTATATTGACGATGTTTCAGTGGATAAAGTCGTTGATTTTGAGATGGCTTTGCATGCATACATTAAGTCAAGCGCTGCTGCACTCGCCGATAAGATTAACTCGACTGCTAATTTTAATGATGAAATTGCCAATGAAATGAAAAGTGCAATTGAATCTTTTAAATCAACCAGTACTTGGTAAGCTGGGGAACCTCTTATGGCCGTTGGCAAAGAAATTAGAACTCAGATAAAGAGTATCAAAAATACCCAAAAGATTACTCGTGCCATGGAAATGGTGGCGGGTAGCAAAATGCGTAAAGCGCAGAAGCGTATGCAGGCATCTAGACCGTATGCTCAAAAAATGCGCAATGTGGTTCACCATTTAGCGCATGCGCATCCTGAATATAAACATCCTTATTTGCTAGATCGTGAAATTAAAAAGATAGGTTATATCGTTGTCTCCACCGATCGAGGTTTATGTGGTGGTTTGAATACCAATCTTTTTAAGAAAGCGATTTTTGGCTTGCGTGATTGGCATGATAAAGAGATTCCTGCTCAAATTTGTAGCATTGGGCAAAAAGGCGCCTCTTTTTTTAAGCGTTTTGGTGGCAACATTGTCGCCCAAGTTTCCCACTTAGGGGATGAGCCTGGCATCAATGAGCTGATCGGCACGGTGAAAGTGATGTTGGATGCATTTGATAAAGGGGAAATCGATCGCTTGTTTTTGGTGAGCAATGAATTTGTTAATACCATGACCCAAAAACCGCAGATTGAGCAACTGTTGCCGATTCATGTGGAAGCCCCTGAAGTTGAGTTAAAACACCACTGGGATTACATGTATGAGCCTGAGGCAAAAGATGTTTTGGATCGGCTGATGGCCAGATACATCGAGTCTTTGGTTTATCAAAGCGTTGTTGAAAATATCGCCTGTGAGCAAGCGTCTCGCATGGTGGCGATGAAGAGTGCTTCCGACAACGCGGGTGATTTAATCAGCGATCTGCAGTTGGTTTATAACAAGGCGCGTCAAGCAGCGATTACTCAAGAGATTTCCGAAATTGTCGGCGGAGCGGCTGCAGTTTGACGGTAACAGAATTATTATTCTTTGAAAGTTTTAAGAGGAAATAGGCATGAGCGCAGGTAGTGTTGTTCAAGTCATTGGCGCCGTGGTTGACGTAGAGTTTCCACGGGATTCAGTGCCGAAGGTATATGACGCATTAGTCGTTGATGAAGTAGCGTTAACGCTTGAAGTGCAACAGCAATTGGGTGACGGTGTCGTTAGAACAGTGGCGATGGGACCGAGTGACGGATTAAAGCGTGGGATTAACGTTAATAATACTGGCAAACCGATTTCAGTGCCTGTGGGTAATAAAACCCTCGGTCGTATTATGGACGTGTTGGGCAATCCCATTGACGAGAAAGGTCCAATCGGTGAAGACGTTAAATGGGCGATTCATCGTAAAGCACCAACGTATGAAGAATTATTGCCCACCACGGATTTATTAGAAACCGGCATTAAGGTGATTGATCTCATATGTCCTTTCGCAAAAGGCGGTAAGGTTGGTCTGTTCGGCGGTGCTGGGGTTGGTAAAACCGTTAACATGATGGAACTAATTCGTAACATCGCGGCGGAGCACAGTGGTTATTCAGTGTTTGCTGGGGTAGGTGAGCGTACTCGTGAAGGTAATGACTTTTATCATGAAATGACAGACAGTAATGTTATTGATAAAGTGTCACTCGTGTATGGTCAGATGAATGAACCACCAGGTAACCGTTTGCGCGTAGCATTGACCGGTTTGACCATGGCAGAATATTTCCGTGATGAAGGTCGTGATGTTTTATTATTTGTTGATAATATTTACCGATACACACTGGCGGGAACAGAAGTTTCTGCCCTGTTAGGTCGGATGCCATCAGCGGTAGGTTATCAGCCGACCTTGGCAGAAGAAATGGGAGTGTTGCAGGAGCGAATTACTTCGACTAAAACGGGTTCCATTACTTCAATCCAAGCCGTATATGTACCGGCTGATGATTTAACTGACCCATCACCTGCCACCACCTTCGCGCATTTGGATGCCACCGTGGTATTGTCACGGCAGATTGCTGAACTGGGTATTTATCCAGCGGTTGATCCGCTTGATTCAACCAGTCGCCAATTGGATCCGTTGGTGATCGGTAATGAGCATTATGACGTGGCTCGTGCGGTACAGGGCACTTTACAGCGCTATAAAGAATTAAAAGACATCATTGCCATTCTTGGTATGGATGAGTTATCCGAAGATGATAAACTGACGGTATCACGTGCTCGAAAAATCCAACGCTTTTTATCACAGCCTTTCTTTGTGGCTGAGGTATTCACGGGTTCACCAGGCAAATACGTTTCACTGAAAGATACTATTCGTGGATTTAAAGGCATTGCTGACGGTGAATATGACAGTTTACCCGAACAAGCTTTTTACATGGTAGGATCGATTGAAGAAGCCGTAGAAAAAGCCAAAGCGATGCAATAATAACTTGGAGTAGGTATATGGCTATGACAATCCATGTTGATATTGTCAGTGCTGAAGAAGAAATTTTCTCCGGTCCTGCTGAAATGGTGTTTGCACCTGCAATCATGGGCGATGTGGGTATTATGCCACAGCATGCCCCGTTATTGACGGCACTTAAGCCGGGTGAAGTTCGGATTCAGAACGGCGATGAGGAACAATTCATCTATGTCTCAGGTGGTATGTTAGAAGTTCAACCCCATGTGATCACCGTATTGGCTGATACGGCAGTGAGGGCTAAGGATCTGGACGAAGCAGCGGCTTTGGAGGCGAAACAAATTGCTGAAAAAGCCCTCAAAGATAAGCGATCCGATATTGATTATGCGAGAGCTCAGGCGGAACTGGCTGAAGCCATTGCACAATTGCAAACTATCCAGCGTATCAAGAAAAATAGGCGCTGATTCATTAAGTTTTAGCACGTAATATAGATAAAGTAAAAAAAAGGGCATTTATGCCCTTTTTTTGTTTTCAATAAAGCAAAATGCGAGGGCTGTATTTGATAGCCATAGCGTTATAAAAAAGTCTTTCCGAGTATTCAAATCCTTTCCCATCATATAACCTAGCGTGAGGGCGATAATGGACTTAGAGATAATCATTTTAGCGGCAGGAAAAGGCACTCGAATGCGCTCCAGATTACCTAAGGTTTTACAACCATTAGCTGGTGTGACATTGTTGGAGCATGTTGTGAATACCGCCAAATCGATGCAGCCTAAAACAATGTCGGTTGTTTATGGTCATGGCGGTGATTTAGTGCTCAATCATTTGTCGCATATGGAAGCGATTAATTGGGTAGAGCAAGCGGAACAATTAGGAACTGGCCACGCCGTAATGCAAGCCTATCCACATTTGCAAGCCGATAGTATTGTGCTGGTACTTTACGGCGATGTACCATTAACTCAAGTGGCTACCCTCAATCGTTTATTGGAGAATTTTCAGCAAGCAGATACCGCGATTTCTTTATTAACCGCCACGCTAGAGGACGCCAGTGGTTATGGTCGTATCATTCGTGATCCGCATAATCAAGTGATTGCCATCGTGGAAGAGAAAGATGCAACAGAAGATCAAAAAAAGATCTGCGAAGTGAATACCGGGATCTTAGCCGCGAAAGCCTCTTTATTAGTCGGTTGGTTAGATCAACTTGATACCAATAATGCCCAGGGTGAGCTATATTTAACCGATGTTATCCGTATGGCCGTGGCGGATGGTCAGCGAGTGCAAACCGCATCGGCGATGCACGATTGGGAAATACTGGGGGTTAATGACAAATTACAATTGTCAGGCTTGGAGCGCCAGTTTCAACTCAACCAAGCGCAGGCCTTAATGCGAGCCGGCGTTACTTTACGTGATCCGCAGCGTTTCGATAATCGAGGGAACTTGGCTGTGGGTCAAGATGTGCTCATTGATGTGAATGTCATCATTGAAGGAAATGTGAGTTTAGGTAATGGCACAACCGTGGGAGCCAATACCTCGTTGACGAATGTGCAGGTAGCCGATGGCGTGACCATTAAAGCGAATTGTGTGATTGAGGATGCAGTGATTGGTCAAGGCTGCATCATTGGGCCCTTTGCGCGGATTCGACCAGGTACCGAGCTTAAAGCGGCAGTTCATATCGGAAATTTTGTAGAAATCAAAAAGTCCAAAGTAGATAGTAACAGTAAAATCAATCATCTAAGCTATATTGGTGATGCGATAGTCGGACAGCGCGTGAATATTGGTGCAGGCACGATTACCTGTAATTATGATGGTGTCAATAAGAACAGGACTATAATAGAAGATGATGTTTTTGTTGGTTCCGACTCACAGTTAATCGCACCGGTGACGATTCAACAGGGGGCGACCATTGCGGCTGGCACCACGGTAAATAAAACAGCGCCAGCTGGAAAACTGACGATTGGTCGGTGTCAGCAAGAAGTCATTCAAGGTTGGCGGCGGCCGACCAAGCGTCAATAAATTGTTCGCATGGCAAATATAAAGCCATATGGTTGGTCGTTACATTTTTAATATAAAAGGGTGACTCATGTGTGGAATAGTTGGGGCTGTTGCTGAAAGGGATGTGGTACCTATCCTATTAGAAGGATTGTTTCGTTTAGAATATCGGGGTTATGATTCTTCGGGTTTAGTGGTGATTGATACGGATCATCAACTTTCACGGTTACGATCGTTGGGCAAAGTGGCTGAGCTGAAGATGGCGCTGAGTGAAAATAAAGTACGCGGCTATACGGGCATTGCCCATACCCGTTGGGCAACGCATGGTAAGCCGAGCCAAGCGAATGCCCATCCGCATATTTGCAATAATACGGTAGCATTGGTACACAACGGCATTATTGAAAATCATGAAATATTGAAGCGACGGCAAATTGATCAAGGTTATAGTTTCACCTCAGAAACGGATACCGAAGTCGCGGTTCATGAAGTACATGCCTATTTAAAAAATCAGGATTTATTGGTGGCGGTGAAAAAAGCCGTTAATGAACTGGAAGGTGCTTTTGCGCTGGGTGTGATGGATATTAATGATGCGTCTAGATTGGTGGCGGCTCGGCGAGGCAGCCCATTAGTCATTGGTATCGGTATTGGTGAACATTTTATTGCTTCTGATGTGAATGCATTATTGCCCGTTACTAACCGGTTTATTTTCTTAGAAGATGGCGATGTTGCAGATATTTATCGGGATAAGATCGTTATTTACGATCACGCAGACAATGTGGTGACCCGAGAAATTAAATTCTCTAATTTAGCCGCAGATACTGCCGATAAAGGCCCTTATCGGCATTATATGCTGAAGGAGATTTTTGAACAGCCGAATGCCATTGCCGAAACGTTGGAAGGGCGTATTCGAGATGATCTTGTGCTTGAAGATGCATTTGGTCTTGGTGCAAGCAAAATATTCGATGAAATTTCGGGTATTCATATGCTGGCTTGTGGAACCAGTTTTCACGCAGGAATGATTGCTAAATATTGGTTTGAATCCATCGCTAAAATTCCTTGCACGGTAGAAATTGCTAGTGAGTTTCGTTATCGGAAACCTGTAGTACGCAATAACAATTTAATTGTGACAATTTCCCAGTCAGGTGAAACGGCAGATACCTTAGCGGCATTGGGCGAAGCTAAAAAATTAGGATTTGGCGCTTCACTGGCAATATGTAATGTTCCAGAAAGCTCGCTGGTCAGGGCTTCGGATTTAGCGTTGATGACTCGTGCCGGCCCTGAAATTGGTGTGGCATCAACAAAAGCGTTTACTACCCAGTTGGTTGCATTGATGTTATTGGTATTAGCGGTGGCTAGACGGCGGGGTTTTTCCCATACTGATGAGAAAAAAATTGTACACGAGTTAGTTAGCTTGCCTGGTAAAATTGAATATACTCTGAATAATATTTGTCAACCCATTGAACAACTGGCGGAAGATTTCAGTGAAAAACATCATGCGTTATTTCTAGGACGCGGTGCCATGTACCCCGTGGCGATGGAAGGGGCATTAAAGCTGAAAGAAATTTCTTATATTCATGCAGAAGCCTATCCCGCAGGTGAACTCAAACACGGTCCATTGGCTTTGGTCGATGCGGATATGCCGGTCATTATTGTTGCGCCCAATGATGATCTATTAGAAAAGTTGAAATCAAATATGCAAGAGGTTCATGCGCGTGGTGGGCAACTTTATGTATTTGCTGATTTAGCGGCCAGTGTTGAGGCATCTAAAGGGATGAAAATCACTGAAATAGTGGCCGTGGATGAGGTTATTGCACCAATTTTATATACAGTACCTCTGCAATTGCTATCGTATTACGTTGCGATTATCAAAGGCACCGATGTGGATCAACCGAGAAATTTGGCAAAATCAGTGACCGTAGAATAATATTTCATCCACTACTGGATAATGATCGCTTTGTTTAAACACGATTGATATTACGCTATTTTAGGAGCAATACAATTCATGGGACATTGGCTAACGACGTTTATTAATTTATGCAAGTTAAAAACGGGACCCCAAGACTTGCCGTTATCGCGAGAATTAATGTATGTTTCTGTGTTTGCGTATTGGCTGATGGGTGTCGTGTTAACTTTGGTCAACCAGACCTTTGGACAGGCGGTTTTTTTATCATTAGTGCAAACGATTATTTTAGTTTTTATATGTAAAATCGTGTTGTGGATTGCTAAAAAGCCGGAACGAAGTTTACAGACATTAACTGCTCTAGCGGGAAGTGGCGCATTGATCGCTTTGCTGGCGTGGCCCTTATTGATGTGGATGGGGCAAGCTGAAATAACGGGCGAGCATCCACTGGCTATATTATGGTTACTGTTAGTGATTTGGGAAACGGTGGTGATTGGCCATATTTTTCGTCACGCACTGGAAATTCCATTTTTAGCTGGTATTGGGGTGGCTTTGGTTTTTGTGTATATGACTTTTACTGTGACAGTGCGTTTTCTACGAGTGATGTCTATGACCACTGGCTCCGGTGGCTAATATGCATATTCACATCTTAGGAATTTGTGGAACTTTCATGGGAGGGGTGGCGATTTTGGCCCGCCAGCTTGGATTTAAAGTGACGGGGTCAGATGTTGGCGTTTACCCGCCGATGAGCACTCAGTTAGAGGCTCAGGGCATTGGTTTAATCGAAGGTTATGAATCTGCTCAATTAGTTTCTGATTCTCCCGATGTGGTGGTGGTCGGAAATGCTTTATCACGGGGCAATTCTGTCGTCGAATTGATGCTTGATAAAGGATTGCCTTATATCTCTGGTCCAGAATTTGTCAAGCAGTATGTATTTCCTGAGCGTTGGGTACTGGCGGTGGCAGGTACCCATGGTAAAACAACCACCTCAAGTATGCTGGTTTGGATATTAGAACAGGCCGGGATGCAGCCCGGATTTTTGGTGGGGGGGGTACCGGAAAATTTCGGTGTGTCGGCTCGCCTGGGAGCATCGGCTTTTTTTGTGATTGAGGCGGATGAATATGATACCGCCTTTTTTGATAAACGATCCAAGTTCGTTCATTATCAGCCTCGTACCTTGGTGTTAAATAATCTTGAATATGATCATGCGGATATATTTCCTGACCTAGCGGCCATTCAACGGCAATTCCATCACTTAGTTCGTATTGTGCCAAACAATGGCTTGATCATTTCACCCGATAATGATGAAAATATTCAGTCGGTATTAGAGATGGGCTGCTGGACCCCCACGGAAATTTTTTCTATGGAAAAAACGTTATCAGGTTGGTGGAGTCGATTACATCGCTCCGATGGCAGTGCTTTCGAAGTATTTTATAAAACAAAGTCGGTCGGTAAAGTGGAGTGGTCATTAATGGGGCTGCATAATGTACAAAATGCGCTAGCAGCGATGGCCGCGGCAAAGCATGTGGGTGTTTTGCCCAGTAAAGCGATTGAGGCATTGCAAAGCTTTCAGAATGTGAAACGGCGCATGGAAGTCAAAGGTGTTATTCAGGGTATTACCATTTATGATGATTTTGCTCACCATCCTACCGCGATAAAAACGACCTTGGCCGGTTTGCGAGAGCGTGTTGGAACGGCAAAAATTTTCGCGGTGTTTGAGCCACGCTCTAATACCATGAAAATGGGTATTCATCAGGCGAGTTTAATGGAGGCATTGAGTATTGCTGACAGTGTCTATTTATTTCAACCGGCGGGGATGAGTTGGGATATATCATCCGTTACTAGCGCGGTGATGGCTGAATCAAAGGTTTTTACCGGCGTAGAAGATATTATTCGACAACTCCTTCAAAAAGCACAAACTGGCGATCACATCCTCATTATGAGTAATGGTGGTTTTGAAAATATACATACTCGGCTAATTAATACTTTGGAGAGCTATGCGAGATGAGACGATCACCTTGGCGATTACCGGTGCCTCAGGTGCGGTGTATGGGTTGCGTTTATTAGAATGCTTAGTTGAGAAGCAAAAAAATGTCTATTTATTGTTATCTTCTCCGGCCCGTGTGGTTATCGCCACTGAAACTGATTTAGCATTGCCAGGACGTCCCGCTGACATTGAACAATTCCTCTCAAAAAAATACCACGCCAAGCCTCGCCAAATAAGAGTATTTGCAAAACAGCAATGGTTGGCACCCGTTGCCAGCGGTTCCAATGCGTCGCATCGCATGGTGGTCTGTCCTTGCTCCACCGGCACGCTTTCTGCAATTGCATGTGGAGCAAGCCGTACATTAATTGAACGAGCGGCTGATGTGATGCTTAAGGAAAAAAGGCGATTGATTTTAGTGGTCCGAGAAAGCCCGTTTTCCCCGATACATCTAGAGAATATGCTTAAATTAGCCAATATTGGTGTAACTATTTTACCAGCGAGCCCAGGGTTCTACCATAAACCCACCGAGGTATCACAGTTAGTTGATTTTGTTGTGGCGCGGGTTTTAGATCATCTTGGTATTGAACAACGATTGGCACCACGGTGGGGTGCAGATAATTATGAGTAATCTTGAAATACCGCTTCTTCCGCTTCATACCGTCTTGTTTCCAGACGGCTCTTTACCTCTCAGGGTGTTTGAGCCGCGTTACATCGATATGATTAGTTCGTGTTTGAGAAATGAAACACGTTTTGGGGTATGTTTGATCAGGGAAGGTCAGGAAATCGGTGAGGTAGCACGTACTCATGAAATGGGTACCATTGCCAGTATTTATGATTGGAATATGCGGGCTGATGGACTATTAGGTATTTCAGTGCGTGGTGAACGGCGATTTAAAATACTGTCCGAGGAAATAAAACAGGATCAATTGTTGGTAGCGAATGTTGAAATCCTTCCTGACGAACAAAAATGCTCGGTACCAGAGGCTCAACATATGTTAGTGGAGGTTCTCCATGACATGATTGAGCAAATGCAAGGTAAGTTTAAAGAATCACCGGTTCATTATAGCGATGCCACCTGGGTGGGATTTCGTTTGGCTGAATTATTACCACTTAAGCTGAGCCAAAAGCAATATTTTCTGCAGTTAAGTGATCCGCACTTAAGGTTGGAGCGCTTAGCCGATGTCATGGATACTTTGCAATTGCAGACTTAGATTTGGATAGATAGGCTAAAAAAAAGCCCTGGGTTGGCGAAACCCAGGGCTTTTTTATTATCTGGGTGGATTAAAGGTTACTCCGTGAATCTTTTATTTTGCTTAAGCCGTATTATGCAAACTCAGCGAAGCTGTGCTTATCCGTACATTATTAGTTAAATGGAATATAACTA
>CAYUAI010000014.1:0-33310 GCA_964442745.1 uncultured Chromatiales bacterium
GATAATATGTCATGCCTGTAATTATACGCCAATTCACAGGTTTGACCCACTACCGCTTGAAAGCATGCATGACATTGTCATTGGATTACTCATAAATAAAGTTGAATTCAAGGTCGATATTCATGCTAAATCACAAGTTTGACCCACTACCATTTTTTTAATGCAACCCGTTTTTTCCTTTTTGGATGGAGTGCATGAATCGGGTGAGCATAATAGTATCAATCAGTGGGTTCGCTTTGCTTAACTCACGTTACGAGATTCAACCCAAGATAACAACGTAGCGTGGATTAAGCGCAGCGAATCCACACGACGTTGCTAGGCGATACCCTAACTTACAACCCCTCTTTATGAAAATCAAATTGGCCATCTAGCACATCCACTTCAATCACATCGCCAGGTGCAAACGCGCCGGAGAGTATCTTTTGCGCGAGGGGATTTTCCAGTGAATGTTGGATGGCACGCTTTAATGGACGAGCACCGTATACTGGATCATAACCCACTTCACTGAGCTGATCGAGAGCGGCTTTGGTTAATTTGATATCCATATCTCGATCTTGCAAACGTTTTTGTAAATAACCAATCTGAATGCTGGCAATGGCATGAATCTGATCTTTCCCCAAGGGATGAAAAACAACACTTTCATCGACCCGATTGATAAATTCTGGTCGAAAATGCTGACCAACAATTTCCATGACGGCTGACTTCATGGTTTTATACTGTTCCTCGCCGGCCAAATCTTGTATGATCTGCGAGCCTAGGTTGGAGGTCATCACGATCACCGTGTTACGAAAATCCACGGTACGACCATGACCATCGGTTAAGCGCCCATCATCCAATACTTGTAACAAGATATTAAACACATCGGGATGCGCTTTTTCTACTTCATCCATTAAAATCACTGAATACGGTTTACGCCGCACCGCTTCTGTTAAATACCCACCTTCTTCATAACCCACATACCCCGGTGGCGCACCGATTAAACGAGCCACGGAATGTTTTTCCATGAACTCTGACATATCGATACGTACCATGGCCTCTTCGGTATCAAAGAGAAACTGAGCAAGGGCTTTGGTCAGTTCGGTTTTACCCACTCCCGTAGGACCCAGAAATAAAAACGAACCAATAGGACGATTGGGATCCGATAAACCGGCACGTGAACGCCGTATGGCATTAGAGACGGCCATCACCGCTTCGTTTTGACCAATCACCCGCTGGCATATCATTTCATCCATTTTTAATAATTTGTCACGTTCACCTTCCAGCATCTTTGCCACGGGAATGCCGGTCCATTTGGAAACCACTTCAGCAATTTCTTCTTCAGACACATGATTACGTAGCAATTGCATATCGGCAGTTTCTGCTTTGGCGGCATGAGTCAATTGTTTCTCCAGCTCGGGAATTCGACCATATTGGAGTTCAGACATACGGGCTAGATTGCCTGCCCGCCGTGCAGTTTCCAGTTCTTGGCGCACTCGGTCGAGTTCTTCTTTCACTGTCTGAGTGCCTTGCAGTGACGCTTTTTCTGATTTCCAGATTTCATCTAGATCGAAAAATTCTCGTTCTAATGTCTTAATTTCATTTTCTAAATTATCTAATCGTTTCTTTGATGCCTCGTCCTTTTCTTTTTTTAAGGCTTCTTTTTCGATTTTCAGTTGAATAAGACGCCGTTCAAGCTTATCCATTTCTTCTGGTTTTGAATCAATTTCCATGCGGATACGACTACCCGCCTCATCAATGAGATCGATGGCCTTATCCGGTAAGTTACGATCCGTAATATACCGATGTGACAAAGTCGCTGCGGCGACGATGGCCGGATCAGTAATTTCTACACCATGATGCACTTCGTATTTCTCTTTTAATCCTCGTAAGATGGCAATGGTGTCCTCCACCGAGGGTTCATCCACTAACACTTTTTGAAAGCGACGCTCCAACGCGGCATCTTTTTCCACATACTGACGGTATTCATCCAAGGTGGTGGCGCCGACACAATGCAACTCGCCACGCGCCAGGGCTGGTTTGAGCATATTACCCGCATCCATGGCACCTTCCGCTTTACCCGCCCCCACCATGGTATGCAGTTCATCAATGAATAAAATGACCTGACCTTCTTGTTTGGCCAAATCATTTAACACCGCTTTGAGCCGTTCTTCAAATTCACCACGAAATTTGGCACCGGCAATCAGTGCTCCCATATCCAGGGCTAAGACTCTTTTCCCTTTGACTCCTTCCGGTACTTCACCATTGATAATACGCTGAGCAAGTCCTTCCACAATCGCGGTTTTCCCCACGCCTGGCTCGCCAATGAGTACTGGGTTATTTTTTGTACGTCGTTGCAGGACTTGAATGGTGCGTCTGATTTCATCATCGCGACCAATCACCGGATCTAACTTACCTTGCTCTGCTCGCTCGGTTAAATCGATGGTATATTTTTCTAAGGCGCGGCGCTGCTCCTCCGCATCGGGATCTTCAACTTTCTGACCACCTCGCAAACTTTCAATCGCTTTTGCAATGGCACCTTTACTTGCCCCCGCTTTGCGCATTAAATCACCCAACACGCCGCTATCTTCCAGGGCAGCTAAGACAAACAATTCGCTGGAAATATAACTGTCATTTCGTTGTTGGCTTAATTTATCCGTCACATTGAGTAAACGCCCCAAATCATTGGAAATATGCACGTCGCCAGCGACCCCCTGAACTTTAGGCAGACGATCAATGGCTTCCTCTAAGCTTGAGCGAAGTTGTAAAATATTAACCCCCGCCTGCGTTAGTAGATGAGGTATACTGCTACCCGCCTGGTGCAATAATGCACTCATCAAATGAATCGGTTCAATAAACTGATGATCCCTGCCCACCGCAAGACTTTGCGCATCAGCAATGGCTAATTGAAACTTACTGGTTAATTTATCCATCCGCATCTGATTAATCCCCTTGAGTCAAAAAATTCAATGCTTGAAAATAAAATGGGGGGATCAAGCGAGTTATTCAATAGTCCGCTCCCTAAAACATCCCTTCCACTCTTATATATTGATTTTAAACCATAAAATAAACATATTAAAATGGCGCATCTATCACCAACTGCAAATTCAATGCACCGTTCAGCGATATATCCCTCATCGGGTCGTTAAATTTTTATCCGCGTAGCCGATACAACGCATAAGTCACTTATTTAAAACGGCTAAAGCTTATTTATCAAGACTTTAATTGTTTTAAACAGGATTAATGCTGAGGCTTGTCAATAGTGAGTTATTATTTTTCATCAAGGTTGTCTTATCCTAAACAACACGCTGAAATTTCATACTCACCTCAGGCCAACATCATTCCGTTAGGATCGTGCGCGATCCTTAAAGATAAACATAACTGAATTTAAGGAGAACGCAGGTATGCGCCTTCTAATCGTAGAAGATGACACCTTATTAGGTGATGGTATTCGAGCAGGACTCACTCAGGAAGGTTATGCCGTTGACTGGGTAGAAGATGGCAGTCAGGCGGAACTCGCATTACTCACCAATGAATATGAACTGATGGTATTAGATCTCGGATTACCGAAAGTTTCTGGCCTACAAGTACTCAAACAAGTACGTACCAAGGGTGATGACTTACCAGTCATTATATTAACCGCACAAGATACCGTTGAAGACCGCGTCAAAGGCCTCGATACCGGTGCAGATGATTACATCACTAAGCCATTTAAACTCGATGAACTTAGCGCCCGTATTCGTGCCTTGCTGCGACGCCGAGGTGGCCGCACCACACCACTGATTACCCATAAAAACCTGGTGGTCGACCCAGCATCACATAGCGTCACCCAGGATGACAATAAAGTGGATATTTCTCCGCGAGAATTTACCATTTTACAGTTGTTATTGGACAACCGAAATAAAGTCATGTCACGCAGTCGTTTGGAAGAAGGTTTATACGCGTGGAATGATGAGGTTGAGAGTAACACGGTGGAAGTGCATATCCACCATATACGTAAAAAACTGGGCGCTGAATTGATTCGCACAATTCGTGGTGTCGGTTACATCATTGATAAGCCGAAAATTATCAAACCCGCCGCCTAATACGGAAAAATTAACAACATTCTTATGGATTAGGGTCATGCGACAAGGAATGGCTCTAATCACATCATCCATACAACCCATTCCTAACCCTCATGAAACAGAGCCAGCGACTATTATCTACACACGGTTGGGCTTCAAGTATGTGCTTCGATATTTAAGTCTATCGTGTAAAAATAAGGAAATTTATGACACCCTCGATTCGTCGCCAATTATTGTTTATCTTACTCCCCTTTGCTATCCTGATCTGGTTAGTTTCTGGACTTTTTAGTTATTTTGATCTCCGCAACGAAATCGAACAACTTGCCGACGCCAAGCTCGTTCAATCCGGTGAAATCCTATTAGCACAAAGCCTGGCGAGCCAACAACAAGCCACCCCCACTCAGTCACCTCATCTCACCACCACCATTGCTGAAAAATTCTGGCAACACAATCCAAAATATAACAGCCCGCTGGCCTTTCAAATATGGTTCAAGAATGATTTCCTGTTATTTCGATCGGAAAATTCCCCTCTCTCGCAAATGACCACCCAGCACCAAGGATTGAGTGATGTTTTACTCTCCGATACGCATTGGCGGATTTTTGCAACACAAAGTCATAATGGACTTATCACCATACAAATCGGAGAAAATGCAACACGGCGTGGGCAACTAGGCCACTCAATTATCATGCGCATTATGATGCCATTCATCTTCAGCTTACCGCTATTAGCCTGGTTAGCCTGGTTTAGTATCGGAAAAAGTATGACACCGTTAAAAGTCATTGCTAGTGAATTACACCATCGACGCACTAATGATCTTTACCCCGTGAACGA
The DNA here is from genome assembly GCA_964442745.1 of uncultured Chromatiales bacterium. Lineage (GTDB taxonomy): Bacteria > Pseudomonadota > Gammaproteobacteria > S012-40 > S012-40 > CAYUAI01. Next base: position 4,873 of record CAYUAI010000014.1, read on the forward strand.
CAGCTTAGTCCCCCTAGAAGCCCGCACCATTACCGACTCGATTAATACCTTGTTGTCACGCTTAAAAAGCACCATTGAAAATGAACGCCGCTTCACCGCCGATGCGGCCCATGAATTACGCACCCCATTGGCGGCACTAAAAACCCATGCAGAAGTGGCCTTACAAGCCAGCACCCATGAAGAACGCCAACAAGCCTTACGCCAAACAGTCAGGGGAGTGAATCGTGCCACGCGCCTAGTCGAACAACTGTTAACGCTTGCTCGCCTCGACCCCTCCTCAGGACTCACCAACAAAAAACGCGCCGATTTATTTATTTTAGGCGAAAGTGTACTGAGTGAAGAAGCCCCCGTCGCCTTTGATAAAAATATTGAAATCAGCCTGCATGGTACCCGAGGCAAATTTATTTCAGGCAATATTGATGCGGTTCGGGTATTAATGCGCAACCTGGTGGATAATGCGATTCGCTACACACCTGATAACGGCGAAGTACAAGTGATTGTCTCTCGTCAAGAGGAGCAAATTATCCTCAGTGTGGCAGACAGCGGCCCCGGCATTCCGGTAGAAGATCGGGAAAGAATTTTTAAACGTTTTTTCCGCCGACTTGGCACAAAATCCTCGGGTAGCGGGCTAGGATTATCCATTGTGAGCCGCATTGTCGATATTCATGGACTACATATTGAACTATCGACCGCCGCAATCGGTGGACTGCAAATCGATGTCACGTTTCCGAAAACCGATGAGTAAAACTTATTCAGAGGTGGCTTCTTTCGCGGCCTCTGTTCCCCCCCCTTCGACTGGCTCACCCTCTTTATTCTCTGTTCCAGGTTCGCTCATTGCCGCTTCTTCCAGCGCACTGACAATTGCTTCACTATTTTCACCACTGGCATTTGACAGCGCCGTCAGGCCCGTTTCAGTGGCCAGGCTAATATCGGCGCCTTTGACGATCAATAACTGAACGATCGCTAAATGACTTTGATTCGCCGCCTGCATTAAAGGGGTCATGCCTTGCTCTGTCGTGGCGTCGATATCAGCCCCTCGACCAATTAACAGCGGCGCCATTTTTTCTCGGCCGAAATAGGCAGCATGGTGCAATGCTGTCACGCCATCGGTTGTTTTGGCATTCACATCCACCCCCCGCGATAGCAGTAATGACACCATGTCGACTTGCCCCTGATACACGGCATAAATTAATGCCGTTGCCCCATCTTTGGCTTTGACATTAATATCCGCCCCTAGATTAAATAGCTCTTTAAAAATTGCCAAGCGCCCTTGCATAGCTGCGCTCAACAAAGGAGTACGACCGCCCTTATCGACCACATTCACTTCCGCGCCTTCCGAAAGCAGATATTTGACAATACTGATATTGCCATAGTATACCGCCCCCATCAGCGCGGTTTTACCATAGGCATTGGTGGCATTAACGTCGGCACCCACCATCAATGCCGATTTTAACTGATTTAAACGTCCTTCCCGTGCCGCCGCCAGTAATTCAGTATTGGGCTCACCCGCCTGGACTGAGGAAATGCAACATAGCATTATTAACGGTAAAAACTGCCAAGTTTTTTGCATTATTAAAATCATCTGCTATAAAAACGCTCATCCGCCCACCATTGCAGGACATATTATTAACGTCTATTGCCTATATCACTTGAACTTTCGCAATATTTGTGTCAATTAGAAGCACTCGATGACAGCCAACCCATGTGGATCATTATGCATTTATTAAATATTCAAGAATCCGTTCGAAAAGCACTCACAGAAGATTTAGGGGGGGGCGATATTACCGCTCAACTGCTGCCGGATAACCGCCAGGTCAAAGCCACCATCATCACCCGAGAACGCTGCATACTCTGCGGGCAAACCTGGCTCGAACAAAGTTTTTTCAGTTTGGATCCTCGCATTAATATTCAATGGTTTGTCAAGGAGGGAGACCACCTAGAAAAAGAGACGCTGCTTTGTGAATTAACCGGCGCCGCACGCGCTTTATTGAGTGCCGAGCGTACCGCGCTTAATTTTTTACAAACCTTGTCCGGCACCGCCACTCGGGTCAATCAATATGTCAACGCCATCGCTGAAGAAAAAGCTCAAATACTAGACACCCGAAAAACCATTCCCGGCCTGCGCCAAGCCCAAAAATATGCGGTACAATGCGGCGGCGGCAAGAATCATCGCATGGGTTTGTATGATGGAATTTTAATCAAAGAAAATCATATTTTGGCGACAGGAGGTATTACTCAAGCGATTGAAAAAGCCCGCTTGTTATCCTCATCATTGCCAATCGAAGTCGAAGTTGAAGACCTCGATCAACTGAAGGAAGCACTCACCGCTAAAGCCGATATTATTTTATTGGATAATATGCATATTGCGATGCTCACCGAAGCCGTTGCCATCACTAACCAACAAGCGAAACTAGAAGCCTCTGGCGGCATTGATTTACAAAATGTCAAAGCCATCGCGGCCACCGGTATTGATTTTATTTCCATCGGTGAAATGACTAAAAATATAACCGCCATCGATTTATCCATGCGCATTAAGTAACTTAAGGATTTCCCATGCGAACCACACAGATTTTAATTCCTACCACCAAAGAAACCCCTGCGGATGCAGAAATCATTAGCCATCAATTGATGTTACGCGCTGGCTTAATTCGCAAACTCGCCACGGGTTTATATAGTTGGCTGCCTCTCGGCCTGCGGGTACTACGTCGGGTAGAAACCATCGTGCGTCAGGAAATGCACCGCGCTGGCGCCCAAGAAGTGCTGATGCCAGCCATTCAGCCCAGTGAATTGTGGCAAGACTCCGGACGCTGGGAACAGTTTGGCCCCGAGTTGCTGCGCCTTAAAGATCGCCATCAACGCGAGTTTTGTTTTGGACCCACCCACGAAGAAGTGATTACCGACCTGGTGCGCCGAGAAATTCGCAGCCACAAGCAGCTACCGGCCACTTTTTTCCAAATTCAAACGAAATTCCGCGATGAAATTCGCCCACGATTTGGGGTCATGCGTGCCCGTGAATTCATTATGAAAGATGCGTATTCATTTCATGTCGATGAAAAATCTTTAGCAGAAACTTATGACACGATGTTTAAAGCCTACTGTCGAATATTTAAACGACTGGGACTAAATTACCGTCCAGTACAAGCCGATACAGGCAGTATTGGCGGCCATGTTTCTCATGAATTTCATGTCTTAGCCGAAGCGGGCGAAGACCAAATCGCCTTCAGTACCGACAGCGATTATGCAGCCAATGTTGAATTAGCTCAAACAGTTGCTCCACCATTGGCACGACCTGCAGGCAAGCTGAGCCTAACCCATGTCAGTACACCGAACATACAAAGCATTGAACAAGTTTGCCAATTTCTCAATGTGGCCGTTTCGCAAACGGTGAAAACCCTGCTTGTCAAAGGTGCCACCACCGAGGTGGTGGCATTGTTATTAAGAGGCGACCATCAACTTAATGAAATAAAAGCAGAAAAACTGCCTGATGTGGATCAACCATTAACATTTGCGACGGAAGCAGAGGTCAACGTCGTCGCGAATTGCTCGGTAGGCTCGATTGGACCGGTGGGGCTATCTATCCCCATCATTGCCGACCATAGCTTAATCAATTTGGCAGATTTTGTCTGCGGTGCGAATCAGGACGACCAACATTTGACTGGCGTCAATTGGGTTAAAGACTTACCCGAACCTCGCTTTGCAGATTTGCGTAACGTGGTGGAAGGTGATGCCAGCCCAGACCAGCAAGGCACTCTAAAAATAGGCCGAGGTATTGAAGTGGGGCATATTTTTCAATTGGGTCAGAAATATTCACAGGCCATGAATGCTAGCGTCTTGGATGAAAATGGAAAATCGACCATTGTCACCATGGGATGTTATGGGATTGGCATTTCTCGCATTGTGGCGGCCGCGGTCGAGCAGAATTTTGATGACAAGGGCATTATTTGGACGGATAGTCTAGCGCCTTTTGACCTCATTTTACTACCGATGAACATGCATAAATCAGAAAAAGTACGAGAAACCGCAGAAGCCTTATATAGCCAATTGCAAGCGCTTGGTTTTGAGGTGCTCTTTGACGATCGCAAGGAACGAGCCGGTGTGATGTTTGCCGATGCGGAACTGATCGGTATTCCCCACCGGCTTACCATCGGCGATAAAAGCCTAGCCAATGGCTATGTCGATTATTTAAATCGCCGCACCATGCAATCAGAACCGATTGCCATCGATCAACTCATAGACTTTGTCAAACAAACCATAAAACGAGAATAGTTAAACCACACTATGCGTGATGCAATCAATTCGATTATTTGTCTGCTATTAGTATACGGAATCATGGGATATCAGGTCCCGGCGCAGGCATCACTCATTGATGATGATACGCTATTTTCCCAACATCTGAAAAAAGTGGTACAAGAAACCAAAAGCTTTAGCGATCCCTTTGAAGCGCAAGTCTGGTTTACCGACATGGCACGCCGCCTAAAAAAACGTGTCCCCAATGTCGTGGATCGTCTAAACCTATTGAGTATTGTGCATACCGAAGCGCATCAAACCAATCTCCCTCCAGAACTCATACTCGCCGTCATCGATGTGGAAAGTAATTTTGATCGGTGGGCGATTTCCCGTGTCGGCGCCCGAGGTTTAATGCAAATCATGCCATTTTGGAAAAAAGAAATTGGCAAAACAGGGGATAATTTATTTCATGTGCAAACCAACTTACGCTTTGGCTGTACTATTTTGCGTAGATACCTTGATAGAGAGCGCGGTAATATTGTCAGAGCCTTGGGTCGATATAACGGTAGCTTAGGAAGTTATCGCTACCCAAGCCTGGTGATGTCAGCCATGCGCAAACGATGGCGCCGACCTTAAAAGCGGCGTTGATTAAAAAACAATTAATAGCTTGGCGATCAGTTTGTTTTTCAATCAAATAACATCTCAATTTTTTGCCTCATCGTTTAGCGCTTACCACTACTTACCGTGAAAGAAATGCAAAAATTGGCAATGCACCTTAATACCTACAACCACATGATAAAAAGGGTCCCAGGCTATCATATCTGTCACCAAAAAGTAGATTGCAAAAATTGAAAACCAAGTGGCTGGCAATGCAATGATAAACGACATCATCACCAATAATGTACCTAATATGATGCGTGTAATTCGATCGAATTCATGTATTTTACCTAACATATTCATGATATAGCTCCTGACATTCTAGTCACCAGAGAATGCTTAGGAATGAACACACAATAATCTCTCTCATTCCTTACAAATAAATCAAGCAACGGCTATACCACATTATTTTTCAAGAGGCAGACAAAATGAACCCATCAAGCGATGTGAAGTATCGCTTTTAGAGGTATTAGGGTAAAATAGGAGTATTATTGAACTGACACAAACAACGGACCGTCAATTTATTGATGAAGCTAAGGATGGAAAATGAACCGATTCATTTTCCATCCTTAAAAAAACAGCATAAGTATTAATCGGCCTGCGGATACCCGCTCAATATTACTCCGGCAACAAAGAATGCCGCCAAAATTGATCTTCTCTCTCAAACATACGACGCGTCTCTTGCGGCCCCCAAGTTCCCGCATGATAGGTATGAATATAATCTCGTTCCATCGCCCAAACACGTAATACGGGGTCAACCACTTGCCAAGCCCATTCCACTTCATCGTACCTAAGAAATAAGGTACGATCGCCTTCGATGACATCTAACAACAAGTCTTCATAAGCATCAAAGGCCGCTTCGTTATCTAAACGAAAACTCGCGTCTAAACTGGTAGTACGGGTTTTCATTTCCAAACCAGGCTCTTTCACCTGCATTTCCATGCGCAAACATTCATGCGGCTGAATTCCCAGCAATACCCAGTCAGGTTTCAGTTTTTCTACCGGTGTATTGCGAAATAAATGTTGTGGCGGTGCTTTAAAACGGATGGCAATTTGTGACTGGGTTTCTGCCATCCGTTTACCAGTACGAAGATAAAAAGGCACACCACGCCATCGCCAGTTATCAATATACAACTTCATAGCAGCGTACGTCTCTGTTGTACTGTCGGGCAACACGCCTTCTTCTTCTGTATAACTATTGACTTTGACGCCGTCAATCATGCCGCTGGTATATTGCGCACGAAAAGTCTGAGCGTGTACCGCACTTTGAGGAATCGGTCGTATTGATTTTAACACCTTGACTTTTTCATCACGCAAAGATTCTGCATCCATGGAGGCCGGTGGCTCCATGGCAACCAAAGTCAACAGTTGCAATAAATGACTTTGAATCATGTCACGTAAAGCACCCGCCCCTTCATAATATTCCGCCCGGCCACCAATACCTAATGTCTCTGAGTGGGTGATTTGCACATGATCAATATAATTTCTATTCCATAGTGGCTCCATCATGACATTAGCAAACCGAAACACTAAAATATTTTGCACGGTACCTTTCCCAAGGTAATGATCAATACGATACACCTGGTGTTCTTTTAGGTAATGGTGCATACGTTTTTGCAACATCTCAGCGCTTTCTAAATCATAACCGAACGGTTTTTCAATAATGACACGCCGCCAACCATGCTCTTCAGAGGTCAGGCCTTGTTGAGCTAATTTTTCAGTCACGACACCAAACTCAGAAGGGTGTAATGCCATGTAAAATGCGGCATTACTCGGCAATTCTGGATTGTTCTCCAGCAAATTTTTTAATTGCTCAAATGTGTGGCTATCACTGATATCGCCATGTAAAAAACGTAACTTTTCACGAAAACGGTCAAACACTTCTTCGATAATGCCATCGCGAGCACGCTCGCTAATCATTTGCCGCACTTCATCAACCCAAGCTTGTTGACTACGTTCGCGCCGCGAAATTGCTAAAATAACAGTGCCTTCAGGAAGGCGATTAGCCGCATCTAAATGATAAAGCGCGGGCATTAATTTTAATCGTGATAAATTTCCTGTTGCACCAAATATCACATATGTACAAGGTTCAATAGCCTGTGACATGTATTTCCTCCATATTTTCTTAAGGAATGGGCGCATGCCCATTCCTTAGCGCTCATATTTAGCTTGTATTCACCCATCTCTTAAGTCACGTACCCAAAAATTCATCACCTAAGGAATGGGCACACAATAACTTCCCGGTTTCGCCTCCCATCTTCCGCCTGTCTTCGCCCGTTCTTCCATCACAAAAGCTCGAAATAGAACGACTATTCCTGCACTTTTGTTCACTCAGAACGAACCAATACAAAGCCAATCTGGGCGCTAAACAGGGAAGTTATTACATGCCTATTCCTAAGTTAACGCGACGCATTTTTCCATTCAGTATGGAAAAATTCACCTCGGGGTTTATCCGTCCGTTCATAGGTATGCGCACCAAAATAATCTCGTTGTGCCTGTAACAAGTTGGCTGGCAATCGGGCACTCCGATAACCATCATAAAAAGCCAACGCTGAAGAAAACGCCGGCGTTGGAATACCAAGTTCGATACCCAACATCACCGCTTTGCGCCAACCCGCTTGCGCTTGTTGTATCGCTTCTTTAAAAAAATCATCCAGCAACAAGTTGTCCAAATCGGCCTGCTTAGCAAACCCCTGCTTGATATTACCTAGAAAACGACTACGGATAATGCAACCACCACGCCACATCAAAGCAATATCACCGTAACTCAAATTCCAGTGATATTCAGTGGCGGCTTGTTTCATCAGCATAAAACCTTGCGCATAAGAAACAATTTTGGAAGCATATAACGCATCATGAATCGCTTTCACCGCACTTTCCTTGTCACCGGAGTACGTGATACCGGGTCCACGTAATTGGCTCGCCGCTATCACTCTCTCCTCTTTAAGCGCGGACAAACATCGAGCAAATACCGCTTCACCAATTAAGGTCACCGGCATCCCTAACTCCAGCGCATTAATACCGGTCCATTTACCGGTTCCCTTTTGACCCGCCGCATCTAACACTTTATCGAGCAACGGTGTGCCATCGCTCTCTTTCACTTTCAGAATATCGCGAGTAATTTCTATCAAATACGAATCTAAAACACCTTGATTCCAACGTTCAAAAATAGCCGATAACTCATCTACCTCAATCCCTAAACCTTCACGCATGAGTTGATAGGCTTCACAAATCAGCTGCATGTCACCATATTCGATGCCATTGTGAACCATTTTCACATAATGCCCGGCCCCCCCTTCTCCTACCCATTGACAGCAAGGCTCGCCATCGGCCTTAGCCGCAATCGATTGAAATATTTGCTTCACCGCTGGCCAAGCTTGCTTGTTTCCACCCGGCATCAGTGAGGGACCAAACCTGGCGCCTTCTTCCCCGCCTGACACACCCATACCTAAATACATCAAACCTTTTTCTTCACAGGCTTTCGTGCGCCGCTGCGTATCGGTATATAATGAATTTCCACCGTCGATGATAATATCACCAGGATCTAAATGTGGTAGTAATTGATCAATGCATTGATCAACCACCTCACCGGCTTTAATCATCAACATAATTTTGCGTGGCGTAGCCATCGATGCACAAAATTCCTCAATAGAAAACGCACCCGAAAGATTTTGCGCCGTTTGATTTTGTTCAATGAACGTTTTTGTTGTGCTAGTCGTACGATTATAGACAACCACTTTATAACCATGATCAATCATGTTAAGGACAAGATTTTGACCCATCACGGCTAAACCAATGAGACCGATATCTGCATTACTCATACTCTCTCCCTTTCGATGATGATTAAATGATTCAGAGCCCCGCTAGGGTTTTACTACTTTGATTATGTTATGGATAAGATAGGATAGCAGCGCTGTCATCCATAATAATTTCCACATGCCATTATTAGTCGATACTCTCGTACTAAACAGTACGACCACGGTTGACCATAAACAGTCTGCCATAAGCAGGCGATCAGAATTATTTTAACATTTACTCGCCTATTTCCCGCCCTTCGGCGTTACTGCTTCGCTCATATAGCTCACTATGCTCAGCTTCGCCGTGCCTTGAAGGGCAAAAAATAGGCTTCGCAAATTTTGTTACAATAATTAGACTCACCTACTTAGAACGATAAATAATAATTACCATCCGGATATTTTGAGCAAAATAACATCACATTACATCACAAACTTGCGGCTACGCCGTCATATCGTTAATATGCGCGTTTCATTTATACAATACTTACCCATAGTTCGGTTGAAATATGTACCAAGTAAAACCCCATTAGGCTGATCCATAAGTATTTTGTGTCAATTATGGACAAGGTCATTTGGGTAACGCTCACGATAATTCGATGGTTAGATGCTTGTATTTTTCGAAAGTCTTCCACTGGGTTGATTTGGATAGATCTGTTGTCTGCCAAACCCCATCAAGTGTGCGTAAACGCATTGACTAAGAACAGTATAGAAAAATTCTTACAACAATTACGCGACTCAGTTAATAAATAATTATATAGCTTACACTAAATTTTGATGCCTTCAATTACCAGTAATTCCAGTATTAATGTCTTGTTTGCCACTAGCGAAGCTTACCCATTAGTAAAAACCGGTGGCTTAGCCGACGTATCCAGTGGCCTACCTTTAGCGTTAAGTCAACTTGGCATGAATGTCAAAGTCATCATGCCAGCCTATACTCAAGCAGTAAAAAACGCCACTGCATTGACTGTCATAAAAGAATACACAAACGAATACCCTTATCGTATCCTAGAAGGACAACTTGAGCCGACGCATACCACCAAGGTATGGCTGATTGATATTCCCCTGTATTTTTCTCGTAATGGGGGTCCTTACACCACCGAATCAGGTGATGACTGGCCGGATAATGCCGAACGTTTTACCGCCTTTTGTCGCGCCGCCACCGCCATTGCTCTCAATCAGTTAGGCATGCAGTGGGTGCCTGATATCGTGCATTGCAACGACTGGCAAACGGGCTTAATTCCCGCCTTGTTAGCTGAGAAAACACTACGTCCCAAAACCCTATTCACGATTCATAACATGGCCTACCAAGGCAATTTTGAACAGGCTATTTTTCAACAATTAGGATTGCCACACGGCTTATGGGCGATGGACGCGATGGAGTTCTATGGTAAGTTTTCATTTTTAAAGGGCGGACTCGCTTTTGCGGATACACTCAACACTGTCAGCCCCACCTATGCCGAAGAAATTTGTACGCCTCAATTTGGTTACGGGTTAGATGGTTTATTAAACCATCGACGTGATCGGTTAAGTGGCATCCTCAATGGCGTTGATTATGCCCGCTGGAATCCAAAAACAGATCACCACTTAACCGCTAACTACCATGTGGATTGCACAGCGAATAAGGTAAAAAATAAAACCGCGTTACAACAACGATATCAATTAGCGAACGATACCCAGATACCGCTCATTGGCATCATCAGCCGCATTGTACAACAAAAAGGCTTTGAACTGCTATTGGAGTCATTAGCGGCATTATTTCGCCAACCACTACAGCTTATCATCTTAGGTTCCGGCGATAAAAATTTAGAATTGTCTTTACAAGAAGCCGCCAATCAATATCCATCACAAATGGCACTCCAGTTAGGCTATGATGAAGCCTTGGCGCATCTGATTATTGGCGGTTCAGATATCTTCCTGATGCCATCGTTGTTTGAGCCTTGTGGCCTAACCCAAATCTATAGTTTACGTTACGGCACGGTACCTGTTGTCCATCACACAGGCGGCTTAGCAGACTCCATCGTTAATACCAACCATGAAACATTTAAACGTCACCAAGCCACTGGATTTCATTTTTACAAAGCATCGCCTAAAGCGCTGACAAAAGCCGTCAACAGAGCAATCAAACATTATGAACAACCCAATTTGTGGCAAAACATCGTTCACTCGGGTATGCAGCAAGACTTCAGCTGGAAGGTTTCAGCAAAGCAGTATTTAATGCTTTATCACAAGACATTACATCGATGAGAAACCATAGGGACAGAGTGTGGGGATGGAGATCAACTCACTGGTGGATTGCGTCAATGATTTATTGATCATTCCTTGAGTTTAAACGGCAGAAGTACAAAAAATGACAGCAACTAATAACCAAGAATTACGTGCAAAAGTAAAATTACTCGGCACACTGCTAGGAAATGTATTACATAAACAAGCTGGGGGGCGAGTTTTTGCGGCAGTTGAAGCGCTACGCAAGGGTTTTATCGATTTAAGAACCCAAGAAAACGAAGTTAAACGAGAGCGCCTATACAAGCTCATTGAAAATTTAGACGCCGACACCTTGACACATGCCGTTCGTGCTTTCAATATTTATTTTAGCTTAGTGAATATTGCAGAAGAAGACGACGCTCATAAGCAACGACGAAAAAATATCAAACAAAATGAAAATTGGCACGGTTCTTTTCACGAAGTCATTCAGCAATACGCCGAACAAGGCATTACCGCCAACCAACTGGATAGTTTATTAAAAAAATTATCCTATATTCCGGTAATGACGGCGCACCCCACCGAATCAAAGCGGCGGACCGTCATGGAAAAAGTGCGCCATATTTTTACCACCAGCACCCAATTAGATGACGACAATTTAGATGAAGATAGCAAACAAGAAATCATTGAAGATTTAGAAAATCAAATTTATGTGTTATGGCATACCGATGAAGTTCGCAGCCAACGGCCACGTGTCGCGGATGAGATACGTATGGGACTCTATTACGTCTCCCAAGCGTTAATCAAAGCGGTACCCATCGTTTATCGCAATATGGAAAAATCCATCACCAAATATTACGGTAAAACACCGGATGGAAAACCGATTATCAATGTACCCAGTTTTTTCCAATTTGGTTCCTGGATTGGTGGAGACCGGGATGGCAATCCCAACGTCAAACCTGAAACAACGGCACGCGCCGTCAGACAACAAGCGCAACGTGTCTTTATCGAATACATCATTCATATTCGAGCCTTAAATAAAGAATTAACCCATTCCAGCCATCTTGTGCAATGCTCAGCCCCCTTTCTGGAAAGCTTAGAGATAGAAAGCCAATTGATCGATACCATCTTTTCAGATAAACCAGACAATTTCCAGAGCGAACCTTATCGACGCAAGCTGTACATTATGTGTTACCGGCTTGAGCGCAATTTGGTAGGCATTAAAAATCAACTGTTCGATGAACCACAAAATACTCAAGATTTTTATTATAAAAATGAGCAAGAGTTTCTCCACGATTTACACTTAACTCGCGATTCACTGATCAGCCACGGAGACATTGCCAGCGCCTACGGCAAATTAACCGATCTCATTCGGCTGGTGGAAACATTTGGTTTTTATTTATTAAAACTCGACATACGTCAAGAATCCACCCGCCATAGCGAGGCGGTTGATGAATTATTCTCACAATACCTGGATCAAGCCAACTATCAACAACTGGATGAAAAAAATCGGCTCACCTGCTTGGTGGCAGCCATTAACCGGAATGATCTACCCACCATTGACCCACAAACACTCACGGCAAATACTCAAGAAACGCTCGCCGTCTTTTCTGTTATTAGTAGCGTACGTGAGCAAGTCTCCAAAGAAGCGTTTGGGCATTACGTTATTTCCATGACTCATGCTGCCAGTCATGTACTGGAAGTCATGCTGTTAGCACGGATGAGTGGCTTAGTTTACCAAAAAAATGGCCAATGGATATGTCATATCAATATCACCCCATTATTTGAAACCATTGAAGACCTCGAACATATACACCCGGTCATGTCGGAGCTGCTAAATAACGAGACCTATGCCAAGCTGCTCAAAGCCGCCGGCAACCTACAAGAAGTGATGCTTGGCTATTCCGATTCCTGTAAAGATGGCGGCATTCTTTCATCAGCATGGAATCTATACGAGGCACAAAAGAAAATCACTGAGTTGACCCGTCAACATCAAATTAAATGTCGACTGTTTCACGGACGAGGTGGAACCATTGGCCGGGGTGGTGGCCCTACCCATGATGCCATTTTGGCTCAGCCCGAGGGGACCGTCAATGGACAAATTAAATTTACCGAACAAGGTGAAGTACTCTCTTCTAAGTATAGCAGTATAGAAACCGCCACCTATGAACTCACGGCTGGCGTCACGGGTTTAATGAAGGCTAGCCAAAGTTTATTGATGCCGCCATCCCAAGACCGCAATGACTTTTTAGGCATCATGGATCAATTGGCCCATACCGGCGAGTCTAGTTATCGCCAGCTGACCGAAAAAACACCGGGATTTCTGGATTATTTCTATGAAGCAACGCCGGTATCGGAAATTGCATTGCTCAACATTGGTTCACGACCTTCTCATAGAAAAAAAGGGGATCGCTCTAAAAATTCCGTGCGAGCGATTTCTTGGGTATTTGGCTGGGCACAATCACGCCATACCTTACCCGCTTGGTTTGGTATCGGTTCGGCGTTGGAAAGCTGGCGACAAAACGACCCCATCCGTATGGCCACTCTACAAAAAATGTACCTTGAATGGCCATTCTTCCGCAGCTTGATCAGCAATACCCAGATGTCGCTTTTCAAAGCTGAAATGAACATCGCTAAACAATATGCAAGTTTATGCGAAGATCAACATAACGCCAACCAAGTATACGATATCATTCAAGAGGAATATCGACGTACCATCAATGAGGTGCTCTACATCTCGCACACTAAAGGTCTATTGGAAGACAACCCGTCGCTCGCCTTATCGCTCTCTCGGCGCGATCCTTACTTAGACCCCTTAAACCACATCCAAATCCGGCTATTAAGGCGCTATCGAAACCTAGCCGAAGATAGCCCAGAAAAACAACGAGTGATTGATCCAATGTTACGGACGATCAATGCCATCGCCGCGGGCATGAGAAATACCGGCTAAGTTTTTCACTGGCGATATCCCTTGGTGAAATCGACAATCACTAAGGGTATCGACGATCGAACACCGCCATCCAAGTGACACAAGTCGATCGAAACATGACCAATCAACCTGGCGCGCACCAAATATACTTGACTTGCCCATCCAAAGTATGAATTCCCAAAAGTTGCAATTTGAAACATTGAAAAATTTAACTATCCTAATAATAACGAACCTAAGATATAGTTCTTATCGAAGCACAACATAACACATCGTAGATATCATAATGATTGAGGTATCATTTTGGATGGCAAGATAAAGATCCTATTAGTGGACGATGAACGACTAAACTGGCTGATTATCAATGAACACTTTGAGCAACACTATGAAAGCTTTAGTATTGATGCGGTGGAAACCGGTCAAGCCGCCATCGCTAAGTTACAAATGGCAGCCGCTAATGAATATAGTTTAGTTTTGCTTGACCGCACCCTGCCGGATATGGATGGCATTGAAATACTTCAATATATTAAACGGGGCCTCCCCCAGGTTAATCTACCAGTTATATTTCAAACCGCCCGAGCTAGCCACCAAGAAATTTTACAAGGTCTGACGTTAGGCGCTTATTATTTAACCAAACCCTACGATGAATACACTTTTATGACCGTCATCCAAACCGCACTATGGGATCGATCTCGTTACCAACGTTTAAAAAAAACACTTGCTCAACACCAAAAACAGCGCAGCCATTTTGCTGATCAAACAAATTTTAGCTTTAAGACACTCGATGATATATTTCATTTTTCCCCACTCATTGCCAATCATTGTCCAGACTCAGAAAAAATAATGCTTGGCTTATACGAATTAATGATAAATGCTGTTGAGCATGGCAATTTAAATATCGGTTATGCTAACAAATCCGCCTTACTTACAGCAGATCGCTGGGAAACAGAAATCAATCGCCGTCAGCAACTCAAAGAAAACCAAGGAAAATATGCAGAAATTCACACCCATTATCACCACACTCGAATTGAGTTCGTTATCTGCGATCAAGGTAATGGATTTAGCTGGCAAAACTACTTACTATTCAATACTAAGCGCATCTGCCATGGTCGCGGTATTGCTATCGCCCGCTCCCAATGTTTTTCTTCCATTGAATATTATGGTAAAGGTAATGAAGTCCATGCAATTTATTCCTTAACTCCATAATCATTGTATTTAGCCATTTTCCCTGCGGATAAAATCCATAGCAAAAAGTGCTTTTGAATAACCGATAAACAATGATCGTACAATATTTTCAGTTCTTTTATCATGCCTTGCCAGAGCCCGCCTGCTTACTTGATCGCCGGGGTATCATCATGGCCATCAATCCTGCCGCCGCGGCTTTTTTAGGACAAGAGATAACGACCGTCGCTGGCACACCTTTTTCACGGTTTATCCATGATACGGATCAAGTCTTTTCCCGCTATCTGCAACAGTGCCTCAACAGCCGAGAAAACATACTTAAAGTTTTGACCATCAATAGCCCGGCGGGTCCGCCGATTGAGTGCTGCTGTGATGGTGCATACATCCCCACGATTGAAAATAGCCCAGTCACCCTATGGTTGCGCTGGCAACCAAAAATTGTGATGAAAACACACTTTATGCTGTTAAATAAACAATTAGAAGAGTCGCACAAAAAATATCATGCAGTGCTCGATCAACGCGATCAATTGGAGTATTTAATCACCCAGCGAACGAAAGAGTTCACCCAAAAAACCGAAGCACTTAAGCAAGCTGACCAACAGCTAAACCTTGTCAAACAAGAATTGCAATACAATCATGATCACCTGCAAGATCTAATCAACGAAAAAACCAAAGAACTAAAATATATCACCTTGAAAGCCGTACAAGCAAAAAATACATCGGATATAGCAAATCAAACTAAGTCTGAATTTCTCGCCAACATGTCACACGAACTACGCACGCCTATGCATGCGATTTTAAGTTTTTCTAATTTTGGCGTTAAAAAAATTCAAACAGCCACCCGCGAAAAACTGGAAAATTATTTTCAAAGTATCCATCAAAGCGGTCAACGTTTATTACTGCTGTTGAATGATCTATTGGACTTATCAAAACTTGAAGCCAATAAAATGAGTTTATTTTTTGAAAAAAATGACTTGTATGCGGTCATAAAATACTGCATTAATGAACAAAAATTGCATTTGGAAGAACGGCATATCACCATTGATAGCCACGTGCAAACAACCCAAACCAGTGCTGTTTTTGATCACATGCGTCTCTGTCAAGTGGTGACCAATTTATTATCCAATGCCATTCATTACTCGCCTGAAGGGGGGCACATCCACATCTGTTTAAGCAAGGATAGCGTACGATTAAAAAATATGGCGCAACAACCTTGTGAAGTCTTGCGATTTCAAATAAAAGATCAAGGGATAGGCATACCAGACAATGAACTTGAAGTCATTTTTGACAAATTTATTCAGAGCAGTAAAACAAAAAACGGGGCGGGTGGTACGGGCTTAGGACTCTCCATTTGCCGAGAAATTATCACACATCATGGCGGTGTGCTTCACGCGACAAACAATACACCGCTACCGGGTGCTTTATTTGAGTTTATGATTCCCGTTAAAGCCACTCACCATCGGCCAAATCAACAATTAACATAAGCATAGACTTCACTGCCACTACCCCGATATTCCAAACCGGTAAAGACCATTGCCTTTGACATAGCAATACCTCGACCATGGCTATCCATCAACCTCTCAGGACTAAACTCCATATACTGATGCCAATCAAATCCCTCGCCCTGGTCCACAATGACAAATTCTTTTCTGTCACCTTGGCAACTAAAATGTATCTGGGCCAACTTATTTTTATTTTCATCGAGTTGCAACCGGCGCACAATTTCTTCTTCCCAAATTCCCTCTTGTCTCAAATAAGATTTCTCCTGGTAAGTAATCCCTAAATTACCGTGCTCCACCGCATTAATCATCAGTTCCGACAAGCCGATGACCGCGACAGTTGGATCAGGGCAGGCATAGGCTAACAACCTGGCCACTCCCCGTGCTTCGTTAATGGTTTGAAATTGAAAACACCCTGACACTAATAAACCCATGGTGTCTTCTTTTTCCTTTAATGAATCTTGCAACTGCTTAAAAAAACTTCGATCCCTCACTGCAGTTTTCACCACCGACAACAACATTTCTTCCGAAAATGGCTTAGTGAGATAATAATATGCCCCCGCTTGCATGCCTTCCAAAATATCACTACTGCTGTTTTTAGCCGTTTGCAATATGACCGGAACATATTTCAGAGTGGGATGCTCAACAATCTGTGACAACACTTGCAAACCATTCATTTCCGGCATTATTTTATCTAACAATATCACATCATAACGATTCGGGTCGGCGGCTAATAATTGCCAAGCGACCTTGCCATTACCTGCTATTTCAACAATATAATTATCATCGCCCTCGCTGAGATGTTCGCTAATAATATCTAGGTTGTGGGGCTCGTCATCGGCCACCAATATTACAATTTTATCCATTTTTTCGCTGCTCGTTAAATTGCCATTTTTTGTATATTGATTTTATATCGACGCCAAGCAGATTAACTTGTGGAACCGATCCTGCCTAAGCGGCACATGAGTCGCTGCTGCCGATGAAATGTTCAGCCTGCGGCGATTGATCCTGGCAAATCAGTTGCTGAGTTAAACCTAATGCCATCGGTAGATCTTTTATGACGTGCTCATAATAGATTGATTTGCCACCAGATGGCGGTGGTATGCATCTCCTGATCGGGTAAATCAATTTTACCAAAACCAATATTTTCATGAAATGCCGAAAAAATGCGCTAGCACTCAATGGCGCTAAAGAATCCCAGTCTAATTTCGCTTTTACAGGAAAATCAACTCGCTTACTCATAAAATCTCACTGATTTCGCTGGATGAGAAGCTCCACAGGCAATTGGGCGGCGGCAGCAATCGCTTTATATACTACCTCATAATACTTTTTACCCACATCAGAACGCGCAAATGTCAAATACTGATTCAACAAAGCATCAGTTACCGTATTATAGGTAAAATACATACTTTCCATGGTTTGCCGCGTTAACACTTCTTGCAAACTTGCCTTATATTTTAAATACGGATCTTGCTTGTAAACGCCATCTAGCAATGGTTTATCGATTAATTGATGACTCATATCAATCAGCCGCATCATTTGATACAATATCTCAGTGGCAATATCATCAATATGCATGGCTTTTTGCAACTGCTGTATGACATGCTTTCTTGAATCGGTTAATGGTGTCTGTATGACTTGAGCATTAAATGCTTTTATTTCCTTTTCTGCATTCGGTAAAGCCGCATCTTTTTCGACTTTTAATAGCGCACGCCCCATCGATGACTCTAGCCAAGCTAACACCGCCTCGCTATCTTCCAACGTTAACTGGTTAGCCACCATTTGCCGAGCTTTCGCTACCATTTCTTGTTTATCAACCACCTCATTAATTATACTGTTTATTTTGTCAGATTTATTCACAGGAAAAGACTGTTGTTCACCCTGCCATAATTGATTTAAGTAAACGGGTATCTTTTCTACTCGGCTTTTCACACCATCGGCAACAAAAATAACTTCGATAATAGGCGCCGGCACCTTGGGCGCGGCTTCCCCACTAACCACATTTAATAAAAATAAACAACCCATCACTGGTATTAATTTACAAACATATATTCGTTTATTTTGCTTCATGTTTAATCGTTACACCTAATACTAGTCATTATCCGCTTGGCATTGATTATAACTCAACTTGACTGTCGTCGTCATTGCTGTCGGGAGCAAACGACAGCACAAGGTAAAAATCGAGATCAAAGATTGTGGGCTATAGATTACAAAAAAAAAATAAATTATTTTTCTCGTTAAGTATCGTTATCTTAATTGCCATAATTAACAAAATTTATTTAATTGGTATTGATCTTGCTGATTGCCCTAACGTGTTTTTTAAATTATTGTTGAAGAGTTGTTAGTATGAAATACTTAAAATCAAGTTGGTTTTTTCTTGTTGTCATTTTTTTTTCTAGCACGGCTAACTCAGCCACCGTGCTTCCGCTGAATCTCGACGAACTCACTCAATCTGCCCAAGATGTATTTGTTGGAACCTGCCTCGATAATAAAACGGTCATCGATTCCGCCACCCAAATGATGGTGACGTACACAACGTTCCAGGTCGACGAATCACTGAAAGGTGATTTAAGTGGTACCTATACCATCAAGCAAGTTTCAGCCAAAGCCACCAGCGACGATATGCTCACCGTGTTCCCTAGCGTGCCAGAATTCATCATCGATCAACAATATGTGGTTTTTTTACCCGCGCCCTCCGAGCTCGGCTTTGCCAGCCCTGTCGGGCTCAAACAAGGTGCATTTGACATCATTAAAGACAAGCAACAGGCCATGGTCTCTAACGGCAGAAGCTTCACTGAAATGTTACCGAACAACACCACTGCCACCACAACGACAGGACAAGTCACCGTCACGCCAGTGCAACGCTCAAAACAATCCAGTCAATCATTTAGCCCCCGTGAAAAACAGACGAATCAGCAACACATGCCTTTATCTGAGTTCCTCGATATTATCAAGCAAATGGAAGCAAAACCATGAATAAGCCATTGACGATTTGTCGATTGATATTAATCGCCATACTGCTGACCAATATCGCACAAGCCGGCGGCCCCATCGGTGTCACTAATAATAAAGCCATCAAATACCCAAGTGGGGGTAAAAACATCATTTTAAACTATGATAAAGGCAACTTAGGCAGCCGCAGTAACAATACCGCAGACAGCATTGTGAACCAATCAATCAGTTTATGGAACAATGTGAGCACCTCAACCGTCAATCTTGGCCAAGGTAACGATCTTCCGATGGATATCACCCGCGCTAACTTTAACAATTATCTCGGCAAATATAGCGATGGTATCAATCCGGTAGTATTTGACTCCGATGGAACAATCATTAACGCCTTATTTGGTTCAGGGGCTAGCCGTTCCATTTTAGGTATTGCAGGCTCAGCCTATCGTGTCAGCACCGGTACTTATCTTGAAGGACAAGTCATCATCAATGGCTCCAAGTCAATCTCAAGCAACCGACTGACGGTTATTTTAGCTCACGAAATTGGTCATCTCATTGGTATGGACCATAGTCAATTAGACAGCACCCAAGGCTTAAACAGCTCAAACTATGTGTTGATGTACCCTACCGCCTATCGCACCAATGTTTCCTTGCACCCAGATGACATCACCGCCATTACTGAATTATACCCAGCCTCCAATGTAAACAACCAATTTGGTCAGTTATCCGGTAATTTTGTCAAGCCCTCCGGCGGTGCCATCCTGGGTGCTAACCTATGGGTCAAAGAAACCACCACCGGCAAGGTGTACAGTAAAGTCTCCGATTATTTGAAGCAAAACACCGGTTACTTTAAATTGCTATTACCACCAGGTAAGTACATTTTACACGCTGAGTCGATTCAGTCTAGTTTTCGTAGTGGATCGAGTGTCGGCCCTTATGCAAGCAACACCGGTTCAATCTCCTTTAAATCACCCCACCCAATCACCCCAGTGGCCTTCAAAGGAACCGGAAATACCAGTCGTATGGTTTTTTCAATCAACGCTGGCTGTCGTGTTGATGTGGAATTTCAACTTAATGGCGGTGGGTTTATTAACAGCAATGATTGCTCCAATAATACGATGAGTAGTATAACGAATGCAGCACCAGCGATTACTAAACTCAGCGCCACCCCCACCTCCATGACAGAAAATGAAACCAGTAATTTATCCGTCTCGGCCTCTGATACCGATAATGGACCTGCCACACTAAGCTATCATTGGTCAATCAAACCAGGTGAAGGCCGCCTGAGTTCTAACTCAGCGAACAATCCGGTATATACTGCGCCCAGCGTCACGACTAACCAAACAATAAGCATTACTGTTGAAGTATCAGATGGCGATAAAACAACATCTAAATCCATCAACGTCAAGGTCACCAACACCATTCAAAATCCCGACACATTATTATCCGAAAATTTCAATGATGGCAACTTTAACAATTGGCGCACCGTAGATCATGGCAATATCTCTGGACCCTCCAAATGGCAAATCAGCAATGGCGTATTACAACAAAACAGTAATATCTATCTATCTGGAGCACCACAATATTTAGGCACCTACTTAATCTATGAGAATGGCCAAAGCTGGACGAACTATCAACTCAATGCCACCTTGAAGTCAAATGATAATGATTTCATCGGCATCATGTTCCGAGTTCAAGACGACAATAATTATTATCGCTTCGCCTGGGACAATCAACGAAAAATCCGCCGCCTGACCCGCCATCAAGGCGGAACGGTAACGGTACTGGCTCAGGATAATACGCCTTATGTCATCGGGCGCGCTTATGACTTATCTATTGAAGCGATTGGCAACAGCATTGAAATTTTCATTGATAATCAATCGATTTTCACTGTCACCGACAACAGCTTTCAGTCAGGTTCCATCGCCATGTATAGCTGGGCCAACCAAGGTGGCTCGTTCGACAATATCGAAGTAACTCGCACCGCAAACAATAAACCTTCGGCCGACAATCAAACAGAAAGCGATACACCCAACAATTTGCTGACTGAAAATTTCACGGATAGTCACTTTAATGGTTGGACGATCTTCGATGAAGGCAATATCTCGGCACCCTCTAAGTGGTCAGTTACAAATGGTGCCCTCCACCAAAACAGCAATATTTATCGCGCTAACGCACCCACGTACAATGGTACATTTTTGCGCTATAACAACGGTCAAAACTGGACTGACTACCAAGTCGAATACGACATGAAGTCAACAGACAATGACTTTATGGGAGTGATGTTTCGTATCCAGGATAATAATAATTATTATCGATTTTCTTGGGATAAACAGCGAAACACCCGCCATCTCACTAAACACAGCAATGGGGTAACAAGTATTCTTGCAAAAGACAATACCCCCTATGTTTCAGGAAGAACCTATCGTATCGCCGTAAAAATGTCAGGTAATAACATCACCGTACTCATTGATGGTCAAGCGGTATTGACGGCTACTGACAGCCGCTTTAGTCGCGGCACCATCGCCATGTACACCTGGGGCAACCAAGCTGGATCTTTTGACAATATTAGCGTTTCCAAAATTCAACAAAGCAACACCTCAACCAAAAATTCACAGCCCGAGAAAAATCTGCTGTTATCCGACAATTTTAACGATGGAGACTTAGCCGGTTGGTCAATTAATGATGAAGGAAAATTATACGGCCCGTCAGAATGGTCGGTAACAAATGGCCTCGCCTATCAAGCAAGTAATATATACCAAGCCTTATCCCCGTATTACCGAGGCACCTACCTCACTTATGATAATGGTAAAAACTGGTTAAATTATCAGCTTAAAGTCTCCATCAAGTCTAACGATAACGATGCGATCGGTGTCATGTTTCGAATCCAAGACAAAGACAATTATTATCGCTTTTCCTGGGATCAACAACGGAAATTTCGCCGATTGACAAAACATGAAAACGGGGCTGTCACGCTACTCGCCGAAGACAAAGTCACTTATGCCTCTGACACCACTTACCAATTAAGTATTCAAGTAATGGGGCATTCAATGCAAATTTTTATTAATGGAAAATCGATCCTTAGCGCACAAGATAATAGCTTTAGCTCCGGTACCATTGCTTTATATAATTGGGCAAATCGAGGGGGGTCTTTTGATAATGTGGAAGTGAGGGAAAAATAACTACTCATTCAACAATGACGTGCCTCAATGATAATATCGTCATTGAGGCAGCGCTTTAGGAATCAGATAAACAAATTATTCTTCAAAAGCTTGCGAGGAAACTTCGATCCCTTCCTCGATAGTGTCGTCATCGGCTTCGCCAACGAGCTCTCCGACCCCCTCCTCAAAAATATCTTCATCGGCTTCTTCAGCAATCTCCTCGATCCCTTCCTCAAATGTGGCGTTATTATCTTCCATGTCTTGTTGTAACTGCTCATGACAATCCGCCACATACTGCTGTAATTCCTGCGGATCTTCAATACCTGCTTCATGTGCTTCATTTTGGCAAAAATTCGACCCTGCCCCAGCGATAGCGAAAATGGGCACGGAAGCAAAAATCGATGCCAAGACCGCTATCAAAAATTGTTTGCGCATAAGTTTGTTCTCCTAATAAAATAACTGCATTGAGATGCGCCGATCTCGTCGTTTCTAAATACCGTACCAAGCCCAGCAAGCCTAATATAACTGGCAACGCTTTTGCTTGTAAAGTAAAAAAATCTAATCGATACCATCTTCAAATTTACTTGGGCCGACGCCGGCCAACCTTGCGTTTTAAAATCACAAAGAAAATTGATTCCACCAGGGCTTTTCTGAATTCCGCCGGTTGAGGTGAATGGGTGAATCCCAACCTACCTCAACTGCAATTCCCGAGCGCTATAGTTTGCTAAATCCATCAACACTTGACTCAATGCCGCATTGATTGCCACCACGCCTCCATAGGGGCTATTGCTTGTGGCTGGACTTTGTGCAGATACCTCATAGACACCGATAATACGTCGTCCCACTAAATCAATGAACTGAGCACGCAATGTCACCACCCCCACGCTTTGCGCATTGATATACTGGTGCTTGATATCGATTAACTCTACATCTAAGGCAATGTCTGCTACACGGGTATTACTACCGCTGACCACTTCATCAAAAGCCTGGCTTTGCTCCAGCGCCTTGACGATAAAAGGCGCTAACATCGCCGCCGGTGGCGATGCCCATTCATTATTGATATAATAATTCAACTCATAAGCCGCTTCGCTATAGGCCATACGTGTCGCTCGATAGGGCGCAGCAGCACGTGGCTTGGTAACCGCGACCACCGCCTGACTTTTACGATCGGCGGGTTGAATCGATAGCACCGGCTCAAAATGATAAGTCTGCAGGGCCGTCTGCTGTGATTTAGTGTTCTGCTTAACAGCCTCAACAGCGGCACAACCTGAAATCAAAATCAGCCATAGCAAAAGCAGACTGATAGGCCATCCATTGTATTTTGATTTATTTCTAATCATCATGTTATTCACCAGGACCTGCACGATTACTCCCTCGCCCAAAAATTAACATATTCGGATCACGCTCCACATCGTGAGCAACACGACTTAAGGTGGCGGTGAGTTGTCGCATTTCTTCCATCAATTGATTCAATTGCGATAAGGAGTCTGCCGTTGAATAAAGTAATTCCTTTTGCGCGGTAATAACCACTTCGTCCAAGCGCGCGGCGGTCTGATTAATCGCGGCAACCGCTTGTTGTACCCCATCCATACTACCCGCCACTCCGTGGACTAATCGAGGTAACTCTTGGCTCATCTGTGCTGTGTTTTGTAGTATTTCTGTTAAGTTGTCAATGTTTTCCCCAAACACATCAAGCCGCTCAGACACGACCCGAGATAAATGCTCAACATTCGTTAAGGTATTGGCAATCGCCCGTTGATTATCATCATTCAACAAAACATCGACCCGATCTGCAACGCCGGCTAGATATTCTACCCCTTGCGTCAATTGCGTAAATAAATGAGTAATCATACTATCAAAACGTACCAATGCCGAGGGAGCTGTTTGAATTTCTGGAATCGCTTGCTCGTTCGTTGCCTGCAACAAGGGTGAGGCTTGGGTGCCACCGGTTAACTCAATATAAATAAGTCCGGTAATGCCTTGTAAGGATAACACCGCTACCGAATCGTGCTTGATCGGCGCCCCTTGTTTAATGGCTAAGTCCAATTGCACACGTTCTGAGTTGTTGGGATCTAAAGCAATATGAGTCACTTTTCCTACATCGACTCCCCGATATTTAACGGCGGCGTTTTCATTTAAGCCGGAGACAGATTCATAAACATACGCGACATAAGTGGCGTAGTCTTCTTGTTCATAATCGTAACTCAACCAAACCACCAAGGCCACCAGCAGTACCATAAAAAATGTCACAAACAGTCCGACCAAAGTATAGTTGACTTTGATTTCCATTATTTCACCTGTGCCGCCCGGCCTCGCGGACCTTGAAAATATTCGTGAATCAGCGGATGAGGATGTTGACTTAAGGTTTTTAAGTCAGCCACCGCCAGCAAGCGTTTTTCACCTAAAAATGCCACCCGGTCTGTCAATCGCCATAATGAATCAATGTCATGAGTGACAATCACCACGGTTAAACCTAACGCCTTCCGTAATTGTAAAATTAACTCGTCCAAAGCGTGGGCACTAATCGGATCAAGACCAGCACTGGGTTCATCCAAAAATAAAATATCAGGATCAAGTGCCAATGCCCGAGCCACCGCCACTCGTTTGATCATACCGCCACTGAGATGTTTAGGATATTTATCTGCGACTTGCTCAGTTAAGCCCACCAATTTTAATTTCATTAAGCCTAATTGTTGAATCAGTTGAGCCGATAGTTGCGTCTGCTCCTTCAGTGGCACGCAAACATTCTGCAATACCGTTAAGGAACTAAACAACGCGCCTTGCTGGAACATCACGCCCATATGGCGTCGCAGCTCACTGGCTGAGGCTTCATCAATACCGATCAACTCATGCCGCCCTATTCGAATAGAACCACCACTGGGCTGCAGTAGCATGGTGAGGGCACGCAACAAGGTTGATTTCCCTGAACCACTGCCCCCCACTAAGCCAATGATCTCACCTTGACAGATATCCAAATTAATGCCATCGTGGATGGTTTCATGACCAAACCGAGTGACCAAATCTCGAACTTGGATAATGATTCTTCTCTCCAGTAAGTCGCCTGACTGAGCTGCAATCAAATCCCTATCCCACTAAATATAATTGAAAAAATAGCATCAGCAACAATAATCAAGAAAATCGCCTGCACCACGCTCGTGGTCGTTTGCCGGCCCACACTGTCCGCTCCCCCAGTCACACGTAAGCCTTGAAAGCAACCCACTACCGCGATAATTAACGCAAATACCGGGGCCTTCATCATGCCCAACATAAACGAAGTCAAGGTCACTACCTCAGGAATACGAGCAACGAAATCCTTAAAATCAATACCCAACATGGTTTTCGCGATGACCATACCACCAAACACGCCCAGCACATCGGCAAATACTGTCAATAATGGCAGAGCTATTAACATAGCCAATACCTTAGGGATGACCAACATCTCCATGGGGACGATGCCAATGGTTCGCATGGCATCAATTTCCTCGGTCACCTTCATGCTCCCCAACTGTGCCGCAAACGCCGAACCGGAACGACCAGCCACAATCACTGCCGCCATCATCGGAGAAAGTTCGCGTAACATGGTGAGACAAACCAGTTCAACAATAAAAATATTGGCGCCATATAATTGCAGCTGAACGCCCGCTTGATAACCGATCACAATCCCAAGTAAAAAAGATAATAAACCGATAATAGGCAGCGCATTGATACCTGATTGTTCAACATTCGCAAACAAGGCATTCCAGCGTAACCGGCGTGGCTGAATAATACATCGGAATAAGATGACGAAGGTCTCACCAAGAAAGGCGAGAAGTTGCAAAGCCTGTTCAATATGTTGCCAGGTTGCCCGCCCCAAACGCGATAAGCGTGCCGCTCGGACAACAGGCACAGACACCACTTGCGGCGGCTTCACTAATGCCAGCAAACTCCGATGATTGTCACTGAGCCCGGTTAAGTGATAGGGCTGATTGCGCTGCTGCAAATGCTGACAGAGCCGATTAAGCAACCAGGCACCTGCACTATCAAGCGCTTGAATTTGCTGGCAATCAATAACAACACAAGCCACATCAAGCGACGTTGTCATACGCTGCTCAATCATGTTTTCAAGGGAGGCGGCACCATAGACTGTCCAATTTCCAGCCAACACTAACCGAGCGCCATTGGCTATCCATTGAATGTGTGATTGCTCCATATCACGGCGAACCATCAATTGTTTAATTGCGACTCCTAACGAATCCGACATTTTTCACGCCTTGGCGCGAAACCTAAGATGAATTGATGAGTTTTGGGAAGTGTAAGCCTCAGGGGTATCGCATGCAAGTCCCCTGGGAAGAATTTAGGAATGGGCAATTATCCTGTCCCCCCCATCCCTTGTCCAACGTTAGATCTAATAATACACATGCAGCAGCAACATGATCTCGTAATTCACCAGCAGCACATAAAAAATGAAAGCGCAGTACAAGATATGAGATACTTTGACCACCCCAAGCCAACGAAAGTGAAAATGCGCCACTAAGATAAATACACTCACCGCTGTCATAATAAATTTGACGAAAACAAAACTATCAATATTAATGCTTAACAGATAAGCCATCAATGGATTAAGCTCAGAGCCCCCCTTATCGATCAGCCGCAGGGTGAAAAAAGCATCAATCATAGACAGCAGCAAAATACCAATACAAATATATCGCAACACGGGCGTATAACAATCAACATAAATGTTACTGGCATCGTTTTTTCGCCTGCCATTTTGATGACGGCGGCCCGGTGAAAATAAAATGGTAAACGGATGTGTGACACACTGACGCCGATCAAAACCACTACGCCGATCCATGGACTCTAAAGACTTGACTTGTGCGGCCCGTAAAACATTCGCACGCCCAAACAACAAATGCGTCAAAAAAGACAAATTCATGGTAACTATCCTCCAGCCCGAATAATCGTTGTAAGCTATCACCCAAAAATAACAAGAAAGTCATGTCAAATCATGCGATTAAACAATAATAACCGATGGCTTTTCGATCAGGCTACAAAATAACCTTCAGGTTACACTATACACAACTGTCCATACACACTCAAACAGCAAAGCTTTTTCAAACGCCTTCACCCACAGATAAAAATTTGACCTAGCAAATCTCTTACATCGGAATCAAAAAAAACAGATCACATAGAAATAAATACCAATTTTTCATTACTTTTCTAAAATGCTGTGGTTAATCGCTAAAGTTACCCCCTTTAACACCCGATTGTCTAAGTCTGGGGTCAGACAAAGGCTTCAGCACATAAACACCTCATCGCGATCGGTAATTATTGAATGGACACATATCAATCAAGAAGGGCTTTCCTTCGTGGAAATTGGCACAACCAAGCCCCCGCCGTTATCAGACCACCTTGGTCAACGGCTGAAAAAAAATTTACCAGCACCTGCACCCAATGCAATGCATGCATCACCGCTTGTCCGCAACAGATTATTGTCAATACCCTGGATAACTTTCCACACATTGATTTTCAAAAAGGATCCTGCACTTTTTGCGGCCAATGTGTTGAGCACTGTACTCATGATGCATTGCAGTTTGCCAATCCAGACAAACCTGCCAACGCCCCCTGGCCGATTAAAATGCAGATCGGCCCAGCGTGTTTAGCCACCCAAAATATCGATTGCCAAATCTGCAAAGAAGCCTGTGAATATGAAGCGATTTCTTTATCGTTTCATAGAAACCGAGTGGCCCAACCCTTACTGGACAATGACACCTGCACTGGATGTGGTGCCTGTGTCAAGCGATGCCCAATCGATGTCATTAGCCTGCAACAACCGACAGCGACAACAGGTAATTAAACAGATAATTA
>CAYUAI010000014.1:33410-63939 GCA_964442745.1 uncultured Chromatiales bacterium
TAATTAAACAGATAATTATTTTTAATTAAAGTGATGGATAGATGATGAATATTAGTAGTGCCATTGTCAAAGTAAAACCCGAAAAAATGATATCGGTGCGCCAGGCATTAGCTAGCCAGCCTGGTGTTGAAATCCATATCGAAGACGAGCATGGAACGCTGATCGTTACCGTGGAGGATGATCAACTGGATATCTTGGTCACTACCATTTCAAATTTTCTACACATTGACGGCCTACTCTCTGTCACCCCAAGTTATCATTATTTTGAACAAAGCGACCCACAAACAGGAAGTGCTATATGACTTTTAGCAGACGAAATTTTATAAAAATGAATGCCGTTGCTGCCGCAGCCACCGCCGCTGGCTTAAAAGTTCCTTTGATCGACGACGCCCAAGCCAACCAAGAAACAGCCATCCGCTGGGATAAAGCACCTTGCCGATTTTGCGGTGTTGGGTGCGGGGTACTCATTGGTACCAAGGATCAGCGGATAGTCGCCACCCAAGCTGATCCCGAAGCGCCAGTCAATAAAGGTTTGCAATGCATTAAAGGTTATTTCTTATCAAAAATCATGTATGGTGCTGACCGACTCACCACACCTTTATTACGTAAGAAAAATGGACAATATGACAAAGAAGGCGAATTTACTCCAGTTTCCTGGCAAGAAGCCTTCGATATCATGGAAAAAAAATATAAATCCGCCTTGCAAGCGAAAGGCTCCGATTCCATCGGCATGTTTGGTTCTGGGCAATGGACAATATGGGAAGGATATGCCGCCGTTAAATTTATGAAAGCCGGCTTGCGCACCAATCATATTGATCCTAATGCACGTCATTGTATGGCATCAGCGGTAGCTGGTTTTATGCGCAGCTTTGGTATCGATGAACCCATGGGCTGTTACGATGACCTAGAACAAGCCGATGACTTTGTTTTATGGGGAGCTAATATGGCTGAAATGCACCCTATTCTTTGGTCACGAATCACTAATCGACGATTGAGTGCTGATCATGTTCAAGTGGCAGTACTGTCTACCTTCAAAAACCGTAATTTCGATCTGGCCGATCTCGGTATCGTTTTCTCACCTCAGTCCGATTTAGCGATACTCAATTACATCGCAAACTACATTATACAAAGTGGCAATGTCAATCAGTCGTTCATTAAAAATCATGTCAATTTCCGGCTTGGAAATGCTGACATTGGTTATGGCCTACGCGATGATCATCCCCTACAAAAAAATGCCAGCAATGCCGCTAACGCCGGTGGCTCAAAACCCATAAATTTCAATGAATTTAAAAATTTTGTAGAAGAATATACCCTGGATAAAGCACATGAAATTTCTACTGTACCAAAAAAAGAACTGGAAGCTTTAGCGAAAATGTACGCCGACCCGAAACGAAAAATCGTGTCATTATGGACCATGGGAGTCAATCAGCATACCCGTGGTAGCTGGGTGAACAATTTACTCTATAACATTCACCTATTGACAGGCAAAATTTCCGAACCCGGTAATGGCCCGTTTTCGCTCACCGGCCAGCCTTCCGCCTGCGGTACCGCACGTGAAGTCGGTACATTTTCCCATCGCCTACCGGCTGACATGGTCGTCAATAAAAAAGAACATCGTGATTTCGCTGAAGAAAAATGGAAAATTCCATCTGGTACCATTCCAGCAAAACCCGGTTATCATGCGGCGGAACAAAATCGCATGCTAAAAGATGAAAAGCTGAATGTCTATTGGGTCATGTGCAACAACAATATGCAAGCGGCTGCCAATTTAATGGAAGAATCTTATCCAGGATACCGCAACCCAAATAACTTTATTATCGTATCTGACGCCTATCCTACCGTAACCGCCATGGCGGCAGATCTTATTTTACCCACCGCCATGTGGGTAGAAAAAGAAGGAGCTTACGGTAATGCAGAACGACGCACCCAATTTTGGCGACAACAAGTAAAAGCACCCGCTGAATCTAAATCCGACTTATGGCAAATCATTGAATTCTCCAAACGCTTCACGACCAATGAAGTTTGGTCAGCGGAAGTCCTTGAAAAAAATCCAGCCTATAAGGGAAAAACCTTGTATGAAGTACTATATAAAAATGGCCAAGTAGACAAATACCCAAACACCGAACGACAAGCCGGTTACGATAATGATGAAGCCAAGCATTTTGGCTTTTATATCCAAAAAGGTTTATTTGAAGAATATGCCAGTTTTGGCCGTGGCAAAGGGCATGACTTAGCCAGCTTTGATACCTATCATCAAGTCAGAGGATTGCGTTGGCCAGTGGTCGATGGCAAAGAAACCCAATGGCGCTTTAGAGAGGGTTATGATCCATACGTTAAAGCCGGTGAGTCGGTACGTTTTTATGGAAAATCCGATGGTAAAGCCAATATTTTCGCACTACCCTACGAGCCTCCTCCCGAAATACCCGATGATGAGTTTGATATGTGGTTAGTGACAGGTCGAGTGTTAGAACACTGGCACTCGGGATCAATGACACGCCGCGTCCCCGAATTACATCGCGCTGTTCCCAATGCACAAATATATATGCACCCAGACGATGCTAAACGCAATGGTTTAAAACGCGGCATGGCTGCCAAGATACAATCTCGTCGCGGCGAAATCATTGCTCGCGTGGAAACCCGAGGACGCAACCGTCCACCTCAAGGTATGGTGTTTGTACCATGGTTTGATGAAAGTCGACTGATTAACAAATTGACACTCGATGCCACCTGTCCAATCTCCAAGCAAACGGATTATAAAAAATGCGCAGTCAAAGTTTCAAGAGCTTGATATGAATAAACACAGAAATGAACACGTATTGTGCAGCCCATCGATTCTAAATTAATTTAAACGTTTATCATGAGTTATTTAACATGAAAAAAAAATCAATCGTCATTATTCTAAGTGTCGTGGCTTTTGTATTAGCCATCGCGATACCTGATTATTTACCGAACGATACAACATTAGCAGAAAAAAATCAGTCAATTGGCACAGACGTTGTCATATATGAAATGAATAAAAGCGGGTTTACTTCGCTACGTGGTGATGCAAGTATTCCTGCAACAAACAAAGCGCCTGAGCTCTATAAGTGGAAACATGACGTCGGTTTAGTGGCAAGGAATTACATTACCCAACCACCGCTAATCCCTCATCCGATCAAGCGCTATAAGATCAATCAAAGACAAAATAAATGCCTAGTATGTCATGGCTGGAAAAATTATCGAGAATGGGGAGCAACAAAAATAAGTCTAACACATTTTCAAAACCGAGCTGGCAATGAATTATCGAAAGTA
Organism: uncultured Chromatiales bacterium; assembly: GCA_964442745.1. Lineage (GTDB taxonomy): Bacteria > Pseudomonadota > Gammaproteobacteria > S012-40 > S012-40 > CAYUAI01. The sequence continues at coordinate 36,702 of CAYUAI010000014.1, forward strand.
TCACCGCTGCGTTATTTTTGCACACAGTGCCACGTGCCACAAAAAGATGCAAAGCCCTTGGTAAATAATATCTTTGAGCCCATTAATTTATTAAAACAAACCAAAGGATAAGTTATTAATTTTCACGCCTAAGTAGGATATTATCATGACTGATCATGAAAATCGAAAAACAGAAGCCGAGAATGTTACAAAGCAGAGAACAGCCAAAAAAATTTTTGGGTCATGGTTTATCTTGATGGGTTTTTTTGTCGGAGGTATTGTTTTCTGGGGCGGATTCAATACCGCCATGGAAGCCACTAACCAAGAAGCTTTTTGTATTTCCTGCCATGAAATGAAGGACAATGTCTATCAAGAGTATAAAGACAGCATCCACTATACTAATCGAACAGGCGTTCGTGCCACCTGCCCGGACTGCCATGTCCCCAAAGAGTGGACACATAAGTTTGTTAGAAAAATACAAGCCTCTCTTGAATTATTTCACAAATTCATGGGGACCGTCGATACGCCTGAAAAATTTGAGGCGCAGCGCTTAGTGATGGCAAAGCGTGTGTGGGCAACAATGAAAAAAACTGACTCACGGGAATGCCGAAACTGCCATTCTTTTGACTATATGGATTTTACTGAACAAGGACGACGTGCCATGCATAAACATGCCGATAGTCTTGATAATAATGCAACGTGTATTGATTGTCATAAAGGCATAGCACATTCTCTACCGATGAATTCACAAAATATTGATAGTTAGCAAACCTTATTGAAATCGCAATACCTGGGTTAACATAAACTAATCCGTGTTAACCAAAGTATCGATTTAATATTTTATTATCAGAATAAATAAGCAATATTATTTCCTGTCCTAAACAAATTTTTCTGCATCATCTATCCTACCCATTCCAATATTTTAATCACAAAACATAACACTCTCATATAAATTATTTTGATAAAAATAGTAAAAATTTATTATTGCATTAATTAAATATTTACTTGAAAAACATAAATCACTAAAAAAATTTCACTGGTATTATTTTTGCTATTTATTAATTTTAACTGTTCTAAAATTAAAGAGAGCTATCATGCAATACTTAAAATTATTTAATCTCTTGTTCATTTATTTTTTTTTCACACATTCTACCCATGCCGCTTCTGTACTTCCACTTAATTTAAGTGAGTTGTTACAAGATGCACAACATGTATTTGTTGGTACCTGCCTTACAAATAATACAGTAATGGATCCCTCAACACGTATGATGTCGACCTTCACAAGCTTTCAAGTCGATGATCCTTTAAAAGGCCAATTAGGTGATACCCACACCATTAAACAAATTGCTCAACGGGTTAACACCGATAAAATCACTATATTGATCCCCAATGTACCAACCTTCATTGTTGGCCAGCAATATGTTGTCTTTATCCCTAAGCCATCTAAACTTGGCTATTCCAGTCCCGTAGGGTTAGAACAAGGTGCCTTTGACATCATTCAGAAAAATCAACAAACCGTGGTCACTAACGGTAGAGATTTTGGAGACTTATTATCCGCCGCTAATCAATCTGCTGACAAAGATTTAGTACTGCAAGGTAAACCATCTTCTCCACGCCTTACCTTCAATCCCAACGCAAACCAAATAACCATGCCACTGACTAACTTTATCGAAGTTGTGAAGAACATGGAGGGTAAGCAATGAATAAAAAAATTATCTTTCCTATATTGTTAACATTCCTATGCATACCTTATTTTGTCTTAGCCGGCGGACCCTTAACTCTTATCAACAATCAGCCTGTCACTTACCCAAATGATGGACAACCCATCAACCTAAATTATGATCAAGGCACCCTAGGGAGTCGCAGCAAAGAAACAGCCGACGGTATCGTCAATCAAGCCATCGGGCTGTGGAACGATGTACCCACTGCCACGATACAGCTTCTTCAAAAAAATGACATTCCTACCAATGTTACCCAAAATAATTTTAATAATTATCTTGGCAGATATTCTGATGGTCTCAATCCGATCATTTACGATAGCGATGGAACGATTATTGATGCCTTATTTGGCACTGGAGCGCGAAAATCTGTCTTAGGATTTGCAGGCTCAGCGTATAAATCAAGCACAGGATCATTTACTGAAGGTCAAGCGATTATTAATGGGTTTATCACTATTTCAAATAGTCGAATGACGGTCGTGCTTGCTCATGAAATTGGCCATATGATTGGTCTGGATCACTCACAACTGGATGGCACTCAAGGTTTAACTTCAGAAAATTATGCACTAATGTACCCAATTGCTTATCGCAATAGTATTTCTTTACATGAAGATGAAATTTCTACCGTCAGTGAACTTTACCCGGAAATTAATATTAGTAACCAATTTGCAACACTCTCTGGTAATTTTCTCACCCTATCAAACCAAGCCATACTCGGTGCTAATATTTGGGTGAAAGAGTTTAACACGGGCAAAGTCTATAGCAAAGTTTCTGATTATCTTAAACAAAAAAACGGTTACTTTCAGTTTTTGTTGCCCACCGGTCAATACAGTCTGCATGCAGAGTCCATTCAATCTAATTTTTCGGGTGGCTCTAGAGTCGGACCTTATGCTAACTCCAGCAGCGCTAGCTCTTTTCAAGCACCGCACCCCATCACTCCAGTAAGTTTTAACGAAACCAATAACACTGCCCCTCAGTTATTTTCACTGCAAGCAGGCTGTGAAATTGATGTTAGCTTTCATATTGATGGCAGTGGTTTTATTAATAAAAATGGATGTGTAATAAATAACAATAAGGCTCCCATCGCTAAAGAGGGTACATTTACTATTCCTCAAGACTTAATATTTACTGAAACTTTAATCGCAACGGATTCGGATAATGACACACTTAATTATCTTATCGTCAATCAACCAAACCAAGGTAATGTCGTCATAACGAATAACACCAGCGGTGAGTTTACTTATACGCCAAATTTAAATACAAGCGGTACGGATTATTTTTCATTCCAGGCCGATGATGGCAAGCTGCTTTCTAACAAAGCAACCATCACCATCGTCATTAAAACCAACAATCAATCGCCAACGATTTCTAGCATTGATGCAACGCCTGCTATTATAAATAGTCAACAGACCAGTCAACTCTTGGTCAATGCACTAGATCCTGACAATGGCCCAACCACTTTATCATACCGTTGGACAATCAAGGATAGTGAAGGCACACTCAGTTCTTTCACTATCAAAAATCCTATTTATACGGCACCAATAGTCGCAGAAACAACCACATTTAATATACAAATTGAAGTTTTTGATGGACAGGCAAGCACGACCCAATACGTAGCAATCACAGTCACAAAAGATGAAGCCCCATCAAGCGTATTATTTAACACAAACTTTAACAATGGGAGCTTAAAAAACTGGTCTATTGTTGATCAGGGCTATTCATCCGGCCCTTCCAAATGGACAGTCAAAGAGGGGATGGCCTACCAAAGCAGTAATATTTACCGATTTAATCCACCGGCTTATCTCGGCACCTATCTGCTTTATGATAACGGGAATCAGTGGACTAACTACCAATTAAGCTTAACCATGAAGTCACAGGATGATGATTTTATGGGGGTGATGTTCCGGGTTCAAGATAATCAGAACTATTATCGTTTTGCCTGGGACAAACAACGCAATATACGCCGTATCACCAAGCATCAAAATGGAGTGGTCACCATCCTCGCCGAAGATACGGTGCCTTATGTCATCAATCAGCTTTACAAACTCAGGGTACAAGCCTCCGGTTCATCAATGGAAATATTTATCGATGGTCAATCGATTTTCACAGCCATTGATGATAGCTTTACTTCCGGTTCTATCGCTTTGTATCAATGGGGTAATAAAGGAGGTTATTTTGATAACGTAGAAGTGATCCGTACAGATAAATCATCATCGGATAATATCGCACCGATCATTGATTCCGTTATCGCCTCCCCCAATAACATTACCCGTGGACAAACGAGCTTGTTGTCGGTGATCGCATCTGACCCGGATAATCAACCCTCTCCTTTAACTTACACATGGCACACCAACGCCGGTGAAGGTCGGCTAAGCAGTGTAACATCTGAAAATCCCACATACACCCCTCCCGCCGTCACGTCAAGCCGAACCTTTATTTTAACCGTGGATGTATCTGATGGCATGTATACTACGTCGCAATCCGTATCCATTACCGTCACTCCTGCAACCAACAATCTTCTATTGTTAAAGGAAACCTTTAATGATAACAATTTAGATGACTGGTCAATTTTTGACAATGGCCGTAGGTCCGCACCATCGGTATGGACAGTCAAAGAAGGGATGGCCTATCAAAGCAGTAATATTCATCAGTTTAATGGCACCGCTTATTCAGGCACCTATCTGCTTTATGATAACGGGAGCCAATGGAGCGACTACCAATTAAACTTATCCATGAAATCGCAGGACAATGATTTTATAGGAGTGATGTTTCGGGTTCAAGATGACCGAAACTATTACCGCTTTGCTTGGGACAATGAACGTAATATACGTCGTATCACCAAGCATCAAAATGGGGTGGTCACCATCCTCGCCGAAGACAAGGTTCCCTATATCATCAATCGGCTTTACAAACTCAGGGTACAAGCCTCAGGTTCATCAATGGAAATATTTATCGATGGTCAATCGATTTTCACAGCAACCGATAATCGCTTTGCTTCTGGGTCTATCGCTTTGTATCAGTGGGGAAACCAAGGAGGTTATTTTGACAACGTAGAAGTGATTGCTCAATAAGTCCCATTTTATTAAAAAAAGAGAGCGACAAATCTTGTCGCTCTCTTAAATTGACAACATTCCTAATAAGTAATCATAGGAAAAGACGCCTGATTAAAACGAGCAATGAACACATCTTTGCCAAACCCTGTCACGGCAGGAAGTACTAGACCATCTCCTGCCTCCAATCTATTTTCATACATTCCTGCCAAATAAATGCGGCCGGCACCATCGACGACGGCGGCGATCCCTAGGCCTTGATTGTCATCCAAACTATAGGTCCAAGTATATTGACCATCGGCAGAAAATTTAGAGATAAACATACCTCCTGTTTGAAAATCCTGCCCACCTTCTGCATCGAAGTTGACAATACCTCGAAATGTACCTGGTATATACACATTCCCCAAGCCATCGACCGCATAGCGGACCTGATAATCAGGTGCATGAGCACTGCCCATACCGCTATTCGTTTGCAGTGGTGCCCCAGCAACTAAGCGGGGTGTCGCCCAAACATGATTGCCTAACGAATCATATTTATCTAAAAATACCCCATGCGCCCCATGTGAAACTAAATAAAAATGGCCATGAGCATCCGCCTTCACGGTGGCATTTTGATGATTTGGCAAATACTCACCCCATTGTAAATCACCATCAACGGTATATTTCACCATAAAAGCACCGACACCTTTGTCGGCGGTATCGGGACTCGTCAATAGACCATCAAATACTACCGAACCAAACGTGTCTCCAGAGACAACAAAACCATTGTTAGATACGGCGAGTACAGCCGTTAATCGCCCGATCCCGGTCTCATCACCAATTTGCTTACTCCATTGATAATCTCCTTCGGCATTTAATTTAACAACATATAGGCCCGTATTTACATGAATATCTTGTTGTTCCGTTGGATTAAGATCAACCCCGTAGGTTTCCCAACGATTACGTACATAAAGTGCAGCAAACAGATTTCCTTGTACATCGACATCAATTGACTTAGCGAATACACGATTATACTTACCTGCAAACCGATCCAATCTCAACAATGTGCCTTCGGGTGAATATTTGGCAACAAAGGCTTTCGGCAAATACGTTTTATTGTTAAACAAGACCTGCTCTTCACTCGGATCAAAATCATAAATTGCTGTCCAGCCAATCACCGTACCAGAAACATAAATGTCTCCCGCATTATCCACAACCAACCCAGTCACCATAATTCCTAGACGATTCGGATTTATTGGACTAATATTAATCGTCCATTGATGCTCTCCAGTATCAGACAGTTTTTGCAAATAGACGCCGTATTTATAAGACTCAATCGTTTCAACTTGATTAAAGCTGGCAGAATCACTCGCAGAATAACCCACCGAATAATAATTATTGTTCGCATCCGTCGCGGCGGTAATTACTTTCTCTTCATGTGGGCCACCAAAACTCGATAACTGATCCAATTCAGCCATTTCTGTTGGTATTGACGTCACACGTTCCGGCCAAGCATTGCCTGAATCTAGAATCACATATTGTGATTCATTACCCTTAACTGCGAGGGCTAAAATATGCCCTTGCTGAGTCACATGGTAAGCATCCGCAATCACCCAGTCACTTATCATCACATCATTTAAATCGAGCATTTGACCATTAGACCAGATAAATGCATGGCTCTTATTATTATCTGTCATCGAATAACCAACCACTTCACCCGCATTGTTGATGGAGCGCGCCACACTCGCATTGCCACCTAAAGTGCCTAAATTTTGCATAACACCATTTTGCCACATGAATGCATGTTTATGCTGATTGTTTGTATAGGAATAGCCAACAATACGCGTATTCTCACCATCATCAATCGCCAAACCTTTGCTCGTTGTTCCCCCGAGCGTGCCTATGTTTACTATGCCATTCGCTTCGGACCAAATAAAAGCACGAGGTTGGCTACTATTGTCAAAATCGGCGAACCCTGTCGCAATATTATTTTCATTAATCGCGATGGCTGCGCTCGGATAGGCAGCGTCACCAATAAGCTCTGTTTTGCCACTGGCGTAACGAATGAAAGACTGGAGTGTATAACTTAGATTATCAATTCCAGAACCCACCACATTCTCTCTTTCATTGATACTCATGACTATTGACTGGCTATTTCCATAATACCAAGATAATGGCTGTGCCGCTTGTTCAATCCAGGTGTAGGCTCTTTCGAAATAACGATTAAATGGATTTAAATTATCATTCGACGACCCAACAACAACTCCTTTATTATTGATGCTCGCCGCCCGACTCGTGCAGAGAGTAACACTTTCTGCACAACCCGCAACACCCAGATCAACCAATACGCCATCAACCCACTGGGCGGCCGTTTTCCCAATGGTTAAGCCAACCACATCACCATAATCATTCATGGATGGAAATTCAGTATAGAAATACCCATAAGGATGATAACCATGATAACCTGCCCCACCACCGACGCCGAGGGAACTCACAACTAAAGCGTTCGGAGCAACATTATTTTTTACTATATATTGATCAGAGTCCGCTAGCCCATGCTGCGGCAAAATACTCGCAGCGATAACAATATATTTGAGCTGTTTCAAAAACATTTTTTCACTCTTCCTTATCTCATTTTTTACAATTAAACCTAGAACTCGATACGCCTATGCATCGACACATTCCATCTCGACAAAGCAAACGCAAGCGTAGACATAATCCATCACGTTTGACTAAAGCCTGATGGAGGACGATTTTTATGTGTTATCGTTCAACAAGGTTCACGGCCATTTTTTTTATATATTTAATTTTATAAAAAAATAAATAAGGAAAGTCGTTTCTTGAAAATATTAAAAGCGAGGCAATAAAATTTTAGTTTGATTGGAATCAATTATTTATATTTAAAGCAGAATTAAATTAGCCAATCAGTTCGCATTTATGAATACCAGTGATATCCACGCTAGGCACGTATTTAAACAATATGACATACTCAAAGCAAAGCATTATCAGAAATATTTTAACGTACTGCATGAACAAAAATATGAATACCATACCTTAACATTAAGGAAAATATTAGGATAACAAACCTGGCGGCCACCGCGCTAACAACACATACCGCCCCCTTAAAATATTCCAGCGATCAATGTGAGTCGTTTGCCTAGATTATTTATTCACAGGAATGGGTTTCGCCTTTAGAATTACGCCTTGGTAAGCCTCCTAATAATGACTATCCCTGATCGATTTTTTATCTCTCTCAGGGACACATTCCCTCAAATATTTCTACCCTTTTTAACCACCGGCTCACGTTCACACTGGCGACAAGTATGGATGTTTATTAAATAGACCCTCAGTCAATCAAATAGGCTAATTTTAGCGCACTCCAGGGCTCGCTTTTATTTGCATCCCCTTTGTAAGAGTGATTTAATACCAAGCGCTAAATGGATACCTTCGTATTAATATTAATCATCAATGTATCTAAGGAAAGGGTACGATTTATGTTTCGAAAATTTTTTGTTGCTATACTGCTTGCTCTCAGTACAACTTATGGATTTGCACAACAGCGAGTCTACGAAGGATGTTATCTACCAATATCTGGCTCGGTGATGACTAAGACTACCAGCGATACAACCCAACAAGGTGTTTTTTCAATGACTCTTAAACGAAAAAACTGGAAAAATCTTATTCGATCTGAGAAATCACGTATTCACCGCAAGTTACGCCTCAAGGGTGTGCTCACTGGGAAATTCACCAGTCAAACATCAAACGGCCCACTGGTACGTCATGTACTCACACCAAACACGCGTAAAGGTATGATTATCACTCAGGACGACTACCTCATCCCCGAAACATTCGATTGTTTTGATAGCTCAGGAAAACCTCAGATTATCACCGGTAAGGAAATCATTAACCCTCTCATGGGAACAGAAATTTATGCCGGTTTGATTTCAGAAAAATCTCAATTAGTCGTACATGGAACAGTCAATACCTGTCCGAATGACCAAGATTATTTAAAAAACGACTTTACTGTATTGCCTGAAGGACAACTCTGTTTCAGTCCTACCGACTAATTCCCACAACCCAGGCCACTCTAGTCAGTCATATCATCTTGGCTAGGGTGGACATAATATTCTAGTGAGCTAAAGCCATGAAACATGCTAAAAAAATCTATGGTATTTTTTTACTAAAAAGAAAACATCGACTCATTAAAAGGATTGATAAAAATCTACCTGCCCCAAGTATCCATGGACACAAGCATTGGGATTCGAGTTACTTAATCATGGACTATCTTAATCATCACTCACCACATAAAAAATCCAGAATCATGGAAATTGGTTGCGGTTGGGGTTTACTGAGCACATATTGTGCTTCTCGATTTAACGCAAAAGTGACCGCGCTCGATGCCGATGAGAATATACTCCCTTACCTTAAAATCCATGCGAGGCTAAACGATGTCAAGATTAAAGTAAAAATTAAACGATTTGAAAAAATCTCAAGCGCTGAACTAAAAAATCAGCAGCTGATTCTAGGATCAGATATTTGTTTTTGGAACGAACTTGTTGACCCACTTTATCAGTTAATTTCCAATTCGTTAAAAACAGGCAACCAGAAAATCATCATCGCTGACCCTGGCAGACCTCCTTTTTTAAAATTGGCTAAACGTTGCCAGAAAAAATTCAAAACAAAAGTCATCGATTGGGAAACATTTTATCCAAAACATGTGCATGGTTCATTGCTCATCGTAAAATAGCCATCATTAAAAATCGGTGGCAATCAGCGTGGGTAACTCAATGCGAAATTGGGTTTGTTTATCCATTTCACTTTCTGCATTAATTTCTCCCCCATGAGCGATAATAATTTTATGGCAAAGGCTCAATCCTAAGCCATAACCTCCGGTCTGAGTATTTCGAGACTTATCCAATCGATAAAAAGGATCGAAAACACGAGTTAAATCCGCCTCGGGAATACCCTCTCCATAATCTTTTATTGTTATTATGATGTTTTTTTGTTGATTACTTACTGCAATTTCTACTGGTCTTGACTGATGTTTTGAATACTTAATCGCATTATCTAAAAGATTACGCAACACGATTTTCAATCGATCATAATCCGCATAGACTGGTACTGCTTGTAACTTAACGAAAATAACGCCAGGATTACTGTTTTCATAACAACCAATAATTTCACTAATCATATCATTAAGCAAGAACGTAGTTTTTTTTAATTGATTATTATTATTTGAGAATCGAGCTGATTCTAAAAGCTCTGAAATCATTGCCTCCATTTCTCGAACATCCTCTTGTATACTTTCTTTTACCTCCAGATTATCAATAAACTCCATCGCTAGCTTCATGCGAGTTAATGGTGATCTAAGTTCATGGCTAACATCTAATAGCAACTGTTCCTTATTTTTCATCATAGAATCAATTTGCGTAGCCATTTGATTAAATGCCTCGGCTAATTCGCCTATTTCGTCATGTTTTCTGATAGGAACTTTCACCTTAAAGTTTCCCTTTGATACTTCAGCCACCCCCGTGCTTAACCAGCGTATGGGCCTGAATAACCACCGTACTAAAAAATAACTAAACGCAATGACAATAATAACGCTTAATATAAGCATGGATAAAAATTGAATTTTATTTTCGGTAAATCGTTTGTGATTGATGACAAAATGATATTCATAGGGATTTTTCTTGATAATAGCAAATGAATAACCTCGATAGTGGCCGATACGGAAATTTTCAGCCTGGGTCGATGGGTGCATATATGCTAAGAATTTTTTTGGTATATCATAATTATTACTTTGCCAAATTTTTTTTTGCGATTTTATTTGGATGGATAAACCTAAGGCTATCGCTAATTCATTAGCTTTTTGAAAATCGGCTGGATCGCCGATTTCTTGTATTAAATAATTGGAATATTGCTGTAAATTATCGGCTATTTTTTGATGAATGAATCGTTTCGGATCACTTAAATAATCGGCTGAAAAGGTGACTAAGATGGCGAGTAAAATAGCCGTTACCAAAAAAACTAACAAGAGTTTTAAAAAAATTGAACGTCGCAGTGAAGATTTCCAGCGATTAAAAATCATGATTTAATTTACCAATAAATTGATACCCTCGCCCCCAAATGGTTTTGATAAACTTCGGATGTTTTGCATCATCTTGCAGTTTAGTTCGTAATCGCGAGACGGCCACATCAATGGATCGATTAAATGCATTCCAGTCAACCCCACGGGTTTCATCCATGATATTACCTCGACTAATGACACGTGCGGGGTAGCTCATTAATAGGTGTAAAATTTCGAATTCCATCGTGGTCAATTGCAAGTCGACTTGACCGAGCGTAGCACTCATATATTGAACATTGACCACTAGCTCGCCCGAGATGATTTGGTTAGGTGGTTTACTTGGTATCACCGCTTGGTAACGTCGTAGCACAGTTTGAATTCGAGCTAATAATTCACGAGGCTCAAATGGTTTTGGTAAATAATCATCGGCACCCAACTCTAAACCAACAATACGGTCCATGGTTTCACCACGGGCAGTCAACATAATAACAGGGGTGCTTTTTAATTTTCGAATGGCCTTAAGCGTTTCAAAACCATCCATTTCGGGTAACATCACATCTAAGATAATCAAATCAATGTTGTTGATTTCAAGCACAGAAAAACCTTTACTCGGTGCATTGGCAGTGAAAATTCTAAAATCGTATTGACTGAGATAACAGTTGAGCAAAGTACACAATTTAACATCATCATCAATGATTAAAAGTTGTTTATTTGCCATATTTATTCAGCCGCCATAGAAATCAAATAATAGAGGAATGGGCACTGTTGTACCAACAGTGCCCATCGATAATGTACTACGGTTCTATATTTCGTGGTTGACCTAAATTACTAGTTTTTGTTATTAACTTTCATTATGTTGGTGGTATTTTCTAAATTTTTCAAGTTTTTTCGTTAACTTCTGTTTTTGCTCATCAGTGAGTGAAGCATGAAACTCAACAAGTTTACTAATCACCCCTGGGGCGACTTCATCCACTCGCGTTTGATGTTGCTTGAGCATATCCATCAATAACGATGGATTAATTTTCGACTTTGGTATTTCTGTCAATAAGGTGTCCATCATTTGAGTTTTACTGTGATAATGTTTTTTGTAATTTGTCATGATTTCAGTTTTGATCGCCTCCAGTTTGACTTTTTGTTGTTCATTCAAATCCAGTTTTTTACTCACTTTGTGTACAATCCACTCGGCTTTGTCTTCGGGATCCTGGTGATGGCGACCACAACCACTTAATACCAGGGCCGTGAGACTGGCAATGATGGTAAAGGGAATTAACAATTTACGTAGCTTCATGACGGTTTCCTCTATTTTTCTATGAATCAAAATTAATGCACTCTCAACACGAAACCTATCATAGAAAAATTCAGACTTTAAATCTTTTCAGAAAAGTTAAAAATTGTTACCAATTGTTAATGAAGGTGGTCAAAGGTTATCATAGGGAAATCAAATCGTTGATGTTTTATGCTCAGCATGAAAAATAATAGCAAGCAAAGAAAGGGAAACATTATGAATGTTGCTTATTTAGAAGATGGAAGCTTAGGCTTTCGTGATGATTATCCCAAACCTCACCCCGGCTCAGGAGAGGTATTGTTGCAAATAAGATTGGCCAGTATTTGCGGCACGGATATCGCGCTGGTTAATGGGTATGCCGCTTTTACCGGTGTCCCAGGGCATGAATTTGTCGCGCAGGTCATTGGTGCTGGACAGCAGGTTGATGAAACATGGTTAGGACAGCGTGTGGTCGCGGAAATCAACCAATGGTGTGGGAAGTGTGAATTTTGTCTCGATTCGATTTATAGCCACTGCACTCAGCGGCAAGTGATTGGTATACGAGATCATCAAGGAGCATTTGCGCAGTATTTAGTCGTAAAAGCCAATACCTTGCATCGCTTACCCGACCACATAACGGATCAACAAGCGGTGCTTATTGAGCCATTAGCCGCCGCCTTTCGCATTGTCGAACAGATAAAACATCTCTCTTATCATCGTGTTTTGTTAATTGGAGCAGGGCGCTTAGGCCAGCTCATTGCTCGGGTCATGGCATTACAAAGCGTGGAGTTATTTGTGTTAACTCGCCATCAAAAGCAACGCCGATTATTGCAAGAATTACCATTGTCTTGTGTCGATGAAGCACAAGTGCAAACCCGATCTATGGATATTGTCATCGAAGCCAGTGGCCAGGCATCTGGCTTCGAATTGGCGCTTAAAGCGATTCGCCCCAGCGGGGTTTGTGTGTTAAAAAGCACCTACGCACACGGCCAACAGATTAATCTTGCAGAACTGGTAATTCATGAAATACAAATATGGGGCTCGCGTTGTGGTCCCTTTTCAGCGGCGATTTCTGCGTTAAATCACGGTGAAGTTGCTGTGGAATCACTCATCGAGGCCATTTATCCTTTGTCAGATATCAATGCCGCGTTTGAAAAATTGCGAGAACCCGCGTGCATGAAAGTATTGTTATGCCCTTAACATGAGTGAGCAAAGGACTACACTCATACATTAACCACTCGGCTTGATATCACATCACAAAGCCGGTAAAGTTTGGCAAAGTACGCTTGAGTTTCACCCTTGATATGAGGAATCACTTTTTGTAACTCCACTTTGCATGGAGGCAGCATTTTTATTGTTTCAGCCGTTAATTTTCCATTATTGAAAATAAATTCATTGATACAATCACAAACCAACCGATTGGTTTCTTTTAAAGCAATGCCATTGATGTTCAATTCAGTGGCTTCTGTTGGGAAGGTATTCTGTAGTTCACTCCACATTTGTTTGATATCATTCATTGTCAATTCCCGATCGTCATCCTCAGACCTATCGTAATAAATTTCGCTTTGCGCTGCCCATCCTGATTTCGATGGAATACTCACTTCCAGAGTAAAGTCCATAATAACAAGACAACCCTCGATTGCCTAGGTCTCACCTCATACAATGTTTGGCCTTGATGCAAGAGCTTCCCTAACTCAATTGACCATTATGAAAAACCAATGAAGCACTCACCTGCTCATCATATATCTCAAATTGTAACCGCGTTAAAGCTGCATGAGGAATCTGAATAGCAAACAAACGCTCTATCGGCAAGCCTAGCACCTGTTTCACTATCATACGTATCACACCCGCATGGCAAATCACTAACACATGCTGGTGATGATGCTTCGCAATCAAGGCTTGTAATACATTATCGATACGCCGCTCAAAATCCAGCAGCGGCTCTGCACCGGGAGGCGTATAAAGCACAGGATCTTGCCAAAAGTTATACAATGCTTGAGTATGGGTCCGTTCGATATCTTGGGCGGTACGACCTTCCCATTCACCAAAACTCATCTCCTTCAATAATGGATCAAAATTTAGCGGAAGCAAGGTTTTTTGTACCAACTCATTCGCAAACTCACTGCAGCGTCGTAGCGGTGAGCTCAGTATATGATCCCAACCAGAGAACACACCAACCGCTTGCCGCATTTGCCGCCATCCTTTTTCGGTTAACGGGTCATCCTGTTGTCCACGGTAACATTCACCGCCCATCGGTTCGCCATGACGTAACAAATCCAGCCATACTGTTGCCTGGTGAGCCATGAAATCTCCTTTTGTAATAATTCACTCTCTCCAATACAATAAAAATAACACGGAAGGATCAAGCAAAAATTGAAGTTTCGTTACCGGCGGCCGACAAGTAACGAATCATTGAGTATACACAGCTCACAATCATCGGGATGATTGACCTCATTAGTTTTAATCAGGTCACTTCATGTCAGCCTTTTAGATTTAGATAAAAACTTTGACTGACTATGCTAAAAAAAATTAGTTACATTGGCTTATTTATCACAGGGTTATCAATGCCTTTACCATTGTTTGCACTCGCCTTAGGGGCGATTGATGCCCACCAAACTTCATTATTTTCGCGCTTTGCAGGAAACATACCTATTACAGGAGCAAAGGCTAACTTACTCAGCTCACAGACCACTATCCGTATCATCGCCGCAAAAGAGTACGTCGATAACAGCATGCAACAATCTGTCAAACGATTAAACGCCCGTTTAGTGCAAAATAAACAAGGCCAACCGAGTATTAAAATTTTTTCCAATCAGCCTATCAACGACTCGATACTTGAGTTTTCGCTAAATTTTACTTGGGAAGGTGGACGAACCTCAAGACACTATATTGTCTTATTGGACCCACCTAGCAAACCAACCAACCTGCCCGCAGGTCATCAAGTAAGCCATCAACCAACAGTAAATCAGCTGTTTGAAGCTCGGCAACGACACGCCACAGCAAGCTCCATCGTTAAAGTAAAAGTGACTGATTCGCCATTCTCTCAATCATTGAAAGCAGAGAAATTTCGTACCGATGCGCAAGGCAAAATCACTTATGGACCCACCGATCGAACAGACACTTTATCAAAAATTACCAAACGAATCCGCCCGAAAAATACCTCCTCTGCGCAGATAATGTACGTGTTATTTAAAGAAAATCCAGAATCATTCAGTGGAAATAATATAAACCGCCTCAAAGCAGGATACACCTTAACCATTGAAAACCCAGATGCCATAACGGCCATATCAACCCAAGCAGCTAAACGCTTTTTATTCCCGGAAAGATATGCGACAGACGAGTCTTCCGCTGCCGAAGCACCGAAAACAGTGGCCTCAGCCACCGACGAACAACGTCAAATTGAAAAACAATGGTTAGAATTCAGCCAGCTGAAAGACGCAGTAACTGACGCAATGAGTGAACAACAAGCAAGCGAGCAGGAAAATGATCGTATAAAACAAAAAATCGCTTCATTGGAAGCGCTGCTTCCAGAATTGAGTGCTCAGTTAGAAGATAAAAATACCTTGTTAGAGCAACTAAAAACACACTCGCCAAAATCAACACTTTAATATTAGATCTTGGATAACCTAGCAGAGCGTCTCAACCTAGACAAATCCGCCGCGGCCTACCAAATTTAGGTTGCCCAATGTTGACTTCCCTACCATTCTTTTACTAAATTATCCGTGAGTGATCTACAATCAACCGATCCTCACGGATAAGTTTACCCCCCGAAAGATCAAAAAAAACAATTCTTCAACCTCCCACTATTCCATGTATCACTCACTAGTGTAGAATACCTGTGCTAAATCAACGGGGTGACAAACGACAGCATGGATATTCCTGGATACCGCATTATACGTAAGGTGGGGCATGGCGCAACAGCGTATGTGTATGTCGCTGTCCAAGAATCATTAGATCGCAAAGTCGCCTTGAAAATTCTAACACCCGCGCTTGCCTCAGACCCCGAATATAGTAAACGATTCCTGAAGGAAGGCCGCATTATTGCGACACTGCCAACCCACCCTCACTTGGTCACCATTCATGATGTTGGCAACCACGAAGGCCAGTATTACATGGCCATGGAGTATCTGGCAGGCGGCACGCTTACCGATATCATTAAAAAAGGTTTAACGCTTAAGTTCTCTTTAAAAATTTTAGAGCAAATCGCTACCTCACTGGCCCACATCCATAAACATCACGTTATCCATCGGGATATCAAACCCGGCAATATCATGTTTCGTGATGAAGATACCGCCGTATTATCTGATTTTGGTATTGCAAAACAAACCGATAGCACCGCTGCTGAGGCAACCGCCTTGGGCACCACAATTGGCACACCGTATTATATGAGCCCAGAACAAGTGGAAGGCAAACGACCCAGCGAACAGTCAGACTTATATAGCTTGGGCGTTGTTCTCTATGAAATGCTAACCGGCCAAAAGCCTTATGACGGCGAAAATGTCTTTGCTATTCTCTGGAAACATCAACAAGAACCGATTCCCCAATTACCTGAAAAATATGCGCAGCTCCAACCCTTACTGGAACGTTTATTAGCCAAAGCGCCCATGGATCGCTACCCCAGCGCTACCGACCTGATCAAAACAATCAGGAATATTGCAGCAATAATCGACGAAGATACCCTAAATATTTCGACAGATGATCTGTTTAAATGGGAACGTCCTCATGAAACCGTTGTTATTAAACAAAAAGTTGAATGGCCTAAATGGACTGGTGGCATTTTGATCGGCGGCTTAACCTCTATCTTAGTTTATTTGGCAATACCCCACCCCACCCCACGAGACCCCCCGCCGCTCGATCTAGGTGTACAAATACTCCCCCCACCCAAACAATTTAATACGCAACTTTCTAAAGCAGAAAATGATAAAGTAGGCCGCCTCGTTGAGGCTGGATTTGCGCATTTAGAACTCGGTCGTTTAGTTGAACCGGCGGGTAGCAATGCCTATGATGCATTTCAGCGAATATTGGAAATTGACCCCAGCAATCCATCCGCAAAAGGTGGAATACTGAAAATTGCACAAATATATTCAAAAAAAGCCAAACAACGATTGGCAGAAGGTAATATAAATAGTAGCCTATCCCTAATAGAGACTGGCTTACAAGTGTCACCGGATAATGACGAATTATTGACACTGCTGGAAGAGTTGAGTAGTAAAGTACCTGATTAGAAAAATTAAAGTTTCAGTGAGTTGGTAGTTTTTTATAGCAATAGTAGTTATCGATAGAGAGAAATTTAGCATTTGGTATCACCAATGCGTTGAAAAGCAATGTTTTTTGATCGCTGCAATACTCGTGAGCATTGTTAACTCAAGAAAATTGCTGCAGGATCAAGGCGCTAATAAAATCAAATGTTTACTTAGCTCATATCGATAGTTATAAAAAAAATAAATAATCAGTTGGCGACAAAGTACAAGTGATAGTTATTGATGAATAGATTTGAGGCATGTTTAAAGTGCGTAGCAGACTATCTGCGACTCGCCAAACATCAAAACCCAAAAACTCATCCAATTGCCTAGCTTAATCTGTACCAACATTGATTAAAAGTAGGACGCAGTCATGCCATGGAAAGCATAGACAACAGAGGGAATCTCTGCCAAACAGCCCAACATTTAGCAACGGCTATTCGCAACAATAGCCTTGATATGGTAATGGTTGTTATGCAAACACCTGTCATGCTGCTACCACTCATTTTTCTACATCATCTGAGTTCTTTGTACCACAAAAAAATGCAGTGCAATGCATTGTCAATGATTACGTGGATACCGACAGAACCCGCTGGCACTTGGCTTCACGACTCCGATAACTAGCAACAATTAACCAGTAATAAACTTAGCGCCAATCTATCCGGGCATAAGATGGAACGATGGGGATATTCATACCTGTCGATTGTTCTGACCATTAAAACGAAGTGAGAGTATCAATGCGTTATCGTTTACCCTTACCCATACTTATTATTTTATTGCTATTGTTAACCGCCTGTGACAATTCAAAACCACAGGAAGCAATAGATATCGATAACGATCGCTTTGCTCAACCTGCGGCCAGAATCAATCATGACCCAGCGCCCATCAACAATGATGAAGTTCTGGATGGCACACGCATTTCAGACACAACTATGGATGACAAACTGAAAAGTTGCCTGCAAACCAACAACAAAACATGGGTGCATGAAGTCAGTTTTATCCAATGCAACGGGCGGGGAATCACTGACCTAAACGGTATTAGCGTATTTACAGAATTGCAAGGTCTTGACCTGGACAATAACTCGATAACAGACCTATCGCCACTCAATGGGCTAAGCAAACTCTCTTATTTGAGTTTATCACATAACCAATTAACCAACTTGGGCGAACTCAACTTACCCACGTTGCGCTATCTCGATCTATCGAATAACTCACTCACCAACCTCAGCGGCATTGAAAATTCAAGTTTGCTTAACCGGCTTTTTATGTCCCACAATGAAATTATCGACCTCAGCTTGTTAAGCACACTCAATCAACTTTACGAACTCCACGTCGCCAATAATCAACTTAGTACATTAAATGGCCTTCCTGCAGGCAACGTATTACAACACTTATCTACAGAACACAATAATATCAGTGATATTACTGCATTAAACCAACTGAGCGAACCTGCCAGACTCTATTTGCAACACAATCGCATCGCCGACCTAAATGCACTAAAAAGCTTCACAACGCTGAGTATTCTACGCCTTGATAACAATGACATTAGCGATTTACTTCCACTCGAAAATCATGTTGATCTAAAAGTATTGTACGCACAAAACAATCGCATCACATCAACCAATGGCTTAACCGACAAAACGGCACTTAGCCGAGTTCGCCTAGCCAATAACCTGATTAATGATATTTCTCAATTAAGCAACAACACCTCGCTGACAAATTTAGATTTGACCGATAACCAAATCCCAGATATTAACGCGTTAAACAATTTATCCGCCATGGAAAGACTTGATATTAGCCAAAACTATGTGGCAGATATCAAGGCGTTGGCTAATATGGTGAATTTAACCTATTTAGATGCTGCAAATAATAATATTAAAGATATTCAGCCACTGGCGAATCTTAATCAATTAAATCACATCAATCTTACCGACAACCAGCTAAAAGACATTGCCGCCTTATCAGGCCTGACATTATTAACCGAATTAAATCTAGCCAGCAATCCCATTATCAATTTCACACCCATCAGCCAGCAAGCAACAATTACCCGCTTAAACCTTGACAATACTGGGTTATCCCAACTGGATGATATTATCGGGCTCAATAAGCTCACTGACCTCAGCCTTGCCCAAAACGATATCAGCAACATTAGTCAATTGGATCAATTTGCGTCGCTCGCTACCTTAAATTTACACTCAACACTGATTAAGAATATTGATGTATTAGAAAATTTACCGCAGCTAAGTAATGTTAATCTCGCGAACACTAACATTCTAAACTTAGCCCCATTAACAACACTCAATGAATTGGCTATTCTCAATCTAGAAAATGCAAATATTAGTACTGAGACAGTCACTGAACTTGCTAAACTAAGTAATTTAACTGACCTAAATATTGCGAACAATAAAATAAGCAACGTACCCTCTTTGCAGAGTTTAACTCAACTCCAAGCGATTAATGTCAGTAATAACAACATTACTGATTTATCATTTTTAGATACCAATGCCACACTCAATGCATTACAAGCCCAGCGTAACCCGCTCAGCAATTTAGGCAAACTATCCATTCATGATGATATCACTGAACTGGACCTTAGTTTCATCAGCAGCGACTCAATGACTGTTGAATTTTCAAGCCGCCTGTTAGTCTCCCTGGCTAATTTTTTAAATATTCGCACCTTAGGCATCGGTGGCTTGCAATTAACCAACCTAATGATTGCTCCACTGGCAGTACTCACTAACTTACGGTCGCTTGATATTAGCGGCAACCAAATCACAACGCTCAACGCATTAGACCAACTCACAAAACTAGAAACCTTAAATATTAGTCAAAATGCCATCAACGATCTTGCACCGCTCGCCAATAAACGCTATCTCAAAACGTTAAATGCAAGCTCTACTGACCTACAAAGCGTGACTGACTTAGCTCAGATCACCAGCTTAAGTCTCATTGATTTAAGTGGCAATAATGCGCAAATTATCACTTCATTAAATGCCTTACCCCAAGTTAAACATCTCAAATTAGATGACGCAAAATTAGCATCACTGCAAGACTTTCCTCCCTTAGTTAACCTGAAAACATTAACACTTAACAATAATTTATTATCTGATATTGAAGGCATTAATATTGAAGGCAACAATAAATTTCCACGCTTAGCGAGTATTTCACTGAACGATAATACTATTGCTAATATCACAGCCTTCTCAAAACTCGATCAACTACAACGTATTGAGCTTGCCAACAATAGTGTCGTGCTTGGCATACCACAAGTCGCCTCACTCGCACATTTGCGCACCATTGATTTAACCGGCAATACAACCATCACCTGTAGCAACTCCCAGCTTTTGAAAAACACACTGGCCAACGGTGCAGAATTACCTGATGAATGTACCCCAGATGACACCAATCAACCACCCGAAGCCAATGCAGGCGGTGATATCACCATCGAAGAAAACACCACTCAACAATTAACCGGAATCGGCACTGATCCAGATGGTGATGACAATTTATCATTTCAATGGGACCAACTCAGTGGCCCAGAGATCACTTTAACAACACCCAATGAAGCGAATACCAACTTCACCGCGCCTGCCGTTAAAATAATAACAGCCATAGAGTTTCGTTTAACCGTGACGGACATTAACGGTGCTTCCAATTCGAATACGATTATTGTCACCATTGAGCCGGTAAATATTCCACCCGCGGCCAACGCGGGCGAAGATACCCGAGCAGAGGAACAAACCACCGTGCAACTCAATGGTAGCGCCGAAGATATTGATGGTAGTATTGATAATTATCTGTGGGAACAAATTGATGGCCTAGTAGTAAACCTATTAGATGCTAATATAGCCTCAGCAGGGTTTATTGCACCGACAGTGACAGAATCACAATCGCTAACATTTCAACTCACCGTGACAGATGACGAAGGCGATAGTCATACCGATGATGTAATTATTACAATCGACCCAGTGAATACACCGCCAACCGCTAACCCAGGAGCCAATCAATTCGTCAATGAAAATTTAGCCGTTACCCTTTCTGGTGCCACCAGCGTTGATGAAGACGGTGAAATCGCCAATTATAACTGGCAACAAATAACTGGTCCCACCGTCACCCTGAGCCCAAAAACTGAAAGCCCTCATTCTGTTACCTTTAGCGCGCCAAACATTGCAGATCAAGCCCCAATCAACTTGGAGTTTGAGTTAACTGTCACCGATAACGAAGGGCTATCATCCACTGCGCCACATACGGTAACGGTCGTTCCCGCAGGAGACATCGCGGTGGATGCAGGAACCGATCAGTTCGCTAACGAAGGAGATACCATTGGGCTCAATGGACGCCTTATCGATAACAATATTGGGGAAATTTCCATGGAATGGAAATTATCAAACGATGATATCAACGCCGACATCAACATTATATTTAGTGATGCCAACCAACTCGTAACCAGTTTTATTGCACCTAATATCACCGATGCCACGACACTACTCTTTACATTAACTGTTACTAATAACAGTGGCCAAGCAGGTTTTGATGAAGTACTGGTGACCATCGCGCCTCTCAATGATGCACCCAAGGTTTCAGCCGGCGAAGACATCACCATAGCTGAACAAACCCCGGTTACTCTCACCGGCATCATTAAGGACGATGGTGGCTATAGCAGCGAATGGATACAAGAAGGTGGCCTCAAAGTTGACCTGCAAATAAATAACGAAAGCACAAGCTTTACCACACCAATCACTAAAGAAACAATTATTTTATTCTTTCGTCTTAGCGTTACCGATGATGGTGGAAAAATTGTATCCGACACCGTGACCGTAACCGTCACTCCAGAAAATAGCGAACCAACAGCGAATGCCGGCGAAGATCGTGCTGTGGATGAACAAACCGTTGTTCGGCTAAACGGAGCCGCGAGTACCGATAGCGATGGCACTATCCAAAGTTGGAGCTGGAAATCAAGCAGCCATCCAGAACTTAGCCTTTTTAATGCAAACCAATTTAACCCGAGTTTCAGTGCACCTGATGTTTCAGAAACCACAGTTATCGATATTGAGCTCACCGTCACCGATGACGAAAGTGCCACTTCAACAGATCAAGTCAAAGTCACGGTCAATCCGGTATCTATCGATCCCATCGCCAATGCAGGGGCTAACCAAACCGTCGCTGAAAAAAGCCAAGTGATACTCAATGGTAGTGCCAGCCAAGATCCCGATGGCACCATCATTGCCTATCAATGGAGATCAATCACTGATTCAAACATTGACATCAGAGATAGTGACAAAGTATCAGCGAATTTCACAGCACCGACTTTACAACAAGAAACGCCCTATGAATTCGAATTAACCGTCACAGACAACGAAGGCAATCAAGCCAATAGCCGCGTAGTCATTACGGTCACCCCGATCAACGCGCTACCCACAGCTAATGCCGGTCCAGATATTAATACTGATGAGCAAACTGAAATTACTATTGATGGCTCACAAAGTGTCGATGAAGATGGCAATATTGCGAGTTATCTATGGACTTCACTCGATGATCCTGCTTTTGAAATGCCAAGCGCAGATCAAGCGACCTTAAGCATCACAACACCTGAGGTTAACACCAATGAGGTGATTGATACTGGCGGAGTTAAAACACTCACATTTCGCCTAACAGTAACGGATGACGAGAGTGGTGTGGCCACAGACGACGTGTTAGTTAAGGTCGCTCCAGTGAATGCTGAACCGACCATTACCATACCGAACAATCTTCAAGTCGATGAACAAACCACCGTTGCACTGAATGCGACAGCCCCAGAAAATAACGGTGTCGCATGGGTAGCCGATGCTGATGGGACCATTGAAAACTATCTTTGGACACAAACCAGTGGAACCGGAATCACGTTATTCGATGCAATGACAGCAACGGCCACATTCACGAGTCCAGCAACAGTCACACCATTAGATTTAGTTTTTTCATTGACAATTACCGATAACGAAGGCACACAAAAAACTGAAACCATCACCGTGCAAATCTTACCCAAAAACATCGTACCTATCGCAAACATAGGTGGCTCATTAAACCGAGACGTAAGAGAAAAAACGACGGTCATATTAGATGGTCGCTTAAGTTATGATCCTGATCATCCAGAATATGACCCGAGTAATGTGACAACGTACCCATTAACCATTAGTAAATACCAATGGGTTTCCTTAGAGAGTAACATTACACTACTCCAAGACCCTCAAAACCCGGCCATAGTCACATTCGTCGCACCAACCGTAACATCACCAGAAACCAGCTATGGCTTTCAATTGGTAGTCACAGATATTGAAAGTGCCGCTTCTGAAGTGGTACAAGTCAATATCACAGTAAAAATGGGTAACCTTAACCCCATTGCCATTCCTGGTCCGAACCAAACGGTCGCTGAAAATACCCAAGTCCAGCTCAACGCCATTTTGAGCTATGATCCGGACCATCCTGAATATAACGCTGACGACCCAAACACCTTTCCACAGACCATTGCCAATTATAATTGGGTTGCCAAAAACAATGGCATTCAATTGATCATTGACCCTCAAACACCACACTTAGCCTCGTTTACAACCCCAACCGTACTCATAACCGATGGTGCCTCAGTTTTTGAGTTTGAATTAACCGTCACCGATAAGGATGTCGAACAAGCGACATCAACAACCATTGTTGAAATCACCGTTGAGCCTGTCAATACACCACCCATCGCTGACCCTGGAAACAATATCTCGGTGGCAGAACAAACCAACGTGACCCTCAATGCACTTAAAGATGTCAACGGAAATATACTGAGCAATGATCCAGATGGCACACTCCAAACCTTCACTTGGAAAATTAAATCACCCCAACAAAATCCACCCATTGTTCAGTTAACGAGCCCAGAAAATAATCCTGAACAAGTCAGCTTCATAACCCCCATCGTCAAAGGTGTGTCACAGGATATCGTGCTAACGCTAACGGTAAAAGACAATGAAGACACGACCAGTACCAACGATATTGTTATAACCACGACGCCAATTAATAAGCCACCAACCGCCATGATTGTTTGGGGAGATGGGACAGGGACGCCAGTATTTAGTGGTAATTTAGTTAACATCGACGGGAGTGGTAGCTTTGATAACGATGCCGATGGTAGCCTGGCCCAATACTCATGGGTTTCGATCACCGACCCGAACATTAAAATTATCAATAACGATAAAGCGATTGCCACAATTGTTACACCAGCAACCACGTTAGGCAATCAACTGAGCCTTGTTTTTGAACTCACTGTCACTGATGACGAAGGCGCAACTAACACAACCACTGCCACCGTATTGGTTCAATATAAAAATCAAAAACCAACCGCTGATGCGGGTATTGATAGAACAGTCATTGAACAACAAGATCCCGTAACACTAGACGGAACAAATAGTTCCGACCCAGAACAAAGCAATTTATCCTTTGCGTGGTCAACGAGCGAGCAAAATATTACCATTAACTCGCCAAATAGCGCGGTGACAACGTTTACTGCTCCCGCCACAAACCTCACCCGAAACATCAGCTTCCTATTGAAAGTCACCGATGATCAAGGAGCAGTGGATACCGACAACGTCATCGTTACTGTGACACCGAACCAAGCACCCATAGCAATTATCGAAGGTCCATCAACCGCCAATGTCGGTGAGACCGTCACATTAGACGGTTCTAACAGTAGCGACCCTGAGCTTCGAGAGTTAAGTTATCAATGGAGCGCTCCTGCCGGCATCACATTAACCACCCCCGACACTGCTCAGCCCAGTTTTATCGTGCCAACTGATGCCAATCGATCAACACTTACTTTTGGTCTTATCGTCATTGATCATTTAGGTATTCAATCTGCTAAGTCTACCAAGAGCATTGATATTTTAAACCGAGTACCAACGGCTTTTGCTAAATTATTGAATGGGCCAATTTTTCAATCCCAGGATATCGTTCAATTAGACGCAAGTGCATCCACCGATGGCGATAAAGATCCTCTCAGCTATGAATGGAAACTCACTAAAAAACCAGCAGGCAGTATTGCCACCATATCTAATCCCAACGCCAAAACACCAAGCTTTATCATCGACATTGCTGACCCTAGTCAGCAATATATCGTTGAGCTAACCGTCAACGATGGCGCGAGCAATAGCACACCTGTTTCGCTCGCGATTAATACCGCGAATTCTGCACCGATAGCTAATGCCGGACCTGACCAAAGTGTAGCATTCAATCAAGCGGTCGCGCTCGATGGTACAAAATCTTCAGATGATAACGGCGATGCACTCACTTATCAGTGGCGCATGGATTTCAAACCGCCATCAAGCACAGCCCAACTTACCGGTGAAACGACGAGCACCCCATCCTTTACCGTCGACGTCTCTGGACAAGATGTTCAATATGTGATTGAACTTATCGTTAATGATGGCCAACTTGACAGTGTCGCGGACACCGTCATTATTAGTACAGGAAATACCGCCCCTGTCGCCGATGCAGGACCGGATCAAACAGCAATATCTGACCAAACGGTACAGCTCAATGGCAACAAATCTAACGATGTGGATGGTGATAGCCTTTCTTTTCAATGGACATTAACAAAACCCGAAGGGAGCTCCGCCACACTAACTGGTGAAAACACCAGCTCACCCTCGTTTATCGTCGATATAACGGGATCAAACATAAAATATACTGCAGAACTAATTGTTAACGATGGCAAACTCAAGAGTGTTGCAGATACGATCGTCATCAGTACAGAAAACACTGCACCCATTGCTAATGCAGGGATTGATCAAGACGCACGTTATAATCAAGTCATACAGCTTGATGCTAATAACTCCAGCGATATCGACAAAGACCCATTAACTTATAGCTGGTCTTTTAGCTCCCAGCCTTCAGATAGTCAAACAATTTTACTCGACTCAACAAGCCGGACACCAAGCTTTACTATTGACGTCACAGGCCCTAATACTCAATATGTCCTGCAGCTTATCGTCAATGACGGCAATGTAAATAGTGCCCCTGATACCGTCGTCATCAAAGCGAACAATACTCCACCTGCGGCTGGCCAATATCAACTCACAACGCAAATAAATACTGATCAACTTTTTTCTGATACTGACCTGTTAGAAAATGTGGATGATCCGAATGAAAATGATGTTTTGACAATTACTGATGTAAATACTTCGAGTATTGAAGGTGGCAATATCATAAATAATGGCAATGGCAATTATACTTATACGCCACCCATTAACTTTAGTGATAGTGATTCGTTTTCATATACCGTAGAAGATGATAATGGTGGTACAGCTACCGGCACGGTTAATATTAGTTTTAGTAATTCAGACCCGATGGCTAGGACCGATCGATTAACCACATTCATCAATACGCCTGTATCTTTTTCTTCAACATTGTTGTTATCGAATGATTCTGACCCCGAGGGCAATACCCTCTCGATCTCTGCAATAGCAGCAAGCAGCACTAACGGCGGCATAATCACTGATGACGGCATGGGAAATTACACATTCACGCCAACCTTCGACTCAACTCAAGCCGATTCCTTTGATTATACCCTCAATGATGAAAACGGTGGCACGGCTACGGGCACCGTCACCATCACGATTGATAATCAACCACCCACCGCCAGTGCTAGCGCCACCCCCAATCCGGCCACCGCCGGGGCCACCGTCACGCTCGATGGTCGCACCAGTAATGATGCCGACGGTAGCATTCAAGCTTACGCTTGGACCGCCCCCGAGGGCATTAGCTTAAGCGCCACCGATATCGCGCAACCGACCTTTACGGTGCCGACGCCATCGGCGGCGTCTTATGCCTTTACCTTAGTGGTCACCGATGACCAAGGCGCCAACTCCGAACCGGCCACCGTCACCATCACGATTGATAATCAACCACCCACCGCCAGTGCTAGCGCCACC
>CAYUAI010000014.1:64039-67321 GCA_964442745.1 uncultured Chromatiales bacterium
CACCGTCACCATCACGATTGATAATCAACCACCCACCGCCAGTGCTAGCGCCACCCCCAATCCGGCCACCGCCGGGGCCACCGTCACGCTCGATGGTCGCACCAGTAATGATGCCGACGGTAGCATTCAAGCTTACGCTTGGACCGCCCCCGAGGGCATTAGCTTAAGCGCCACCGATATCGCGCAACCGACCTTTACGGTGCCGACGCCATCGGCGGCGTCTTATGCCTTTACCTTAGTGGTCACCGATGACCAAGGCGCCAACTCCGAACCGGCCACCGTCACCATCACGATTGATAATCAAAAACCTACGACCCCTACTGGCTTGACCGCCACGGTGAATAATACCCAAGTAGACTTAACTTGGACCGCCGTCGAGGGGGCGGACAGTTATGTACTGTACTGGTCCAATACCGCTGAAACCGGTATCAAGGGCACTCCCATTGCCGTCACTACTGGCACCAGCCATCGCCATACCGACCTGACTAATGGCTCTACCTATTATTATGTGATCACCGCCAAAAACGCCGGTGATGAAAGTGAACCATCCATCGAAGTCTCGGCGACTATTAGCCCTCCTCTCGTTAAGCTCCCAATACCTACCGCTACCGCTAGCAATGCCCAAGTGGACTTGAGCTGGACAGCCGTTGATGGCGCCGATAGTTATGTGCTGTACTGGTCCAATACCGCCGGAACCGGTATCAAGGGCACTCCCATTGCCGTCACTACCGGCACCAGTCATCGCCATACCGGCCTGACTAATGGCTCCACCTATTATTATGTAATCACCGCCAAAAACGCCGATAGTGAAAGTGAACCATCCATCGAAGTCTCGGCTACCCCGATGAATGTGCCGACAGCACCCACCCAGTTGACCGCCATCTCCGGTGATTCTCAGGTAGCACTAAGCTGGGATGCGGTCACCGATACGGATAGTTACAATGTCTATGCTTCAACGACATCGAATGCGGATCTAGCACTGGCAGATATCGTATTCACAACGACGAATACTAGCTATACCGACACCAATCTAGTTAACGGAACAGCCTACTACTACGTAGTTACCTCGGTCGTGCAAGAAATTGAAAGTGAGCCATCTCTCGAAGCAGATGCTTTGCCTAACCAAACACCTTTCGATAGTGGATTAGAAATTTGTCTCTTGGAAACATTGAGGCCTTCAGGATCGATTGCCAAAATTAGTGACTTAAATTGTATTGGTAAAAATATTTCAAACCTGACAGGTATTGATCAATTAACAAATTTATCAAGTATCGACTTCACCAATAACAATATCACGCAAAATTTATTGCAATTAGCCAATATAACTGCATTGTCTTCGGTGATTCTAGCGGGTAATGATAATATTCCCTGTGCAGACTTGAATCAGTTAGCGAATGGTATTCTCGCTGTTACATTACCATCAAGCTGTATGCCGGAAACACCCACTAGTTTCAGATATAAACCGACAAATGGTGGCGTGGAATTAGGCTGGAACCTTGTCCCTCCGCTATCTTCGGGTTTCAATGTTTATTGGAATACCAGCAATGACTTTGTCAATGATATCAATATCATCGAAAAATTGGCTGGAGAGCAATCACACATTTTTGATTTTACACCAGGAGATTTAGCCTATTATTTCCGCATCACAGCACTCAGTGGTAGCAACGAAAGTCCACTATCAGATGCACTAACAATTTCTGTGGAACTACTGGTTGATAATATTAATTTTGCAGATGAGAACCTCAAACAATGTATTCTCAATGGAGAAACCGATGTCCGAGCCAGTGATGTAATGACGGTATCATGTACAGTGGCATTTACACCCACCATCTCCACACTAGGCGGCATTGAATTATTATCAAATTTGTCCTCTTTAACGATAAGCAATCATCAACTAACAAATATCACCTTAGTCGGTCAACTTCCTTCGTTAACAGAACTGATATTAAGTAACAATAATATTACCGCTGGGGCAAAAACAATAACTGATTTAAATAATTTAACCCGCTTGGATTTATTCGGTAACAATGAAATCCCATGCAACGATATTGATACTATTACCACTTTCGCAGACCAACAATCCAACCTTGATTATCGTTCACCATTGGGATGTAAACCTAATCCACCACTAAGCGTGCAATTAGATCCCGCTTCGACCAGCATTACCATTACCTGGAATACCGTATCAAAGGCAATGGGCTATCGCATACATTGGAGCAATACAGGAGATTTTACGGAAAAATTTACCCCATATACGGTAATTGAACCCATCACATTTTATACAGATAGGGGCTTACTCTCCGGTGTAACATACTATTATCGTTTGACGGCCTTCAATGACTTAGTGGAAAGTGATTTTTCAAGCATTGTGTCAGCAAAACTGCCATAATTTGACAAATTATGTCCGCACCAACATAGGGATTTTATAGGAAATAGATTGTACAGGGACTTTTATCGAGGAAAATATGCTGACTAAAAATCCCTGTCATGTAAATGGCAAATATAGCTCAAACAATAGCCGATTCAATGCCAAAATTGTTAAAACAAACAACTGGTAGCAGAATGTAAAAAAAATCTTGACGTATCCAATATAGCCCCGTAGAATGCGCGTCTCTTTCGGGGCTATAGCTCAGCTGGGAGAGCGCTACACTGGCAGTGTAGAGGTCGGCGGTTCGATCCCGCCTAGCTCCACCAGCAGTAAAGATAAGACGTCCATATACGTCCCCATCGTCTAGTTGGCCTAGGACACCGCCCTTTCACGGCGGCAACAGGGGTTCGAATCCCCTTGGGGACGCCACATTCAAGCACCCTGGGTGCGTAAGCGCCGGGGGTTTTTATTTTTCGAGGATCAGATTTTCTTTCTTTGATTCTTGCTGCAACATCTATGTCATCCATCCTACAAAAACATGCTCTCGTGCGGAGATCAGTTTTGCATGGGAGTGACCATGTTCACCAGCGTTGCTGGTGTCTCACATTCTGCTAGTAATACCTCAAGTTTGTCTGCCTTTACCAACGGTTCTATTTGATAAGAGAGAAGCATACTGATGCGAATCGCGACATTGATCTCTTTTTCGATCAGATTAACAGTGCGATCAAGCAGCAGCAAACCGATATAGACCCGTGGATGATTTTGTAAAATTTTGATCACAGGGGTGACCACGACGTTGGGATAGAACTGACAATGAATAGCTGTGCATTAACAGTATATTACATATCAATATGCCCCACCTTATAAAATCAAACCGGTAGTGGGTCAAACCTGTGAATTGGCGTATAATTACA
>CAYUAI010000015.1:0-64172 GCA_964442745.1 uncultured Chromatiales bacterium
CCGGACTTTAGTCCTTAATACTAACCCACCAGCTTTAGCTGGTGGTTGTTTAGTCTTTGTATCATCGCTATTTCTAAAGAAGCTATCTCGAATTGAGGCGCTATTGATGATTATGACGTTATCGTTGTTTGTTTACTCTATTGCCCAAAGGAGAATTCGAGCTAACCTAAAGGCGCAAGATCAAACGATACCCAACCAGATCAATCAACCCATTCAACGCCCCACACTACATTGGATTTTTCAGCTATTTGAAGGCATTAATCTTATTACATTCATTAGCAATAATACGATAAAAATAATGATTGATCGGCTTAGTGATCTACGACAAAAAATATTACGTTTGTTCGGGCCTGCCGTTTGTAAAATATATTGAATTTCTTTAGAAGGGGGCTGACCAATGTCTGTTGTTAGCGATTCTAAAGTTGTTTAAGGAAGCTATTCGGAGACCGCCTGCCATGTTGGTAGGGTGAAGACTTCTGGGTAATCCCCATACGTAAAAAAATTAGACCTTGGTTTCCCTCAGAAATACCTTCCATCATCTTACTAATTTTTTCTAGCGTTGATTGTAACTCCGGTTCAATCTTTAAAAAACCTAGGGAATATATACCTGCTGCGGCGAAAGGTTGTAAGGCGATGTTTTCTATGGTTGCCTTTAGCCATACTCTAGCTAGAGCTCGCCCTGTCTCAATGATTGCTACTCGATCAGTAGTTTTTGTGCATAAGAGTGCAAGTGTAGGAGAAAGTATGGTCGGCAATGCAGCAACTCTAAATCCTAGCGTTTTATATAAATGAATTTTATTAAGTATGCTGATAACTTTCCAATGTCGTAATTGAGGGAAAAGTGGTTTCATAGGCGGTTCGACTGCGAGTGTCGCTGGGGAGAGACCTTCTTTGCCAATCTCCTTCCAACCTAAGTGAAAGTGGATACTTGAGAACAATTCTTTATGAAGCAGTTTTGACTGAAAGCGCAACGATTCTGCTAAGCGCATTAAGCGGATCGATTCTCGTTTTAGCCTTTTTTCTTCAATAAAAAGCAGTGATGTATTTGAGTCGTTTTCTGCTTCTTTTTGCAGTCGTGTTTTTGTGGTTCTGGAGACATTGCCCTTCCAGGGAAAGCTGCGATTAGTATGGCGACGATGGATTACACTAGCAAGGTCGGAATGGTGTGAGTTGCATGGCTGCCATGTTATTTTTGCTAGCAATAGAGGCTTAGTTTCAGGCTCCGGAAAATAGCTTATTTTGAAGTCATATCCTAGGTCGGCGGCTTGAATCACCATATTTTCGATAGTCGTACCAAGCGCTAAATCACTTAATACAAAACGTGTATCTGAAATGCTTCCAGATCGAGTCGAATCAATCCAAAGGTTAAGATGGTCTGCTGTGATCTGGTATTGCCAGGGCTGCGAGTTGTCTGCTGATGGGGCGGATATACCAGCAACAATAATTTTGTCCAGGTCCTGTTGTTTCATATTTATTGTACTCTACTAAGGCAATAGTTTGTGTTTAGCTACAGCGAGGCTGAGTTGCTGTAGCGGGTTTTTGTTGCCAAAAGGCCTCCAAGTATGTGCTGTGCGGTTTTGGAAGGCATCGTATTGTAATGCATGAGGTGCGGCAAGTACTTTTCCGCGTTGTAATAATATTTTTAAAACTTGAGATGCCGCAACGCTAGCACACATTTCGCATCCTATGATGGTTGATGGGCCTTTGTGAGCAGGGAGGTCGATTGTTGTCGGGTCAACTAAATAACGTTGTTGTAGCCTGGCTGGTGCTAGGCCAATGAAAAACCGAAGTAATTGTTCATTTTCTGAAAAATCTTCCAGTTGAAAATACTCTTCAAAGGTCATCTTTCCTGGAAGAAAATTGATTACGGCGGCACCCATGCCTAGTGGAGCGGCGGTGACTGCCGGGATTTCCATTTTCGTGCAAGTGGCAAATATAAGTCTTCGTATCTTGACGGCAAAAAAATCGAGTCCATCAAGATAAAGATCGACATCATTAAGAAAACTCTCCATATTTTCTTTCGTTAGTCCTTCTGGAAAAATATCGAGCTCTAAGTCGGGGTTGATGTTGAGCGCATTTTTCGCCAAGACTTCAACCTTTGGTTGTCCAATTGACGTTAATGTTGCCCCGGCTTGTCTATTGAAATTTTCAATCCCGAAAGTATCAAAATCAGCCAGTTTGAATTTACCAAAACCAAGTCGGGTTAATGTTAATAAATGGCTGCCTCCAACGCCTCCCATGCCTGCAATGGCAATGCGTCGATGGCGTAAAGATTCTTGTTCTGCTTCAGTAATCCAGCCAATATTTCTTGAAAATGCGGTTGTATAGTCAAAAGTAGATGTCATAGTGATTTGTGTGAGGCAGTGTTTCGTTAGCGGGCCAGTAAAGTCTTCCTGTCGTTGACATATGTATTTGTTTGAGTAAATGAGTTGGCAGATTCGGTATTCGTGTTTTGTTTATTGTACGGGTAATTTAAATGATTCACCATTATTGCCTGCATCACGAAGTGATATTATTTTCACCGTCGGTTGTTTTATGAACGGTGCTGCTAAATGAAGCTGCAGGTGCATTGATGATTTTTGCCTCCTAGGACGTGCGTTTTTTAGTTTTTTGCCTTTTAAGAATATTTCTATCTAGTATCTTTATTTCGTTAGTTTAATGAACAGCATGGCTTCGCGGGGTCAAATTGTATTTCAGTTAGTCTCTCATAATTTAGTTTGATAGTGAATGCATTTATTAAAGGTTTCACCTTAAACTTTATGTCTCGTAACAATTAGGCAATGTTATTTAGTATTCTTTACTGTGAAATATGTATTGCATGCAATGCGGGTTTAGTTTAAGTATAGGCAGGAACACCCGCATTCTAACATTTTTTTCTTCATGGCATTAAAGTTAAGGCTTGATAAGGGACGTATGGTAGCAAGAATCAAAACAGCTAGCTCTGCACAAGAATTAGACGATATTTATCGTTTGAGGCACCATGTCTATGTGGTTGAAGATGGTAAGTTTGGTGGTATTGCTTTACCGGACAGTCGGATTGTTGATCGTTTTGATGCGTTGGGAAATGTTGCAAATATCATTGCCTATGATGATGGTATCGCGGTTGGTTCGCTGCGCTTAAATAAAGACAGTAGTGCGGGCTTGCCTTCTGAGGAATATTATGATTTTTCTAGGTATAGAACGCAATTGATTGACGAAAGCAAAAAAACAGCCAACTCTTTGCCGATTTTTGCCAGTGGTGGATTTCTTGCAGTGAAAGAAGCGTGGCGTGGTCGTCGTAAGGTTATTTTTTCTTTACTAAAGGTGGCTGCCGGCGTTTATCAAAGTTGGGGAGTGACCCATCTCATTGCAACGGTGAATCATGAAACTGTGTCTGTTTATCGCCATTTAGGCTTTGAGCCGATTGATGATCCGATTTGGATTGAATCCATTGGAAATCAAATTGTACCCATGGTGACCCCCTTTCAGCGAATGTATGAGTGGGCGTTTGGCAGTATTGATCCTAAAGAGCATGGGTTTTGGGTAAAACATTTCTCGGCTCAATTTCAACGGGTGCTATTATCGCCCAAAGAAATATTATTTAAGCAGGGCGAGTTGGCTGATGATGCTTTTATTGTTGACGAAGGCTGGATATCGATTAATCGTAAGAGTGAGGATGGCCAAGAGTTGGTTTTGGCGAACTTATCTCCTGGGGCATTATTCGGAGAACTGGCGCTAATTGATAATCAACCTCGCTCTGGAACGGCTATTGCCTCGACAAATGCGGAGCTTATTTGTTTAAATCGTGACGAGTTCCAAACGGCGGTAACACAAAATAAAGAGCGTTTAAACGAGCTATTAACGGTTTTTGCAAGGCGTATGCGGAGTTCTCAAGAGTTGGCAATGGTTTTGGCTTTCGCGCCGCAAACGGGACGGGTTCGTTTTGCGCTAAATACTTTGCGTCATGAAGCGGTTGAGGATAAAAAACGCCCAAATACCTGGGTGGCTAAGATAGGCATTGCGACTTTAGCTAAATCAGCGGGGGTGCGTGAACATGAAGTGCGGCAGGTATTAGAAATCGAGGCGCATGCAGGTAAGTTAGAATACACTGAGCGTTCAATACGATTTTTGTCCTAAGAATTGTTGTTTTTTGATTTTTTAAGCTTTGAATTTAGCCTGGTTTTTTTTGATCGGCAAGATATCCGTTAGGAATGAGCGACGAAATAACTTTATTGCTTGGCATCCTATCTTCGCCTAAAGCGCCTACTTTTGCTGCCCGTCCTTCAATTATAAAGATACTCACTTTAACCCGGCTAGCGCTGCGTTTTTCTCCATTCAGAACGAACAAACCAAATCTGAATCCCAAGCAGGGAGGTGACTCCATGCCCATTCTTCTGATCTAGTTTTTTAAGCCTTAGCGACATTTGAACACCAAAAATTTCAATAGATACCGCCATTGAGGGTAAGTAACACATCTTGGTTGTCAGTAATTTTTGCTCCTTATGAGGATAAATTGATCGTACTGGTAGTATCTGCCTGACTATTTTTGTTGGTTAATTGATGCAAGCTAACTATCTGCAATATATATAAATATCTTTTGATATTAGGGTTTTTTGAGTCTGGATTTGAGTGCTGCTCTGCTTTTGTCGTGAATAAGATACAGTATCTAGAAGCAGGTTAAGTCTTGGAAGATTTGCGTTTTTATGAATGGTATGTAGTAAAAAACAGACGGTATCGCGAAAACCAATGACTTAGCTGAATCATTATTTGTTGAGAATTATTGGAATATATTGATAAGTAAAAAGAAAAAAAATATGGCATGTATCGTGCTGATTGCTTTCGTTAAGCTTTAACCAATGCAAATTCTACTTAAGGCTAATTGATATCAAAATTATTGGGGAGAAACGTGTGTTTGACCGAGATTTCGAAGTGATTATAGCGGATACTGCCGAAAGTAAAAAAGCGCATTACCATCTTCGTTACCAAGTATATTGTCTTGATGTCGCTTTTGAGGATGCCTCGATGTACCCTGATCGTATGGAGTGGGACGAATATGATCAAAACTCAGTCCATTTTCTTGTTCGCTCGCGTGCTACTGGACATTGGGTGGGGGCAATGCGGATGATATTGGGGGATTATAACTTTTTGCCTATGATCGAGAATGCAGAGGTTGATTCAGGGAAAGTAGGTAGTATTCCGAGTTCTGTCGCTGAAATTTCTCGTCTTTGTGTGGTAAGTGAGTACCGGCGTAACCAGTATTTACGGAAGTCGAGGTTATATGAGCAAGGGCAAGGGTATGCCGGGGAAAGTACTGATCGATCAGTAACGTTGGTTAATATTGATGATCGTCGAAAAGAGCCTGAAATTATGTTGGGACTGCTAAGAGCCGCCTATGTTTATAGTCTCGATAAAGGGATTGATTCTTGGTATTTTATGGTTGCACCATCGTTAGCTCGGATATTACATCGGCTCTCTTTCAATGTAAGTGAAATCGGTCCATTGCAAAGCTTTCACGGGGAGCGAGCGCCTCATGCCTGTGATATGACAACATTCGCCGCTGATTTGCATGAGCGGTCGAGTGCGTTGCATCAGATGTTTTGTCGAACGGACGATGCCTATCATTCTTTTTCTGAAACCGAAACTTATGAGTCACTAGTAGAAAGTCGCGAGGTTGCGCATGCCTGAATGGTTAAGTGAAAGTATCCAGAAGAGTTATATGTTTCTTTAATTGCGTTTATTGATTTTTATAAAAACATATAACTCGTCTATGTGGTCAATGTATTGATAACTGACCGAAGCGATGTCTGAAATACTTCGGTTTTTTAAGTTTTTTCTTTTGTAAATATACTTATGTCATCGTGTCTTTTCCTTTCGTGATTTTGTCTCTTTGATGGTATTGATGTCTCCGTTTCTTGTGGCGAGATAAGCCATATCTTTCTTGCGGTTATATTTTTTCTGCGCTAGCTCCGTTTATCTTGTGTGGCCGAGTGTTTTCCTATTGTTGATGTTTGTTTTCCGCATTTTTGAAACGGCTTCTTAGATGGTTTCGGTTAGAATGGTGTTTATTTGTCAATGTTAACGAAGGTTGCGTTATTTATGGGGATGTTGAGATATATTGTTTTTGTTATTGTGTGTGCATTTATTTCGCAGGCGATGGCTGATGAGGCGGGGTTGAAGTTAGCGCATCAGGTATATCATCGGCCCGATGGCAATGATACGAATTCACGTATCACCATGAGCTTAGTGGAGGAGGGCAAGCAGGCGAGGGTACGTCAATTATATTTTTATCGCTCTTACAGAGGGCGATGTCGTGCGTTTTTTGATTCGTTTTACCATGCTAGCCGATGTGAATGGAATTGGTATGTTAACTATGGATGAAATAGGTGTTAAAACAAAGCAATGGCTTTACCTGCCTGAACTGGATAAAGTGCGGCGCGTTTCTACTTCACGCAAGGGTGGACGGTATTGGACAGCACAATGGCTGACTTGAAGTTACATCATCAAACTCGATTGGTGGTTGAGCTTATAAAATATAATCGTTCATTGCCGGACAAATTGTTTTCTAAGAGGGCGTTGCCGGATATCGTGCTGGAAGAAGGTTATCGTTTGCGGTGAGTGGCGATATGTTATTTGAGGGTGTGAGCTGTGTTGCTTGGGATGAAGCCGAAAAATTATCATGAAATACGGCGGGCGAGATTAGCCTGTCCATTGACCTCTTATCTAGCCTTGTTGATGGTATTAACACTGTTTTTTTGCCAAAATTGAATCTCAATAATACACTCGATGTTTATCTGCCAAAAGAAGAGCCGTCCGTTGTTTTGCATGAGTCATTGAGAAAGATATTTCCTCAAGATGAAGTGCTCATTGGGGTATTTCATATGGAAGCCGACTTATCAATGGATTTTTTCACTCGTCTTTATCCGTTGACAGAGCAATTGGAAATGATGGACGGTGTTGAGCGAGTATTGTCTGTTTTCAGCTTGATCATGTCAAAAGTGGGACGGATGGTTTCGACGTGGTTAAGTTAGTTGATAGTGATGAACTTGACATATTGAGTGTCGAAGAGGTGCGGCAGCGAGTCTTGAATGATCGGTTTGCTCCAGGCTTATTGGTGTCTGAGTCGTGGTTGTTCGACCTGAAAAATTGAGCGATAGTCGCCAGCGTCTTATGTTAGAAAACCATTTTAGAGCGTTTGTCAGTGATCATCAATTAGATCGCTATTTGGTGGCGGTGAGCGGTCATGTTGCACTGGATGTGGCTGAGTTAAAAGCAATGATGCATGATACCAGTTTTTTACGCCGATTGTGATAATGATTGGCTTGGTCATTATTTGGTTCATGTTGCGTGATTTGCTTGCAACCTTACTTGCTGGAATAGCGATGGGTGCTGTGATGAATTCGAGTATAGTATTGCTGGTATTTTTTGATGAGCCTTATACATTGGTGACAACCATGTTAGGTTCGTTATTGTCTGCACTAACGATTGCGTTGTTAGTGCATTATTACTCGGCCATTATTTGTTCAGAAAAGCGTTCTGATAAACCGCAAAATAGTCGCTATAAAGCCGCGAGCTATGTAATCAGGCGACCAGCATTCTATACAGTTTTAACTATCTCATGTGGATTATTTTCGCTTTATTTTAGTTCGATTCCGCTGGTGGAGACGTTTGGCTTGATTGCGGCGCTTGGGGTGATGTT
Organism: uncultured Chromatiales bacterium; assembly: GCA_964442745.1. Lineage (GTDB taxonomy): Bacteria > Pseudomonadota > Gammaproteobacteria > S012-40 > S012-40 > CAYUAI01. The sequence continues at coordinate 7,676 of CAYUAI010000015.1, forward strand.
AAGCTATTTTGTCGTGATTGTATTGTTACCGCCGATTTTTTTTCAGTGGCAGAAGAAAGCTCACTGGGGAAAAAGAAAAATAGGTTTATATCGAGTAAAAAAAAAGCACTGGGTTTTGCTAAAATAGGAATTCGGCATGCCCGGTTTTGTTTGATGGTGAGCTGTTGTTTGCCGATAGTGCTTGTTCCAGTTTTTTTCTGAGGATCATCCGTTAAATAAGTCAACCAAACTGATTGAGAAAGAATTAAGTGGTGTGACTAATCTTGAGTTAATATTTCAGGCAGATGCCAGGGATGGTTTAATCAGTTTGACGCGGTTTGCAGCCATTCGCCAAGCGCAAGCCTAGGCGGAGCATTTGCCTGCTGTTGATCGGGCGATGTCATTTATTGATGTGATAGAAGAAATGAACTGGGCGTTTCATGGTGAAAATAGTGATTTTCGGAGGGTGCCTGATTCAGAAATGCTGATCAAACCATGCTTGTTTGTTTATGATGGTGTCGATTTGTACGAGTTGGTGGATCGGGATTTTCAAACGGCACGAGTCACCTTGTCCGTTGCCTTGCATGGCGCCAATGAGATAAGCGAATTGATCGCGGTATTGGAGGGAAAATTACAACATACTGATTTGCATGGATTGACCTGGCTCATTTCGGGTTATGGTAAACAGTTTGCTGTGCAAGAAGATCTGTTGGTGAGTGGACAGAAAAAAGTATTGGTCGGAGCGCTTGCTTTAATCTTTGGTCGTTATTTTGTCTGATTTTCAGCCGCCGCCCGAATTTGGTCTATTAACTTTTATTGGCCTGATGACGGCGTTATTCTGTGATCCTTTGGTTTTACCGGCGCTGTTGGTTGTGCTAAATGCACGTGGTGATAAAATGCATAAAGCGGTGAATGCTTCGTAGCGTGTGTTGGATGATGTTCACTGGGACCACTTTTTAGGATAGATCAATGTCGATTGCGCCTGTTGGTAAAGCGTATTTTTTGTTTAAATTTTGTCCGCGAGGATGATTGGCTTATTTTAAGGTCGTGAAGGGAGGGGTGTGTTCTATCGCACACCTTAGGGTGATTTATTCAGGTATAATGGCCAGCCACTTGGCGGTTATCACATTTATTAATGTAGTGGATAGTCGTGCTTGTGCCTATACTTGTAACGTCCAGTATTGCTGAGTAAGTGATTTCGCTTAGTGATATTAGGAAATGATAGCGGGTGCTGAAGGCTGAAAATCAAGCTAAAAGGCTTGTGGTGGCGGTAGCGTCGTCTTGAATATTGATGGTTGGCCAAATTATCTTCGATCTCGCGATAGGGCGACATTTTTTTGTGACCGCACTAATGATTAACTTTGTACCTGCCAGGTAGAAGCTCTGTCTCTACTGGGTAAATATTAACTGTATTTCGGCTTAATAATCGTTTTATAGAAGGAATTATGGATAAAAAATTGATCATTTATTCGGTAGCCGTTAGTTTTCTATTATTGCTTAACGGTGCCGCAGCTCAAGAATTTTTAAATGAAGAAGAGTCACTTATGCCGCCTGTTGCGAAAAAAACGGAGCCTCGTCCGCCTGATGTGAATGATACGCCTTTTTATCTCATTGGGCCTGGCGATAATTTGAGTATTTTCGTTTGGCGAAACCCTGATTTGTCGCAATCGGTTACGGTGCGGCCTGATGGGCGGGTATCGATCCCATTAGTTGAAGACTTGGAAGTGACGGGTAAGACACCTACGCAGCTCGCGAGAATTATTGAAAAGGAGCTGGGTATTTATGTGCGCGATCCGTTAGTGACGGTTATTATTGGTGGTTTTTTAGGCCCTTACAGCCAGCAAATACGCATTTTGGGTGAAGCAACCAAACCGCAAGCGATACCTTTTCGGCAAGATATGAGTGTACTCGATGTGATGATTGCAGTGGGGGGGATTACTGATTTTGCGGCAGGTAATAAAACCAAAATAGTACGCCTAGTGGATGGCGTGCAAAAGGAGTTTCGAATTCGCCTTGATGATTTGATTCGTGATGGTGACATTAGTGCTAATGTTGATATGTTGCCTGGTGATATATTGATCATTCCTGAGTCGTGGTTTTAATTTGACCGCTTTTAATGGTGGGACTTGAGTGTGCCATCGGGGGATGGCGAGGTCGCGTTTGTTCCGACAAGCAATGGTTCGACCCGATTCTTTGCTCGGGTAAAGGTTGTTATGAGATTTTTTTAGATATCAATTTAAAGTCAATAAATTAAGACCGATAACGGAGTCATAGTTTTTGGTTGGTTTAATACTTAGGATATACATATGCATGAAATAATGGACCAGATAATCAGCTATTTGCGAGGTATGTGGCGGTTTCGCTGGTTTATCTATCTGGTGGCGTGGCCAATTTGTATCGCCGGGTGGGTCTTTGTGTATAGCATGCCGGATGAATATCAAGCAAGCGCACGGGTTCATGTGGATACGAAATCTATGTTGAGGCCGTTATTGAGAGGGCTCGCAGCGACGACCAACCTAGAGTCTCAGATTGCTTTCATATCAAGAACCTTATTTAGCCGTCCAAATCTTGAAAAAATTATTCGGATGACAGACATGGATTTGGATGCTAAGACTGATGAGGATATGAATGGAATTGTGTCCCGCTTAGAAAGTAAAATACAGTTTGTGAGTGGCCGCCAAGATGATAATTTGTTTCAGATTACCTATACGGATTCAGATCCGCAGTTAGCAAAACTGGTGGTGCAGTCATTCATTACCTTGTTTATTGAAAACACCTTGGGTGATAAAAGAAAAGATACTGATATTACTCAAAGGTTTATTCGTTCACAGATTAAAATATACGAAAATAGACTCATTGAAGCTGAAAATCGTTTAAAAGAGTTTACGCGTAAAAATTTAGGGTTAATGCCTGGTAGTGGTAAAGGTTATTTTGAGCAACTGAAATCAGCAAAAAATCAGTTATTCAGTGCAGAGCTTGAGTTACGTGAAGCTGAGAACTTAAGGGACGAATTAAAACGTCAACTGGATGGCGAAGAGCCAACATTTGGCTTGGGCGCGGTTGCTGATATGTTTAGCCCTAAATTGCCTCATCCTTTTGACGGGCGAATTCGACAGTTGGAAGAGAGGCTAGATGATCTTCTACTCAGATATACTGATCGCCACCCTGATGTGATCGCAGTGCAAGAAACCCTGAAAAATTTAAAGGATAAGCGTGAGGTGGAGCTTAAAGAAGCTGAGGCGAGCATGCCTAATTTGCAACGGCGCACCAGTAATGTTGATCAAAACCCTGTGTATCAGCAGCTAAAAATTAGTTATGGGCAAGCCGAAGCACGTATTGCCTCAATGCTGCCTCGGGTAAATGAATATCGGAAAGGCGTGCAACGCCTAGTGGGTTTGGTGGATACCATTCCACAAATTGAGGCCGATCTAAAAAACTTGAATCGTGATTATAAAATAAACAAAGTGAATTACGAAAAACTATTAGCCCGCCGAGAGTCGGCAAAATTAGCGGAAGAAGTTGAACAAACATCGGATGATGTAAAATTTAAAGTGATTGACCCTCCTTTTGTTGGGTCAGATCCGGTCGCGCCCAACCGGCCGATGATGATGTCTGTGGTTTTTGTGGGTGGCTGTCTTGCAGGGCTTGCCTTTGTGTTCTTTTTATCACAGCTTCGACCAACCATTGATGGGGTTAATCGATTGCGTGAATTTACCGGATTGCCGGTTTTGGGTAGTGTCTCCATGATACGGACGGATGCACAAAAGATGCGTCGGCGGATAGAGTTCATTTCTTTTGCTGTTGTGGGCAGTTTTTTATTCGTGGTTTATGCAGGCGTATTAGTTTTTATATCTAAAGCGCATATCACTACTAATGTCATCGGAGGTGTTTGATATATGAGTACCATTGAAAAAGCGCTTGATAAAATCGGCGATCGCCAGCAACAGTCAACCTCCGTACGTTCGCCTTCTAAAATGCACTCAGCCAATAAGCAAGGCAGCAAATCGACTAAAGTGACGATTGATCTAGAGCGGTTAGCCCAGCTTGGTATGCTGTCTGCGGAGAATGGTCGTAGTCAAATCGCCGAAGAATATCGTAATATCAAGCGGCCAGTTTTGCGGAATGTGCTCAGCGATGATGAAAATGTGCCGCTCAATATTAATTTGATTATGGTGACAAGTGCGGTGCCTGGGGAAGGTAAAACATTTAATTCTGTCAATTTGGCCATGAGCATTGCGATGGAATTAGACCACACCTGTTTATTAGTTGATGCGGATGTTGCTAGGCCTTCAGTGATGAAAACTTTGGGTTTGTCTCGAAGCAAAAAGGGACTAGTGGATTATTTATTAAGCCGTGAGCGTGATCTTTCTGAATACTTGCTCAGTACTAATATTCCTAAGTTGACAATTTTACCTTCCGGCAAAGCTTATACTCATGCGACTGAGTTGCTAGCCAGTGAGGACATGAGAGATTTGATGCGAGATTTGTCTGAGCGCTATCACGATCGAATTGTCATTTTTGATACTCCCCCGTTGTTAGCCACGACAGAATCTCGTGTTCTGTCTACGTTGATGGGGCAAGTTATTATGGTGATCGAAGCAGAAAAAACACAAAAAGCAACTGTAAAGCAAGCGTTATCCTTGTTGGATGATAAGCAGAACATTAGCCTTATTTTAAATAAAAACCGAAAAGAGGGTGGGCATGATTATTATTACTATGGGTATGCGGCGAAAGATCAAGATGATTAAGCTGTCGTTGGATTGTTCCATGTTATTTGCATGAATAATGGTTTGATTATTGCTAGTTATTCGGCTATCTGTTTTTTATGGAAGAGTCGCCGCGTAATGATATCTAATCATTTGATTGGGAGTAAGACAAAATTAAGGCAACCCTTATTTTGTTCTTATAGTGCAGTATATTCGATATACTCAACAATGGTATTGGGTATATTAAAGACTTTAATAAATAATATTGCGGGTGATGGTGATACGGAATTTACGCCTGTTCGTGGTTTGTGGTTTATTGACGCTTGTGTTGAATGGGTATCATGGAATGGTTTATGCCGCAAGTTGGCAGTTAGAACCTCATGTGACCGCCTCAGAGTTATATACCGATAATGTTAATGCGAACACTGATCAGGAAAAACAAAGTGATTTGATTACTGAGCTTAACCCGGGGTTTTCATTGAGCCGACAGGGGGCTCGCGTCGGCGTTTTTCTAGATTATGATTATCGAGCGCGTTTTTATATGGGGGATAGCGATCGGAATAATGCGAATCATGCCTATAGTGCGCGCGGCGATGCGGAGCTGGTTAAGCAACGATTGTTTGTGACGGCAACGTCTTCTTTATCGCAGAGAATAGTTGACCCTTTCAGGAGTTTGAGTATTGATAATGCAAATTTGACGGGAAATCGACCGAATACTTGGTCTACATCAGGCGGTGCTCGTTGGCAGTCAAAACTGGGGCGTTTTGCTCAAACACAAATACAATATACGGTTAATAAGACAAATATTGAGAGCGCTGATTTCGGAGCGACTGATGCGGGTCGGCTCAATGCACTCTTAAGTAGTAGTGCATTGCTAGCTCGATTTTCGTGGTTGTTTCAGTATAAGCAAGCGGATATCAATACGCAAAATCGTGAAGGCTTATCGCGTAAAATTGCCTATGGGCAAGCAGGTTATGCGTTTACTCGCAAAATTATTTTATCCTTGCGTCTTGGGTATGAGGAGAATCCTAGTTTGCAGCGTAGAAATAACCTTCAAGAAGGAACGACTAAAGAAGCAATATTAACTTTAAGGCCGACGTCACGTGTATCGGTGGTCGGTTCTTATGGTCGGCGGTCTTTTGGGGAAACGTATAATGTATCAATGGGTTATCAATCTCCCCGCACGATTTTTCAAGGGTCTTTTGGGCGAGGGCCTTTTGGTGACACCTATAATGCATCGGTAAATCGACAAGCTCGACGCATTGAGGTGGGATTGACTTACGTAGAGTCGCAAACGAATCGAAGCCTTTTAGCGTTAAGACAAGCGCAAATTGTAATACCTGGTGGCCAACAAAATACTTTCCCTGGTATTGATAGCAGCCAAATACAAACTAATAATCAAGCTAGCTCATCGTCCAGATCGGTCAATATTTTTTTTCCGGTGGTTAAGGATGAAACCTTTGTTCGCAAGCTTGGCCAACTATCAGGTAAGTTAAAAGGTCGACGGAACGAATTGTCAAGTAGTATATTCTATGAGCGGCGCGAGTTTTCTGAGTCTTCTACCGACTCCAGTTATGGAGGCAATATAAGTTGGCGCTTAGTGCTCAACAAGCGTTCAAATTTTGAAGTGACCACTCGCCGTCAACGGATTAATTTGTCACAAAAGAATCGACGTGACAATGTATCGCAAATTTTTGCTCAATATAGCCATCTTCTTGCTAGAGATATTAGAATATCATTTGACTATCGACATTTGCGCCGAGATGCCTCTGATGATAGTGCGGACCAGAAGGAAAATAGAGTCAGGGCAAGCGTTCGAGTGAATCTATAACAGGGCAGGTTGGCAAAGTTTAAATATGGAATTCACTTCGCCAAATAAAATTTTTTGTATTGTCGGAGCCAGGATAAATAACGGTCTTATCTTATGCTGAATCAGCAGCCAATTAAAAATGCGATGACCGTGGATGTTGAAGATTATTTTCAAGTGTCCGCGTTTGAACCTTATATCAACCGAGATCAATGGGATCGTTTGCCTCATCGTGTGCAAAACAATACGAATAAAATATTGGATATTTTTGCACAGCATAACGTACAAGCGACTTTTTTTGTGTTGGGTTGGGTTGCACAGCGTTTTCCCGAGCTATTAAAACGTATTGTTAACGAAGGGCATGAATTAGCCAGTCATGGATTTTCGCATATTCGAGTCACACAGCAAACCCCGGCTGAGTTTCAAGAAGATATTGTGCGCACTAAGCAATTACTTGAGGATATTGCGGGTGTACCAGTGAGGGGATATCGAGCCGCCAGTTATTCGATTACCAAAGACAATTTATGGGCATTAGAGGGACTCGATAAAGCCGGTTATGATTACAGTTCGAGTATTTATCCTATTAAGCATGATCTCTATGGCATTCCTGGTGCGCCACGTTTCCCCTATCATCCGGTAGCCGGCGTTCAATTACTTGAACTGCCGATCACTACCTTGGAACTGTTTGGTCGTCGTATGCCATGTGGTGGCGGTGGTTTTTTTCGTTTGTATCCTTATGTTTTTTCTCGCTGGGCATTAAAACAGGTCAATGAGAAAGATAAACAACCAGGGATGTTTTATTTTCACCCATGGGAAATTGATCCTGATCAACCTCGCCCCAGTGGTTTAAGTGCTAAAGCACGATTTCGGCACTATTTGAATTTGCACCGCATGGAGCATCGGTTGACGCGCTTGCTTGATGATTTTTCTTGGGGGCGTATGGATCATATATTTATGCCTACGGCAGACGGTGTGTCGTCGGAGTGTTAGTGTTTCCTTTGTTCTCTTTAGGCTGGCGCTGAATTATTCTTTCACTTTATCATGACATGTTCAAATGCAACTAAAACGACTATCAGAAATTGATACTTCACGATGGGACGCTTATGTTAAATCACATGAGCGCGGGACTTTTTTTCATTTGTCGGGTTGGCAAAGAATCATCGAACAAGTTTTTGGCCATCCAACCTATTATTATCTAGTGGAAGAGGCAGGTAAGATATGCGGTCTATTGCCATTGGCTCATGTTAAGAGCTTTCTGTTTGGTAATGCTTTGTCATCGTTGCCTTTTTGTGTCTATGGCGGAGTGTTAGCGGATTCCCGCGAGGTGGCGGATTTACTGGAAAAAGCGGCCATCGAGCAAGCAACGGCGTTAAAGGTAGATCATCTTGAGTTGAAGCATCTGGTTCCGCAGCATGATGATTGGCCAGTAAAAAATCTATATGTGACGTTTAGAAAAGAAATTGACCCGGATCTGGAGCAGAATTTAAAAAATATTCCACGCAAGCAGCGTGCGATGGTTAGAAAAGGGATGAATGCTGGACTTTCTGCGGATATTGATGACACCGTTGATCGTTTTTATGAAGCTTATGCGCAAAGTGTTCATGCGTTGGGCACCCCTGTTTTTCCCAAGCGCTATTTCCAAGTGATCAAAGAAGTATTTGCTGAGCAATGTGACATTCTGACGATTACTAAGGATGGGCAATTGATAGCGAGCGTGATGAATTTTTATTTTAAGGATGAAGTGTTGCCGTATTATGGTGGTGGAACACCGGCGGCGAGAGCGGTGAAAGGCAATGATTTTATGTATTGGGAATTAATGCGCCGCGCTTGCGAAAAAGGTATTAAGGTGTTTGATTATGGGAGAAGTAAGAAAGGAACCGGTGCTTATTGCTTCAAAAAAAATTGGGGTTTTGAGCCGACGCCCCTGCACTATGAATATTATTTGATTAATGCGCAGCAAATGCCTGATATTAATCCGATGAATCCGAAATACCAATTTTTTATCAAAGCCTGGAAAAAAATGCCGTTGTGGTCGACGAAAATGGTGGGTCCTCATCTGGTGAAGTATTTAGGATAAAATTATCATTAAGTAAAGTGAATTACTGTGCCTCCTCTTCTTTATCTTTGTCACCGAATACCTTATCCACCCAATAAAGGCGATAAAATTCGTTCTTTTCATTGGCTCAAAGGTTTATCCGAATCCTTTGATATTTATCTGGCTGCCTTTGTGGATGATAAAGACGATTGGCAATATATTGAGAAACTCAAAGCCTATTGTGCAGATTACCATATGGTTCAACTTGATCCAGCGTTGGCCAAGCTGAAAAGTGTCACTGCGCTGGTGAAGAATCAACCGTTAACATTGCCTTATTACTTCGATGCCAGATTGCAACAATGGGTTGAGCAGGTTGTTAATAAGCATGATATCAAAAATATTTTGGTATTTTCTTCTTCGATGGCGCAGTACGTGGAGACGGCTCAATATTCAATGTGCAATCGTGTCATTGATTTTGTGGATATGGATTCCGATAAATGGTTGCAATATGCCAAGAGTAAATCGTGGCCAATGAGCTGGGTATATCAGCGTGAGGCGAACCGATTACTGAAATATGAACAAACAATAGCAAGTGCGTTTGATTGTAGTTTGTTTGTATCTGATGCAGAAATGAATTTATTTCAACAAAAATGTGCGGGTGTGGGGCGACAGTTGGGATATGTCAATAATGGGGTGAACACCGATTATTTTTTGCCGCAACGACATTTTCATAATCCATACGATCGTGAGTTATTTAATGTGGTTTTTACCGGGGCGATGGATTATTGGGCAAATGTTGATGCTGTTCGATGGTTTGTTGAAGAGATTTTTCAACCAATGAAAATGAGCATGCCAAGGTTGCAATTTCATATTGTGGGTTCAAAGCCGACCAAACAAGTGATGGAATTGCAAAAAAATAAAGGTGTTTTCGTGACGGGAGCGGTGGATGATATTAGGCCTTATATTTATCATGCGGCGTTAGTGGTTGCCCCCATGAGAATTGCGCGAGGTATTCAAAATAAAGTGTTAGAAGCGATGGCAATGGCGAAATTGGTGATTACCTCACCACAAGGTTATGAAGGATTGGCTGCTGAAATAGAAAAAGAAATTATCGTTGCGAACCATCCTCATGAATGGATTGATTTTCTTAAGCGATATGGTGAATCATCGTCATCGAATCGTGTGGTAGGTGATCGCGCCAGAAAGTGTGTTGTGAATAAATATAGTTGGCAAAGTAGTATCGAGAAATTGAAGGGTTATTTTTAAACTAACGTTTGCGGAATATAGATTTTAGGGAGATGGTCTGAACTGTTCTTGGTTTTGCCATTGTTATTAATGTCGATGGATGATAGGCAATTGTGTTGTGATTGAAAAGACCAGTACTCATAATATTCAAAATATGTACAGTGCGTTGAATCGCTCACTGATTGCGTTGACTGTGGGCTTGGTATGCCTTATTGCTGCCTACTATTCTACGTTTTTTTCTATGGTTAGCATATGGGCTCGATCCGATACCTTTGCTCATGGCTTTTTAATTTTTCCTATCAGTCTTTGGTTAATTTGGCGAAACCGAGCCCATATTTTTGAGGTGGAAGTTCGTCCGTCTTATTGGGGATTGCCGGCGTTATTGATTTTAGGGCTTATCTGGTTGTTGGCGAGTTACATCGGTATTTTGGTTATTCAGCAACTCTGTGTTGTTGCCATGATTCCGGTGTTAGTGTTTAGTTTATTAGGATGGCCAATCACTAAACGAATGATGTTTCCATTATTTTTCTTAGTGTTTGCGGTACCGATAGGGGATGAGTTTATTCCCTATCTTATTGATTTTACAGCTGATTTTACTGTGGCGATGGTGGAGGTTGTCGGCATTCCTGTGTATCGTGAAGGTAATTTTTTTCAGTTGCCAACAGGCAACTGGTCAGTTGTTACCGCTTGTAGTGGTGTGCGGTATCTCATTGCATCACTGACGCTAGGTTGTCTTTACGCCTATCTCAATTATTCATCATACTCGAAAAGAGCTATTTTTATCGTCGTATCAGCGTTGGTACCGATTGTGGCTAATGGGCTTCGCGCTTTTATGATTGTGATGATTGGGCATTACAGTGATATGAAGTTGGCGACGGGTGTTGATCATTTAATATATGGCTGGTTGTTTTTTGGGGTAGTGATTGCCATTATGTTTTTTATTGGTTCATTTTGGAGAGATCCGCCACAAGAGTATGAGGCGATAGTGTCAGCGAAATCGGTAGATAATACCACTCATGGCAATGTGCGAAAGTTATATTGGGTGGGCTTAGCGGTACTCGGTTTATTGATTGTTTGGCCATTGAAGATTCTTAGCGATCAGTTGGCGACAGACTTACCAAGCGTATCAGAAATAAATAATCCCACCATTGCTGATTGGCCATTGACTGACGAAGTGTTGACGGACTGGAAACCATCTTATGAGGGGCTGGATCAAGCATCTTTGCATACCTTTAAGCAAGGCAGTCGCCGTGTCCAATTATTTATCGGCTACTATGCCGAGCAGCGGCAAGGGGCTGAGTTGGTCAATTTTAATAATGTGATGGTGTATGAGGATGACGAGACATGGCGGATTAAGGCATCGCATAATATCACGATAAATATTGATGGTGTGGCACACAGTTTTCCTAGTCTGATTATTACTTCAGCCAACCAGCAGTTACAGATAGTTTATTTTTATTATACGAATCAAAATTTTGTGATTGGGAAGTTAAAAACGAAATGGCTGGAAGCAAAATCCCGTTTGTCGGGTAAGTCAACCAGTGGCAGCATTATCGCGATAGCAACTGTGTTACCTAATGATCAACAAGTGGATGATGCAAACTTGATTTCATTTGTGGAGCAAGCTGCAAAACCGATTGCTCATGTCATCAATGAACTGAACTGAACATAGGTTGCATGACAACAATGCATAAACGTCCATTAATTGCTCATATTGTGCATCGGTTTGATATTGGCGGTTTAGAAAATGGTGTGGTCAATCTGATCAATCATATGCCGGAACTTAAATACCGGCATGTCATCATTTGTATGACAGATTATTCCGATTTTCATAAGCGAATTGAGAAAAATGGTATTGAAATTTATGCACTGCATAAAAAAGAAGGCAAAGATCCACTGAATTATTGGCGTCTATGGCGCTTGCTTAGACGCTTAAAACCAGATATTAGTCACACTCGAAATATTGCAACGATAGATGGTGCTGTCATTGCTGGGTTAGCGGGTGTCAAGTATCGAGTGCATGGTGAGCATGGTCGAGATATCTATGACGTGGATGGGAGTAATGCGAAATATCAACGCTTAAGGCGTTTGTGCCAGCCTTTTATTCATCGTTTTATTGCATTATCAAAAGACCTTGAGGCCTGGCTGATTGATCAAGTTGGTATTAAGCGTGGTAAAGTGGTGCAGCTTTATAACGGCGTGGATACGGGTAAATTTAAGCCGTATAAAACGGATATCAATCAGTATCTCAAAGAAGCGTTTGTCGGCAATGATGATGTGATTTTTGGGACAGTCGGCCGTTTTGAACCGATTAAAGACCAGCTGACTTTGTTACAAGCCTTTGCGGACTTGTTGGAAAAATCACCTTTGGCGAAAGACCGAGCTCGCCTAGTGCTAGTGGGGGATGGGCAATTAAAACCGAAAATTGAAAAATTTATAAATAATCAGGGATTACAAGCATGGGTTCGCCTGACAGGCAAGAGTAATGATGTTGCCCACTTATTACAAGCCTTTGATGTCTTTGTCTTGCCGTCATTAGCCGAGGGGATTTCAAATACCATCTTAGAGGCGATGGCATCAGGTCTGCCGGTGTTAGCCACGGAGGTTGGTGGCAACGTCGAGTTAGTTCAGCCAGAAGTCACTGGGCAATTAGTGCCTTCTGCGAGGCCGGACATGATGGCTAAAAAAATGCTTGAATATCTTGAATTGCCTGAGCGTATCCAAAAGCAAGGGGCATTTGCCGTTAAAACGGTAGAACAACGATTTAGCATCCAACAAATGGTTGAAAAGTATATGTCTGTTTATGATGCATTGTTAGCTGGCGAGTCATAGTTTCCTTTTGTAGTTTATGGGTTAAATCCGATCTTTCCTTCTATGAAAACATTGAATTAAACCATCGGCGATTGATAGAGTAATGAGGATAATAACCAAATGTGTGGAATTGTAGGTATTGTCGATATTAAAGGTCCCAGTGAGATTGATCGAGATTTACTGCATCGAATGAATGAAACACAATACCATCGAGGGCCTGATGCCGGTGGTCTCCATGTGGAACCCGGTGTCGGTTTCGGCCATCGACGTTTATCCATCATTGACCTTGCGAGTGGCAAACAGCCGATGATGAATGAAGATGGCACGGTGGTGGTGACTTTCAATGGTGAGATATATAATTTCCCTGAACTGAGTATCGAGTTAAAAAAATGTGGCCATCAGTTCAAGACCCATAGCGACACCGAAGTGATTGTGCATGCCTGGGAAGAGTGGGGAGAGGATTGTGTTAAGCGCTTTCGTGGTATGTTTGCGTTTGCGGTTTGGGATCGCAACAAAAAAATACTATTTTTGGCTCGTGATCGCATAGGAAAAAAACCATTATATTATGCAACCTTACCCGATGGTAAGTTTGTCTTCGGTTCAGAACTGAAATCATTGTTAGTTCATTCAACATTACCACGAGAAATAGAGCAAACGGCGGTTGAAGATTATTTTGCTTTGGGCTATGTCCCTGATCCGAAAAGTATTTTTAAATCGATTCATAAGCTTCCTCCAGCACATACTTTAGTTGTTAAGAAAGATTCAGGTGTCACCTACCCCAAAGAATATTGGGATATTGATTTTGATCCTGTCTACCACCGTGATGAACAAGAACTTCAGCGAGAACTCATTGAGCGTTTAAGAGAAGCCGTAGATATTAGATTAATATCTGAAGTTCCATTAGGCGCTTTTCTTTCGGGCGGTGTGGACTCAAGTGCTATCGTTGCGATGATGGCTCAGCTTAATCCGGGAGAGAGGGTCAACACCTGCTCTATTGGGTTTGGCGATCCAAAGTTTAATGAAACTGAATTCGCTCAAATGGTCGCAGATCGATATACAACGAATCACTATCTTGAACAAGTTGATCCTAATGATTTTGATTTATTAGATAAACTGGCAAGTATGTATGATGAACCTTTTGCCGATAGTTCGGCGATTCCTACCTATAAAGTGTGTGAGCTAGCCAGAAAACGTGTGACGGTCGCATTATCTGGCGATGGTGGCGATGAGAACTTTGCGGGCTATCGTCGCCATCGGTGGCATATGAATGAAGAGCGACTTCGAGGGTTTTTACCGGCTGGGTTGAGGAAGCCTGTCTTTGGTTTGCTCGGTGGGGCTTACCCAAAAATGGATTGGGCACCAAAAGTATTTCGTGCGAAATCAACCTTTCAGGCATTAGCTAAGAATAGTTTTGAAGCCTATATGCATAGTATTTCTGTCGTGGTTGATGGTTTGCGTTCAAAGCTCTTTAGCCCAAGTTTTAAGAAACAACTCGGGGGTTATCATGCCGTTGAAGTTTTTAAATATCATGCTCAACGCTCCTCAGCAAAAGATCCTCTCTCATTGATTCAATATATCGATATGAAAACCTATTTGCCGGGTGATATCCTTGTGAAAGTGGATCGAGCGAGTATGGCCCATTCGCTGGAAGTGCGTGTGCCGATTCTTGATCATGTATTTATGGAGTGGGCGGCTAAAATTGCACCGAATACAAAACTTCGGGGTCAGGAAGGTAAGTATATATTTAAAAAATCACTTGAACCCCACCTTCCTCGTGATGTGTTGTATCGTCCTAAAATGGGTTTTGGAGTCCCCATCGCGAGCTGGTTTCGTGGTCCTTTAAAGCAGCGTGTGCGTGATGCTGTTTTAGGTGAAACGTTGAGAGATGCAGGGATTTTTGATCATCAATGTCTAAAACAGCTGGTTGATGAGCATCAATCGGGGATAGGAGAGCATAGTGCGCCCTTATGGTCACTTTTGATGTTTGAGTCATTTTTGCGTAATACTGTCGTTCGAAAATGATTAAGCTTTTGACATTTAGCACGCTTTATCCCAATGCGGCAGAACCACAAAAGGGTATTTTTGTTGAAAATCGTCTTCGGCATTTATTAGCCAGTGGTCAAGTTGAAGTCGTCGTGGTTGCACCGGTTCCTTGGTTTCCATTTTCAAGTGGTTTTGGAGAGTATTCAAAATTTGCAAAGGTGCCTTCTAAGGAGCAAAGACACGGTATCACTCTGTATCACCCTCGTTACCCTGTTATTCCAAAAATTGGTATGAGCATCGCGCCATTGCTGATGGCCATGTTTGTCATTGGAGCGATTAAAAAAATCATCGCTCAAGGATATAACTTTGATATTATTGATGCCCATTATTTTTACCCGGACGGAATTTCAGCCGCACTTATTTCAGCGGTGGCCAAGAAGCCCTATGTAGTCACAGCTAGGGGAACGGATATCAATCTGATTCCTAAATATTGGTTACCACGTAAGTGGATATTATGGGCTGCGAAAAATAGTTCAGCAATGATTACCGTGTGCCAAGCGCTAAAAGATGAAATGGTCAGTTTGGGTATGGCTGCTGATCGAATTACCCCGTTAAGAAATGGTGTGGACTTAAATTTTTTCCACCCAGGTGACCCTGATGCTAAAGAGCAGATAAGGCAAGCGCTTAATATCTCGGGGAAAAGTTTGCTGTCGGTTGGATATCTTATTGAAAGAAAAGGGCATCACTTGATTATAGATGCACTTCAAGGGTTATCAGAGTTTACGTTATATATTGCCGGCGATGGTGAGTTAGACACTCAGTTGAAGCAGCAGGCAATGGATCGTGGGTTAGACGATAGGGTTGTTTTTCTCGGGGCATTGACCCCTGATGTTTTACGGAAGTACATGGTCGCCGCCGATGCGCTCATCTTGGCCTCAAGCCGGGAGGGGATGGCTAATGTGCTTTTGGAATCGATTGCGTGTGGAACGCCCGTTGTCGCGACACCTTTGTGGGGGACGCCAGAGGTCGTTGCTGCACCTGAAGCCGGTGTGCTAACAGCCGATAGGAGTGTTGAGGCTATCATGGATGCTGTGAAACGACTATTTTTGCAATATCCTAACAGTACAGACACTCGGAAATATGCTGAAAAATTTAGCTGGAATAAAACAACAGAAGGACAGCTGAAGATATTTAACAAAATTCTTATGTTAGGTAATGTGCCTGAAAGGTGATATTAAGAAGTCGTATTGCTACAGACTAAACGTGATTGAAAAAAATCTCCCAATGCCATTACACAATGATTGGCTAATGTGCCAAGTAGATGCTTTGAGTAAGAGGTTATGCCACACAATATGACTAGGATGAAGTGCCTACCTGGGCAGAAAAAACTGTTTTCAAGGGGCTTAGGTGTATGAGATGAAGATATTATACCATCATAGAATTGCATCGAAAGATGGTCAATATGTTCATGTTGAAGAAATGATTAAAGCTTTTCGAAAACTTGGCCATGAAATTATTGTTGTTGCCCCGTCTATTTCACAAAGTGCAGAATTTGGATCGGGCGGAGGGATTGTTAGTCTATTAAAGCAGTTTGTTCCTTCGGCTTTGTATGAGCTTATCGAGTTTTTTTATTCAATATATGCCTATCGCCGACTCAGCTTGGCGATAAAAGAGCATAATCCTGATGTGATTTACGAGCGATATAATTTATTTTTTCCAGCGGGAATTTGGGCAAAAAAAAAATATAATCTGCCTTTATTATTGGAAATCAACGCGCCTTTGTATGAGGAGCGAAATAAATATGATAGCATCACATTAAAGAAGCTTGCACGATGGACGGAGCGATATACTTGGCAAGGCGCTGAGGGCGTATTACCCGTGACTGAAGTATTAGCCGGAAAAGTCCATGAGCAAGGTGTACCTAAAGAAAGAATGATAGTCGTTCACAATGGTATTGATCGTGATAAATTTGATGATATTCCAGACATCAATAGCGCAAAGAAAAGACTTGGGTTAGAAGGGAGGCTCGTTCTGGGGTTTACTGGGTTTGCGCGAGATTGGCATGGGCTGGATAAAGTGGTTGATCTTGTGGTTGGCGAGCAATCATATCCTCGCCACTTATTGATCGTTGGAGATGGGCCTGCACGTGCGAGTATTGAAAAAAGGGCTAAAGAGTTAGATGTAGGGGACCGAGTGACCATAACGGGTATCATTAATAGAGAACAAGTGGCCAGTTATGTGTCAGCATTCGATATTGCATTGCAGCCGGACGTCGTGGATTATGCGTCACCACTCAAAATATTTGAATATTTAGCTTTGGGGCGGGCTATTATTGCGCCTCGCAAAGATAATATAAGTGAAATTCTTAGTCATGAAGATAATGCATTGCTATTTCAGGCGGATAACCAAGATAGTTTTTATCGGACGATTGAAACACTTTGTGAAGATAGCCAGTTAAGGAGACGAATTTCTAGCCGGGCAAAAGAAACCATTGATGAAAAAAAGTTTACCTGGGTTCACAATGCTGAGCGAGTTATCATTCAATTTGAAAATTTATTGAAGAATAAGAATGCGTGATTTAATTATTACTCTCATCGTATTTGGAATGATTCCGTCTATTTTAATGCGCCCGCATATCGGTGTGTATGTTTGGTCGTGGTTAGGGTATATGAATCCTCATCGCTTATCATGGGGTTTTGCCTATAACATGCCTTTCAGTGCCATTATTGCTGGGGTTTTGTTTATAGGGATGATTTTTTCAAAAGAAAAAAAGAAGTTGGTCTGGAATCAAGTCACTATCGGCTGGCTTGTTTTTGTTTTTTGGACAATCATCACATTCGCATTTGCTATGAATAAAGATGACGCGTTTACCGAATTGGATCGATGGTTGAAAATTCAAATTTTAATCATATGCACGCTAATGCTTATTAACAGCAAAGAAAGACTAATACAGTTAGTGTGGGTCATTGTATTGTCGATCGGTTTTTTTGGAATAAAAGGTGGATTATTTTCACTTGCTACTGGGTTTCACTACAGGATAACGGGGCCTGCCGATTCGTTTATCACGGGAAATAATGAAATGGCGCTAGCATTATTGATGGTGATACCACTGATGTATTTTTTATTTACTGTATCAAAGAATAAATATATTAAATATAGTTTAGTTTTATCTATTTTTTTATGTTTTGTCTCAGTGATTACGTCTTATTCAAGAGGGGCTCTTTTAGCCGCCTTTGTGATGTTGTTTTTTTTATGGTTAGGTACAAAACGAAAAGTATTAACGATGTCGCTTATTATTGGGGTAATTATTGCCGGTATTCCTGTTATTCCTGACAAATGGTTTGATCGTATGAATACGATACAAACTTACGAGCAGGATGCATCAGCGCTGGGTCGTATTAATGCTTGGTATTTTGCTGTTAATTTGGCGAATGATCACCCATTAATAGGTGGTGGGTTTCGCTCGTTCACTCCTGAGGCATTTTTAAAATATGCCCCAATTCCCGATGATTTTCATGATGCGCATAGTATTTATTTCGAAGTACTCGGTGAGCAGGGGTATGTTGGTTTATTGCTTTTTCTTTTACTTTGGGTTTTAGTTTTTTTGGAGGCACGCAAAGTTAAAAAAATGGTTAAAGGGCATGAGGATTTGCAATGGATGAATGAGCTAGTCAAAATGGTTCAAGTTGGGATTATCGCTTATATGTCTGCCGGTGCTTTTCTTGGTTTAGCTTATTTTGATTTGCCGTATCATTTAATGAGCATCGTCGTGATTACTGGTGTTTTATGTCGGGAGCAGCTTAAAAATGAGGTTGAAAATGTCCAAAAACGGAATATATCGTTTGCTCGCTAGTTTGGCTTTGCCGGGGTATGACAAAGGCAAAGTACAGATATTTATATTTCACCGAGTCTTGGATAATCTTGATCCTCTGTTACCAGGTGAGCCGGATATTAAACGTTTTGATCAAATAATGCGGATTTTATCCGAAGCATTTTGTGTCATTCCTCTTGCTGAAGCGGTGGAGCGTCTTGAATCCAAAACGTTACCTAAGCGCGCCGCTTGTATCACTTTTGACGATGGATATTTGGATAATTATACCAATGCCTTGCCCATTTTAAAAAAATACAATTTACCCGCCACAATATTTATTGCAACGAGCTTTATTAATCGAGGGATAATGTGGAATGATATGATCATTGAATCTCTTCGTTCTTTTTCCGGGGAAATAACATTGTCTGAGCTTAATTTGAATGAGGCGCCATGTGTCGATAATGAGCAACGTGTGGCGTTGGTCAATTTGATATTACATAAAATTAAACATTTGCCTCATGAAAAACGAGAAGAAATTGTTGAGAGCATCACGTCGATGACGAGCTATCAACGTGACCCGTTAATGTTAAACGAGAGTGAGATTTTAGAATTACATCGAAATAATGTAATGATTGGAGCCCATACCCATACCCATCCTATATTAGCTAATTTATCCAGGCAAGACTCGTATAACGAAATAGCCGAAAGTAAAGAGATGTTAGAAAGTTTGTTAAAGGATAAGGTGGAGTATTTTGCTTATCCCAATGGAAGGCCAAGTTCGGATTATACTGAAAAGGATGTCGGTGTTGTTAAGCATCTTAACTTTAAAGCGGCCGTGTCTACGAGGAAATCGATAGCCACTTCTCAGGATGATATTTATGAGTTACCCAGGTTCACACCCTGGGATGAAAATTTGGATAAATTTGCATTTCGTAGCATTACCGAAGCTTTTCGAGCGAGGCATTAAGCGTGAGTATATATCCGAAGCGTTTGAGTGGATTTTTAAGTGAATGATCATTAAAACCCACTGATAAAGTTCGCGTGTTATTGTAATGATAAAGTTCTAAAGATATTAAAAGGATATTGGGTTGTGTTTTATAATCTACGAAAGAAGCTGAACCGATATTTTTTCAATGTTCAAACCAACTTGATAAGAGAAAAAACCTGTGTCAATGTGGATGACACATCTAATTTTTTGCTTGTTACACAGCTATGTGATCCTGATATTAATATGTATCTTTTAGCCGTGTCTTCTTTTTGTCAATATTTGACGCCAAGGTCGATAATTGTTGTTTCTGATAATTTATCCGAAAAAAATCATGAATTATTACACCGCTGTATTAAAGGTTTAAAAATTGTTTCTATCGACGAGCTTCAGTTGCATAGTCTCCCAACAGGGGGAACATGGGAAAGGCTGATTTGTATTCTAAAAAATATTGAGCACTCTTATGTTGTTCAAATGGACGCAGATATTTTAACATTGAAGCGCCCTGATGAGATAATAGCGGCAATAAAAGATAATAAGAGCTTTACAATTACCTCGAAATTGGGTTTTGATAAAATGTCTTTCGTGAATGCAAGTTATCTTGTTTGGGAACGGACTAGCCTGCATGTGCAAAACGAAGCAGAAAAAGCATTTAAGCGCTGCCATAATGCAGAGAATAGGCTTTATGTTAGAGGATGTTCTGGCTTGACTGGTTTTGCAAGGCAGTCGTCTTCAATTAAAACGTTAACGGATTTTAGTTGTGAGATAGAGCAAAAGATTGGGAAGGAAAAATGGCTCGAATGGGGGAGTGAGCAAGTCGCATCTAATTATATTATTGCTAATAGCGAGAATAGTCGTATTTTACCATATCAATATTATCCCTTTTATGAGCCAGAAATTGATGAGTCCAAAGTCAAATTATTTCACTTTATTGGAACACATCGCTTTAAAAAAGGGAGATATTTGGTTATGGCTAAACAGCATATCAATTCAATTTAACCGGCTGTTTTAAAAACACGCCAGATGAAGCGAAAAACAAAACTGGATAAAAAACTCAGTATGCTCGCATAAATGGATGTTAGAGCCTATTTTTAACGTATTACTTTGTCAGCTAAATTATGTTTATTGCTGATGTTAGATAATAATGTCTTTAGTCATAACAATAGGCTCGTCGCATGATATAACATGACTTAGTGTTGTTATGTTTTGTTTGGTTCGGGGAGAATCGAATATACTGCATCAATCATATCTGTTGGGATAATATAATCGGAGACAATTTCCCTGGTAGACATATTTATCCCTAATACTGAGCAATCTTCTATCGTTTTTCCTTTATTGATTAATCGACTTACCCATTCAATTTTTTCGATACGGCGGGTTTTTCTAAGGCGAGAAAAGCCAACGTAAAGTATATCACCGGCGATATAAAGTCCTCTGCACCAGCCACGCAAACCACCGTAACCTTTAAGATTGGAGATATTAAAGGTTTCCACTACTTTTTGTTGTTTAATATCTGCGACTATAATGTAGCTATCAACGGAAGTGAAATAGATATAATCTCCTTCGACGATTCCATCATGGACGCTGATCTCTTTTTCTGGGCCGCTAATGGCTATTCGTTGTGATACATCTGTTAGCTTAACGGCATCTTCTTGAGTACAGCGGGTGACCCAAGGATCATTTCCAATCCAAAATATATAATTTGGATGGCAATCATGCGGCCTTGTTGAGTGTAATTTTCGATAATCCGTCTCTTTGTCAAATCGATGCCAAGTGGGTTTACCTTCAGCATTCATATACTGTTTAATATTTCCACTATTTTTATCAAGAACAATAACAGTATCTAGCCCAGTTGAAGTCACGTACAATTCGTCACCACGTACCGCCACCGAATGTACATTATGGAAGCTGGGGTGAGAGAAGACTTTGATGAGTTTCAGTTCAGGATACTGATATAATCTTATTTCAGTATCCATGGCGAGCCAGAGGTTGTTATGATCAACATCACCGACGGTAAATTCGAGATTTGGATGTTCGTCTGGGGAATTTTCGTTGCCTTTGTCTATATAAAGCAACTCGGATACCTCTGAGGTAGTTGTGTCAATTTTCAATAATTTAGCACAACCATAATATTTTCCTTCGCCCAATTCAAATCCATTTGGCCTTAGTTTCCCGCCTGTGATTAATAGTTGTGTATTCAATGTTATGTTTCCGTTTTAATAAAAGTGTATTGATACGAACTGTTCTAGTATTATCTGCGTTTGGCAGATAATATTTACTGGATTGTACCAAAATAGGTGTATAAAAACTGTTATATTTAATAAGTTTATCGTGTATATGCTGAGTGTTATTGATAAATATTTTAGACGAAATAATTTCCACCATTAGTTAATTACTCGCATTCGCATAATGAATGGTGTTTGAGCAGAGTTAAAAACTGCTCGAAATGTGTAACGTAAATATAAGCAAACTTAGAGATATAGTAAATGAACCCTGTAGAATATTTAGCAGATATGAGTGATGACGAAGTCGTTTATTTACCCAACCCAGGGAATGCGGGAGATTCGCTTATTTTTTGTGCTACATTGCAGCAGTTTAATAAACTGGGTGTACGGTATGAAATGTATCAAAAGAATATGTCGCTTAAGGGGAGAGTACTGGTCTATGGTGGGGGAGGAAATTTAGTTTCTTATTATGATTACGCACGAAATATTCTTGGCATGCACCATAGAGAAGTTTCTCGGCTAGTTATTTTGCCTCATACAATTGATTCGCATGTGGATTTGCTAAATAGCTTTGGAGATAATGTTGATATTTTCTGCCGTGAATTGATAACTTATGAATATGTTAAAAAACAAGCGATACAAGCGAATGTCTTTATCAGTCATGATATGGCTTTAGGGTTTGATACGATGGAATTTTTTAAGTCTTACTGTACGCATGTGGATTATGCAAAAGCAATGAAACAGAATCTAAAATTTGCTTTAGTGGCATTATCTGGCGGTTTTCGGGGAGTCAGCAGGTTTATTACAGGTTCGCGCCTGGATGCATATCGTGTTGATATTGAGAGTCGACAGGAAAAGGTATTAAAGGGGAATTTAGATTTATCAAATATATTTCATCCGATGGTTTTTGATGAAAAATATAGTGTCGAATCTGTATGTAGCATGATGAAAGTTATTAATAAGTATAAGGCTATCTATACAGATAGGTTGCATGTGATGATCTTATCTGCACTAATGGATAAAGATGTTTATTTTTTCTCAGGGGCTTATTATAAAAATGAAGCTGTTTATCAGTATTCCATAGCCAGTCGATTTCCAAACGTTCATTTTGTTAAATAGTTGTAGGTAGTTTTAAATGCATTGTTATTTTTCTAAAATGTTTGCCGTCATTATTCGCTGTTTTCATGTATTCCTTAGACATATTCTTATTTGTCCAATAGAAGGTTAATACAGTCAAGCTCACTGAGCTTTGGTTCCTCTCTTGTGTAGCCATATTTTAAAGGGTGTATAATATAGTTCCCATCTTTTTTTAATTGCATTGGGTGTACTAGCAGTTCTTCGCCATAGACCGCGAATAGTCCATTTTCGCCAATGCTGTCATCGGCTTCGTAGCCCGCATAATAAACATGTGGGGTCATTAATACATCTTCCCCAACATCGGGGATGAAGCATAGCGGAGAGTTTAATAATAAATCATTTTTTTCCATTACCTCGACAACGGCTTTTCTCAACATGTAGCTCCCACCAATGGCAAAGCACCCGTTGATATATCCATTTTTTGCGGCAACGACAAATATGTGCTTAAATTGCGTTGTTAGTTGGTATGCTTTTAGTGGCCCAAAGCCTTCTTGCAGGTATTTTGCCCATAACTTAAGCAGGCCTAATGGCTTAAAACGATTTTCAAAATAATTTTTCCAGCCTTTGTTTTTGAGTGGAAGGCCTACTATATTTGTGAACACTTGGCCAACTTGCCCTGCCCGAGGATTGTTGCGAAAAAATTGCTGGGCGGTTTCTATGTATTCTTCACGTACGATCACGGCATCGGCATCGATTTTTACAAAAATACATTCATCATCTAGATCGTTGCGCATTAAAGCGTGACGCATACCATTATTTTGCATTCTCCATATGAGTCCCCAATGGCGATTAGTTGGTTTATCGATAAATATAACGATTAAATCTTCGGATTCATCAAATAGATCTTCAAAATCTGGCTTCATTCCATCCACGAGTACATAAATAATATAGTTGTTGCAAAATTTTCGTATGCTCTCTATCGTCCAAAGTACGCGTTGCTTGTCCGAAGCGCATACGGGTATAAAAAAGCAGGCTTGTATTTTGTTCATATGTTACCTTGTACGGTTGGTCGTAATATGAAATTTTGTTTCAATTTATATTTTTTATTCGTTTATAATGTTTGGATAGTTGCTCTTTAAGTATGGTTAAAATCTGTTGTTCACTACCGTTGGGATATTTAGCCATTTTCCAAAGAATGAGCATCGATATGACATACATAAAAGCGCCGAGTAATACATTGAGTATTAATGATATAAAAGAATATTGATGTTGATCATTTATAATTTGGGTATTAATAACGATTGTAAGAGTGATGAACATGATTGTCGCCGCCAGTGCGGGTCGCAGAAACTTTGAGATTAGTTCTCCTGTTTTTATCTTGAGTTCTTTTTGAATAGGATAAAAATTAATTGGTAGCATTAATATGGATGATATAATGAGTCCAACTATTGCACCAGCGAGTTGGTACTCATATAACATGAAGATAAAAATCGGTGTAGTGACGATGAATTTTATTAAAAAAATTCGAGTCATGATTTGTGGTTTTCCGATGGCAAGATAAATCATCTGGATGGCCGAGATGGATCCAACTAGCCCTGATATGGCAAGTAATTGCATGATGACAATGGTTTCAATCCATTTGTCTCCGAGTAAAATAGGTACCATGATCGGTGCAATGGCAGAAAAACCAAGTGAGGCTGGAAATGTTAATATAGCGATCATGCCAAGCGTATTTAGGAAGCTATCTTTTAATGCGATATAATCTTGGTTGAGTTTGGAGTATCCAGGAAATGCGGCGCGGTTTATTGGCAATACAATTTCTGTCGATGTCAGCTTCGTGATATCGGTGGATAAAGAAAAAAATCCAAGTGCCGTTGTGCCAGAAAATTTACCTATAATAGCTTCTGGCATCCGATAGTTTAAAAAATTGAGTGTATTATTTAATAATAACCAGCCAGAAAAGCTAAATAACTCTTTGGCTTTTTTAAGGCAGAATGAGGGGCGATACTTATGTATAGCAAAACTGAGTATGACTACGCCAATATAGGTTGCTATTGTTCCGCCGATTAACGCCCAATAGTTTTTATAATATAGTGCCAGACTGATTCCTATGATAAAGCCAATGAGTTTTTTTCCAAGTAAATAAACAAATTCTTTATGAAAAGTTAATTCTTTTCTGAAGGCGACAGTGCCAATATTTTCAAAGCCGGAAATGAATATACCAAAAGATAAGACAAGAAAAATATCGTACAATCGTGTGTCGTCATAAAAATTAGTGGCGAGGGGGGCTAAAGCGATTAGCAGAAGGGCGACGAATGTTGTTGTAATAATGTTAAATGTCCATGCAGTATCGTAGTGTTCTCTAGTGGCTTTTTGATTTTGTATCAGCACCATGTCAAAATTGAATGCGCGTAGTAGCTCTAGAAAACTAGCAACGATGAGTGCAATAGCGACGAGGCCAAAATCTTCTGGACTTAAAAGTCGCGCCAGTATGATTGTCGAAATGATGCTTATTGATTTTTCAATGAGCTTAAACAAAACCATCCATATCGAGCCTTTAGCAATTTGCTTGTTGACATTTTTAATTGTAGCCATGCTTTTTAATTTATTGTTTACTGTGTGTGGATGATGTCTTATGGATTTTAGCTAAGTTAGTATTATAGCCGGCGAGATGTAGACCACACTTGTAGTACGGCTAATATCCATACCATATTTCCATAATAAGAGGATGCTTTTTGAGTGCGGTGAATATGAATGATTTCATCAATGAACTTTTTATTGATAATGTTTCGGTGCTTTAAGCTGCTTAAATTGTCGTAAATTTGTTCTTGTAGCTTTGGTGATTTTTTTAGCCATTCGCCAAAGGGTAGTCCAAAGCCTTGTTTTGGCTTGTTGATAATTTCAAGAGGCAAAAATCCTTTGAATGTTTTTTTATAGAAAGAGCGTAATTGTCGTCTTTCCATCTTGAGTGCAGAAGGTAGGCGCGTAGAAAATTCTACGAGCTGAGTATCTAACATAGGGTATCGTACTTTGATGCCTGCCAGTTTGCATGCTTGACTCACTTTGATTAGATCATTATCTGCTAAAGTAAACTTCCAGTCCATATATAACATACGATTGAGCATAGAGGCTTCGTCAGGCCTGTTGTACACTTTTCGCTTTTGTTCGAGTGATAAATTTTGGTTTATACTTGCTAGAAAATCATGAGTAAAAATAGTGGAAGCATTGAAGTGATTAATGAAGTTATACCGTTCCATTCGATCTGGCATTGATATGTTGGCCTGCTCGATATAGCTTTTTAGTTTAGAAAATGGAAATATTTTTGTGTAAGGTAGCGAGTTTAGAAAAATAGGCTCTAATAGGTTTTTCCTCGCTATGTTAGGCATTTTTTCATAATACTCAAAAATCATTTGTTTTGCATATCGCTCGTTACCCGCGAAAATTTCATCACCCCCATCACCGGCCAGTATGGTTGTTTTCCCTTCGGATTTTGCAAAGTTTGCACAAAGATATGAGGGGATCGCCGAGGAATTACCAAAAGGCTCATCGTACGAGGTAATAACATCAGAAAAGACGTTAGCTACATCATTGGGTGTTACGTATAAGCTTCTGAATTTTGTATTAAAATGTTTGGCCGCAATTTTTGCGTATTCAGTTTCATCATAGCCCGCTTCTGCAAAGCCCATGGTGTATGTTGATACTTGTTTAGTGCTTGTTTTGGCTAGATATCCCGATACGGTGGAACTGTCAAGACCTCCACTGAGAAAAGCCGCCGTCGTTTCTGAAGTGTTGAGTTTTTTCACCGCTTCATTTAGAAGCGATCTTGTTTCTTCTTCTAAATTATTTATACTTTTTGTCATCGCCTCAGAAAAGTGAGGTAGCCAGTAGATTTCACTGGTGAGGTTTTTTTCTGTCACGGTAATTGCTTGGCTTGGTTCTAATTTATAAATCTCATTGTAGATAGTAAATGGACTGGGGATAATATGAGAATAGATGTATTCAAAAATCGCTTGATTCGATATCGTAAAGGACGCGGGGTGCAAGGCTAAAATAGCTTCAATAGACGAACTGACAACAAATGTATTATTCACCTTGCAATAGTATAAATTTTCGATGCCAAATCGGTCTATTGCGACCGTGATTGTCGCCGTCGATTTATTAATGAGTAAAAAAGAAAAATTGTTTGAAAATAGAGAGATGTCAATTTTACCCGAGTTGGTAAAATCGTTTATTACCGTCTGAGCGGCAGTCAGGCCTTGACTGTTTTTATAGTTGATATCGTTGTTAGCAGAGAAGAACAGAGTTTTGTCATTCTCTTGAAGCAGTGGTCTGTTGTTGCGATAACAAAACATGAGTCCGTCTGATTCATTATAAAACAATTGTTCAAATTTACCGCTGTTTGTGGTGCTTGCAAGGGCGTGTTTGACGCGGTCAATATTTAGATTGTTCTTATTTAAATTCTGCCAAAAAATAAAGTTGTTCATAATTCTGCTATCTAGTCTTATATGTCATTGATCATTGCCACATTAAGATGTGGTTGACTTTTTTTGTATATTCAGAGATTTCGGTGCTTGTTCGTTTTGTCTTGAATTTATATTCAGTTGGTATTGGCTTAATTTTCTGATTTTAACATAGCTTCATTTGAAAGCGTTGTGAAATTAGTGTATCACTCACTCAGTTGAGGTTCTTCGTTGCTCATCTTTGGCATTGTGTTTTTTTTGATCAAAAACAATCCGATTAGGTGTGCACTTTGCACTCGATTAGGCGTACTTCCCTAAATGATCAATTTGCGTGGTTTATATAGTGATCGCGGCATGGCTGATAGCATATTAACCCTTTTTTGATGAATTCTATCGTTGAATTTGCGATGACTCGCTGTCGTTTTTTATGTTTCAAATTGGTCGTAACTCCAAACGAGGTGGTTTGACTAAATGGGTTAATTATTGTTGCTATTGGCGTTGTTTATTTCTGTTTTTTTATTATATCTCTAATAATTATGTTAATATTTATTCATTCTGATGTTTGTTGCCCGGTGTGGATTGCTAGGAAAAAGGAGGTATGGATTGGTATTTACTAAAAAAGCAAAAAAGGCGCGGTTATTTATAATCGGTTTTTTTATGTGTTATGTCGTAATTTGTGATGTGGCTGCCTTTAACTTTACACCGACAGAGGTGGAGTTTGTACGTTGGCCGCATTACTGTCAGGCCATGTATGCACACTTGGATGTTGCTAAGCGAAATGGGTTTTGGAAAAGAGTGCCAAAAAGCGAAGCCGACACGTGGTTTAAAATTGGCGATCGAAACGGGGGTGCTTGGCATTATTGTGCAGGTATAACCCATCTTGATCGTGCCATGGCTGCTGCTTCCTCAGCAAAGAGGGAGAGACTGTACCGAGGAGCCATCGCCGATGTGATGTTTTCCTACGATAGGACCGAGGTTTCTTCACCTTGGTGGGCCATGTATTCTGTGGCAATTGCCCGAGCCTATCGAGGGTTGAAAGAATATGATACTGCCATCAGGTTTCTAGAGGAGGTGATAAAGCATCATCCTCAACGTATTAATGCATATACTCTGTTGGGCTTAATTTATAAGGATAAGAAAGATATTGTTGCAGCAAAAAAAATATTCCTACAAGGAAATGAGATTGCAGATGAGAAGTCTTCGGAGATATTGTATATGCTCGGTTTGTTATCGATTGATATAGGAGAGGTCGATGAGGCAAAGAAATATGCTGATCAGGCCGCTAAACTTGGCTATCCGTTGACGGGGCTGGATAGAAAAATTAAGAAATTTGAGGCTTCGAAGAAATAGGTATTGAGGTAAGAAATCAGGTGTGTGTCATTGCTTAAACTCATTTCTCATAGGCCATGGATTCTTTGAAAGAATAAATAATATTGTGGTACTCGCCGTTGGCGTTCGTTTCTTGGATTTGGTGTTTCCGATTACGGGGAGTAGAAGTAGGGCTATCGTTCTGCAAAAATTAATTAAAACAACTGGTTAAAGATTCCATCTATTTTGACAGTTAAGGTCATGCCATATTTATGGCATGAAATCGTCCCCTAAAACGGTTGTTTTTGTCCCTTGTTATATCATTATATCTATAGAGCGATTGCTCTGTAGATAAAGAACGATTGAATGGATGAAAGGGCAATTACCGAGGAGTATATAATTAGGTCAGACAATTAAATACACTTTATGTGCCTGCCGGTAGGTCATCTTGGCGTGTTCTTCAATTTTCAGCTATGCTTGCATTTTTTCTATCAGAGCTCATCAATCTGGCCTTCGATATTTCCTAAATATGTATTTTTGATTGAGAGATATTCAAAGTTATGAGGTAGCGGTGGATAATAGCTGTTGTATTTCTGTGGAAGTATAGGGCGAAATAGGTAGTTGCTAGGCGACTGGTGGAAGTCGATAATATAGCGTGCCTTGTTTCTGTTGCGGTTTGTTTTTAATCATCACGTGGGTAGGGTGACTTTAGATATGTTTGCTAAGTTTATGGGCTTAAAGGCTGAATTAGGTGCTTTAAATGCATGTTATTATATGCTTGGTAAAATATTAGGAAAAATTAGCTCGGGTAATATGAGTGTGATCAAATATTATCTCACATTACAGCCGATTTCTAATGAACCACTTATCTCTGCCGCGCGGGGTAAGAATTTAACGATTCGACAAATTTATGCTGATGACCCTGAGACCGAGTTATTTCCACGCTCAAGTGACGTGATTCAATGGCGTTACAGTGAAGGTTCTATTTGTTTCTGTGTGTTTAAAGATGAAACTTTTGCTGGATATATTTGGCTTGCGACTGAGATTTATAGAGAAGACGAGGTGTTGTGTGATTATCATCCGTTACCCAAAGGGCTTGCTTGCTGGGATTACGATGTCTATATTGTGCCTAAATTTAGATTTAGTCTGGCTTTTGCCAAATTGTGGGAGCATGCAAATCGGTATATGAGTCGTCAGGGGGTAGTCGGGACCGTGAGCCGGATTTCTGCATTTAATGTTTCTTCGCTGAGAAGTCATAAGCGGCTCGGTGCGCGTATTCTCGCATCGCAGCTATTTTTACTGATTGGATCGGTGCAAATCATGTTTTCGTCAATATCCCCGTATATCCATATATCGACAAGTCAGCGGAAAAGAGCGCAGGTTTTTATAAATATACGTGAAAATGACATTAACTATTGAGTTTTGTAGGAGTCTTGTGTGATCAGTGATGAAATAATCCAGATATTAGTGGCGACTTTGCAGTTAAAAGGTACCAATGATATGAGTGAGTCAACCGTTCTTTTAGGCAGTATTCCAGAGTTTGACTCAATGGCCGTTGTGTCTGTCATTACCGCTTTGGAAGACAATTATGGCTTTGTCGTTGATGATGATGAAATTGAAGCAGAAACCTTTGAGACGATTGGTAGTTTGGTGTCTTTCGTAGAGAATAAGCTGGAAGCACGTGAATAATCGGCAATATCAGCTTCATCCATTTTATCTAGATGGTTTGCAAGGCCGATTTTTCTGTCTGGCTTTTTTGCCTATTCCAGATCGATGTAATGGGAGGGCTGTGCTTGTTGTTCCTCCGTTTGCTGAAGAGATGAATAAATCTCGACGTATGTTGTCACAGCAAGCTCGACGATTAGCTGAGGCCGGCTTTACTGTATTACTGCCAGATTTGTATGGAACAGGCGATAGTGAAGGCGATTTTTCAGAGGCGACTTGGGTCGAATGGATTGAGGATTTAAAATGCTGTATCGATTGGTTTTCTGAAAAAAACATCATGAATGTTTCACTACTTTCAATGCGTTCTGGGGCGCTTTTAGTGGCGCAATTGCCTGAAGAAATATTGGCGCGTATTGATTGTTTTACTCTGTGGCAACCTGTTATCAATGGCGATGTTTTTTTATCTCAGTTTCTTCGTCTTAAACTTGCCGCTGACATGTCGAAGGCTTCAGCGAATAAACTGACGGTTAAAGAGATTAAAGCGTCTCTAGTGAAGGGGCAGTCAGTGGAGGTGGCAGGTTATATGTTGTCACCTAAGCTAGCGAGTGGATTGGGGGAGGCGAAATTTATTAGTTGCTTGGATTGTCTTCGTGCACGAGTTTTCTGGTTTGAGATTGTCTCTGATGAAAATCGTTCGATACCGATACAAAATCAAAAAATGATTGATTTAATGAAAGAGAAAGGTCTTGATGTTTCCGTTGAAAAAGTCACTGGTCCTCCGTTTTGGATGGCGACAGAAATAGTTGATGTTCCCTCATTGCTTGATTCAACGGTAGATATCTTAGTGAGTGCAACTCAATGAAGATCAATGAGCAGCCCGTTGTTATTGATTGTGGTTTACAGCATTTAATGGGTATTATTCATCAGTCTGAGCAGTCAAATTCAAAAGGCGTTTTAATTGTTGTCGGAGGACCACAATATCGAGTGGGAAGTCATCGTCAGTTTCTTCTATTGGCTAGAGTGCTGGCCAATAACGGAATTCCTGTGATGCGATTCGATTATCGAGGGATGGGTGATAGCAGTGGAGATATCCGTACATTTGAGAATGTCAATGAAGATATCAGGACGGTCATTGATGTTTTTTTTCAGCAAGTCCCTGAACTTGAAAATGTCATATTATGGGGATTATGCGATGCGGCCTCAGCTGCACTATTTTATGGATATTCAGATGAGCGTGTGAAAGGGATGGTTTTGCTTAATCCTTGGGTGAAAACAGAAGCGGGTGAGGCGAAAGCGTATTTAAAACATTATTATTTAACTCGCTTGCTAAGTCATGGCCTTTGGAAAAAATTATTAACCGGTCAGTTCCATTTTGGACGTTCCTTGAGATCCCTCTTTGATTTATCACGAACAGCTTATGTTGATAAAGGTGAGAGGGGTGCGGATAGTAACAGCGTGGCTTCGTTGCCTGACCGTATGTTGGAGGGATTAAAGCGTTTTAATGGGGATACCCTGATTATCCTGAGCGGAAATGATCTGACGGCGGATCAATTTTGTGATTTGATTGAGAATTCTCATGAATGGGATCAAACGTTAAAAAAGAAATCCGTGGAGTTTAGAAAATTATCGACAGCAAATCATACGTTTTCTAGTACTAATTGGCGTGCAGATGTTGAACATATAACACTGGCTTGGGTTAAAGGTATTCAATCATGAAAATGATTTGCTAGTAAAGAACAATGTTGGATGAAGGATGGGGTTTTTGGTTGAGATAGCTTTAAAGAAGTAGGATAATAATTAGTATCATAAAAAAATAGCATAGAATGTCTCTTGTTTATTCAACTAATCCTTTCTTTTTTTATTTCTTAAGATATTTCCTGTTGTGTTTACTCTCCAATTTTTTTCTAGTTTCATCAGCATCATCCCGTATCGTTTAGCGAATGAGTTGCCCTCAAAACGGTTGATATACCACCTTTTGGTCATTTTTTATCCGCTCCAACTCTGGCAGACACCAGGGGCATGAGTTCATCATAAAGCGCTTCTTATGGTAAGGTATGACTTTTGTTTTGCACAATACTTGGTTCATCTGTTCCATCGCTATTATGAATAGTGCAAAGACTGTAGGAGATACGATGAAATTATGTGGATTTGACGTTGGTTTGACTCAGCCTTTTTTTTTAATGGCGGGGACTTGTGTTATCGAGAGCGAGCAAATGGCGATAGATACCGCCGGCGCGTTAAAGGAAATGACCGGGCGGCTTGGTATTCCATTTATTTACAAATCCTCATTTGATAAAGCAAACCGATCATCGGCGTCGAGTTTTCGTGGACCAGGACTCGCGGGCGGTTTGCGTATTTTGGATAACGTGAAACAACAAATCGGTGTGCCGATTTTAACCGATGTGCATGAGGATACTCCGCTTGACGAAGTGAGTGAGATTGTTGATGTACTACAGACACCGGCTTTTCTTTGTCGCCAAACCAACTTTATTCAACGGGTTGCGGCGGCAGGTAGGCCCGTGAACCTTAAGAAAGGACAATTTTTAGCCCCTTGGGATATGAAATACGTGGTTGATAAAGCGCGTGCGGTAGGCAATGAAAATATTATGGTATGTGAGCGAGGTGTTTCATTTGGTTATAACAATTTGGTTTCTGATATGCGCTCATTGGTCGTCATGAGAGAGACTCAGGCACCGGTGGTATTTGATGCGACCCATTCGGCACAATTGCCCGGTGGTCAGGGTCATCAGTCGGGTGGACAGCGGGAAATGGTGCCAGCATTAGCGAGAGCGGCGATGGCGGTCGGCGTCGCGGGCTTATTTATGGAAACACATCCCGATCCAGATAATGCGATGAGTGATGGTCCTAACTCCTGGCCATTGCATAAGATGGAAGCTTTGCTTAAAGTATTGGTGAAAATTGACCAAGCTTGTAAAGAAGCTGGCGATATTGAAAATACCTTGGCATGATGAGTCATCTTAGCGAAGGGATTCAAAAAAAAGCATTAAAAATAAAATTGGTTATTTTTGATGTCGATGGGGTATTAACCGATGGTAGCTTAAGTTATAGTGCCGAAGGTGAGTCGATTAAACATTTTAATGTGAAAGACGGACTGGGTATTAAGTTGCTGATGAGCCATGGTATTGATGTCGCGGTCATTAGTGCCCGACAATCGTTACCTTTACAGCGCCGTATTGATGATCTTGGCATTCCATATTTTTTTTCTGGAGTACATAATAAATTACATGCATTTGACCAATTGATCCAGCAGCTGAATATTCATGCCGAAGAAGTGGCTTATGTCGGTGATGATGTGATTGATGTCCCGGTCATGAAGCAGGTTGGCCTGAGCTGTACCGTGCAAGATGGATATCCCTTAGTCAAAGAAATGGCCGATTGGGTCACTGAATCGGTCGGCGGGGCTGGAGCCGCCAGGGAAGTGGCTGATCTCATCTTATCCAGTAAAATGGCATTGCGTGACGCCTATCATTTTCTGTTAAATCCCGATCAAGATAAACGCAATTCTTAGAAATTTTCTGATTAGATGAGCGCTTTTAACGTGCCGATAGCGGTGTTATTTTAGGTGGTCTGTCATCAATTATGAGCATAGAGCCAGTGGTGGTGACAGTGGGTTCAGAGAGTATTTATATGGATAAGGAAAATAATAAGTTTGCACTCGACGTTATTCGTGATGTATTGCAGAAAGAGGCGAATGCGGTTTTACATATTGTCGGAACGATTGATCAGGTGTATCTTGATGCATTAGCGCTGATTATGGATAGCGATGGTAAGGTGGTGTTAACCGGGATGGGCAAGTCAGGTTTGGTGGCACGTAAAATTGCCGCCACTATGAGCAGTACTGGCACCTTAGCGGTTTTTATGCATCCAGCAGAAGCGGCGCATGGTGATCTTGGTATTGTGCAAAAAAATGATGTGGTCATTGCCTTAGGTAAAAGCGGCGAAAGTAATGAATTAAATGAAGTGCTGCCTGTCATCAAAAAGCTTGGTGCCAAAATTATTGCGATTACCGCCAATTCCCAGTCAACACTGGCTAAGTATGCGGATGCCGTGCTCGATGGTGGTGTGGCGGAAGAGGCTTGTCCCTATGATTTAGCACCAACAGCATCAACGGCGGTGAGCATGGCCATTGGTGATGCGTTAGCTATTGCGCTCATGAAGCTCAATGATTTTCAACCCAATGATTTTGCGCTCTATCATCCTGGAGGGCGTTTGGGGCGTCGTTTGTTATTGCAAGTGAGGGATGTCATGGTGGCGATAGATCAGTGTGCCGTGCTAAAACCCAGTGAGTCTTCGATTAAAGATTTAATTGTGGCATTGAGCCAATATGGCTTAGGTATTGTTTTATTTAGCGAAGGTGATGGTCATCTGGATGGCATTTTGACGGATGGTGATGTACGGCGTTTATTGGATGCTCATGGCGCAGAAATTTTTTCTCTCTCCATCAATGAGGTATTGATTCGAGCACCAACGGTGGTTAGTCAGGAGGTAATGGCGGTGCAAGCCTTAAAAGTGATGGAGGAAAGAAGTTCACCGCTTAACGTTTTACCCGTTGTGGATGATGGACGTTGTTATGGTATTATTCGTCTTCATGAATTATTACAAGTCGTTTAGGGGGGCTGTATCGTATGAGAATTGAAGGGATTCAAGGATGGTTAATGTTATTGGCAGTGATGGCCAATTTTTTATTGATCACGTCATGTAGTGTAAGTGAACCCTATCTAATGATAGAAAAAGTACGGGTGAATGAATCGGAGTTACAGGCGAATATCGTTGTGTCGCTGTCACATGCGGCGAAACAACAAGCCACCGTTCATTATGAAACCGTAGAAATTTCTGCCGATCAACCGCAGGATTTTGTGGCACAATCGGGTGACATTGTTTTTCTTCCGGGTGAAACCACAAAAAATATTATGGTTCCCATTGTCAAAGACAGTGTGGTGGAGGGGGAAGAAGAATTTGCGATTAAATTCAGTCAACCGTTAAATATAACATTTCGCACCAAGCAAGGTGTCACTGAAAATTTGATGATGGTTTCAGTGATTGATGATACGCCATTGCCTGAGATTAATTTTGATACAACCGAGCTAATCATTGACGAAGCGGATAAAATCATTAATGTGGCGGCGACGCTAAGCGTGCCTAGCTCTGTCCCCGTTATTGTTGTCATAAAATTTCGAGGTAGCGCCTTGCCTGATGAAGATTTTTCACTCGTGTCGAATGGGCGTTTAGTTTTTTCTCCCGGAGAACAAACGGCGAGCATTAGCGTTGCTATTCGCGATGACACTGAAGCGGAATGTGATGAGTTTTTGGATTTGCAAATGCATACGGCTTCGAATGTCACATTGGGAGAAAGCGCCATGCTGCGGCTGAAAATTACCGATAATGATGTGACGGGTAAAGATATCAAGGTGGGGCATCGCGAGTTATTAAAACAGCCCAGCGAGGCAGCACAACGAGCGAATGATGGCGATCGAGTTGTGATTATGGCGGGTGATTATTCGGGAGATGTAGCGGTTTGGAAACAGCAACATTTGCTGATTTGTGGTGTACCAGAAGGGGTGGTTTTACACGCCAATGGGCAATCTGCACAAGGTAAAGCGATTTGGGTGACTCAAGGCAAGCACATTGAAGTACAGAATATCACGTTTAAAGACGCAAAGGTGAGGGATAAAAATGGCGCGGGGATTCGCGCAGAAGGTGAGTTATTAAAAGTGAGTAATTGTGCTTTTGAAAACAACGAAAGTGGTATTTTATCTAGCAATATAGAAAAAGCGACGATCCGTGTGGCTTTTTCTCGGTTTATCAACAATGGGATAAGCAATGGTCGAGTGCATAATATTTACATAGGAAGAATTGCACATTTTGATTTGTTATACAGTGTATTGCATGGCGCGGTGGTCGGTCACAATGTAAAAACTCGAGCACGTGTTAATCAGCTTTTTTACAATAGAATATTTGATGGTCGCACGGGGCGTGCGAGTTACCAAGTGGACGTGTCGGGTGGTGGTGATGCGATGCTCATTGGTAATGTAATACAGCAATCTGCCGAGGCAGAAAATTCAACCATTATTGCCTTTGGTATGGAAGGTTTAAGCGCCGGTAAAAACCGTTTATATATGGCCAATAATACCATTGTTAATGGACGTCATAGTGGGGTGTTTATTCGTGCTAAGCCGGGCATAGAGCTGGTTGGCGAAAATAATTTATTTGTAGGGAATGGTGAGTTTGCGGCGACGTGGACTTCTCAAAATGCCAATATTGCAGTGACTGATAAAGCTGAATTTGTTGGCTATGACAATTTACATTTTGGCTTGCAGACAACGTCTCAAGCCATTGACGCGGGTGCTTCTATATCTAGCGCAGAAGCAGGAAATGCTGCCGCTCAATATGAAATTACTGATGATGCTTTTTTAATAAAGCGGTTTGTCAAAAATCAAATCGATGTGGGGGCTCATGAATATTTTTAGGGCATTTAGGCGAGATGATCTAACAGGCTCGCTAATGTTTCGGTGCTGCCACCGTAGATAATGAAAAATAATCATTAAAAACCGGCATTGGACAGTCTTCTCGATTGTCCAATGCTAAACTCATCAAGTGGGGGATGTGACAATGATAGTTTATGCCCGAGCTGAGTATAGGCGCTTGCGGAATTATGGTAGATACGACCTTTATACCAGCACTTCGATGACAGCGGGGTGGCTCAGAAATTTTTCTGGACTAGCCGTGTATCCATACGCACCTGATTGGAAAACTACCACGAAATCGCCAACCTCGGCCTGGGTTAAGGACATTTTATTCGCCAAAATATCAAGCGGAGTGCATAGTGGGCCGACCACATTGACTTGCGCTTGTTCCCCAGTGACTTTATTGCCAATGCATGTCGGATAATTTTTTCTGATGACTTGACCAAAATTTCCAGAGGCGGCGAGGTGATGATGTAAACCACCGTCACTAATTAAAAAAGTTTCACCGCGGGAGATTTTTTTGTCGATAATTTTACAAACGTATACACCGGCTTCCCCCACTAAATACCGACCAAGTTCGATCACGATTTCTGCTTCGGGCAGTTTATTTTTTACTGTGGGTAATAAGCGTACCAGGTTGTCTGCAATGGGCTGAGTGGTTAAACGGGTATCGCCGGGAAAATAAGGGATACCAAAGCCACCACCGATATTAAGTAATCGGGGAGCACAGGGGGCGAACTCGGTTAAGCGATAGGCTAACTCAAATGTTTTGTTGTGAGCGTCGATAATGCTATCTGCATTTAAGTTTTGCGAGCCACTGAAAATATGAAACCCATAAAAATCGAGCTTCAGTTCAGTTAAGCGTTTTAAGGTGTTTGGTACTTGTTCTGCATCAATGCCAAATTGTTTAGGGCCGCCACTCATTTTCATGCCGGAGGTTTTCAGTTCGAAATCAGGATTGACCCGAATGGCAACTTTTGGCATTAGCTTCATTTCGTTGGCAAATTTGGCAATCCGTTCCATTTCATGGTCAGACTCCATATTGATGACAATATTCGCCGCAATGGCTTGCCGTAATTCCTTATCCGTTTTGCCGGGGCCGGCGAAACTGATATGCTGACGAGCCATATGGGTATCTAATGCGGTTTTCATTTCACCCGCGGAGGCGAGATCGAAGCCATCGACAAGGGTTGCCATGAGTTGCACCAGGGCGGGCATGGGGTTCGCCTTGATCGCATAATGTAAATGTATATCTGTTGGTAAGGTATTGCGCAGGGATTGCACTCGATGTTTAATTAGTTGGCGATCATAGGCGTAAAAAGGGGTTTGGCCAATTTGTTCGGCGAGTTGGGGTATCTCTACGCCTCCGACGACCAAACTGTTATTTTGTGTAGTAAATTGATCCATGGGAGGGTGCTGTGGGATACTTTTCATGGTGTGTTATTCCTGGAATAATGAGGCATATTTTTGCGACAGCTGTTTGCGATCAATTTTGCCATTGGGGTTTTTTGGCAGGGTTTCAATAAATTCAATATGACTCGGCAGCATGAAGTTAGGCAGGCGTTTTTTGCATTCGGCTAATAACTTTTCGGGATTGCCCTGATTGGCATGGGTGGCGATGACCACAATCGCCTGTCCGAGAACCGGATGTGCAATCCCCAATACCGCCGTTTCTGATACCAGGCCTGAGGCATAAATGACTTCTTCCACCTCCGTTGGACTAACTCGATAACCCGAGGTTTTGATCATGTCATCTTTGCGGGCAACAAAATACAAGAAGCCCGCTTCATCCATTTTTACTGTATCACCTGACCAAACCGCAATTTCGGGTAAGGTTAAGCCACTCTCTTGGGTGGGAACGGGTTTGAAGTGTTGGGCGGTTTTTTGTGAATCATTCCAATAACCCAAAGAGACAAGCGCACCGCGGTGTACCAGTTCACCTGGCTCGCCGGGACCGCATAAGCTGCCATCTTCCCGGACGACCATGACCGCTGCATTAGGTATGGCTTTGCCGATGGAATCTGGGCGTTTATCAATATGTTCGGGAGATAAATAGGTGGAACGAAAGGCTTCGGTCAAGCCGTACATCAAAAAGGGTTTAGCCTTAGGTAAGGCGGCTCGCAGCGCATTTAATGTGGCTTTAGGCATTGCGCCCCCTGAGTTGGTGAAATAGCGCAGGGTGTCATTTGCTTGCGGTTGCCAGGTTAATTGAGCTAATTGATTCCAAAGCGGGGGAACACCCGCGAGGCCAGTGATTTGGTGTTTAGTTACCGCCTTAGTTACATCTCTTGGCAATAAATAATCGAGCAAGGTAACTTTTGCACCCACATGAAATGCGGTGGTGAGCTGGCTTAATCCATAATCAAAACTAAAGGGTAGGACGGCAAGCAGATTGTCGTTGGCCGTATTTTCCAAATATTCTGCCACGCTTTTTGCACCGGTGATCATATTCCTGTGGGATAATACTACGCCTTTGGGGCTGCCAGTGCTGCCTGATGTGTACAAAATAGCAGCAATGTCGCTGTCAATGATTCGGTGAGCCGCCTGGGTTTGCTGTTGTGGTAAATGTTCCCAATATTGTATTTGATAATGTACGTGACTTGCTGGTGGTGGTGATTTATTGCTGGTATCAATTACGCTGAACAAATCATGGCAGTCATCTAACACAGGTTTCAATTGGTTTAGCCGGTCATGGCTTGTGATGAGAAGGCGAACGTTGCAATCTTTTAAAATATAGGCCACTTGCTCTGGTTTTAACTGTGGGTTGATGGGCACAAAAACCCCACCTGCATACGAGGTTGCAAAAAAAGCAATGACAGTTTCCGGTTGCTTGGGTAAATAAATCGCGACTCGCTCACCGCGTGCTAACCCTTGAGCAAGTAAACCTTGCCCGATGGTGATGATGCGTTGCGCCAAAGTTTGGT
Source organism: uncultured Chromatiales bacterium (assembly GCA_964442745.1). Classification (GTDB taxonomy): domain Bacteria; phylum Pseudomonadota; class Gammaproteobacteria; order S012-40; family S012-40; genus CAYUAI01. Next base: position 47,182 of record CAYUAI010000015.1, read on the forward strand.
AATTAATCGTGACTTGTTTATGGGTGATGGCCGGGGCGTCCGGTGTTTTTTCAGCGGACAGGGTAATAAATTCGTGCAGTTGTTTAGGCATAATACTTTGATTCGAATAAAAATGAGTTTTAGCTAGATTACTGGTAGATCACAAGTGTGCTATTTTATGAGCCTATTTTTTGTTTTGCCACATAAATTCATTGTGATGATGTGAATTTATGTGGCGTTGGTTTATTGACTTCATGACTCCAAAGCTTACCTGAGATTTTATACCATGGATTACATTTTAGCAGGTTTGGATAGTCTCCTAGGTAAACATCGGGTGCGATTTAGTGGAATCGTTAGCCTGTTTCATTACTGAGTCGGTGATTTTAGTGAAAAATTTTGAAAGGGAAAATCAGTGAATTATAAAGGTATTGTTCTCGCTGGTGGTTCAGGTACGCGGCTGCATCCTTTAACCTTGTCGGTGAGTAAGCAGCTCATGCCTGTGTACGATAAGCCAATGATTTATTACCCGCTTTCGGTTTTGATGTTAGCAGGAATTCGGGAAATTTTGGTCATTACGACCCCGCAAGACCAGGTATTATTTGAAAATCTGTTGGGAAATGGTCAACAATGGGGCATCGATATTGTCTATGCGGTGCAATCTGCGCCTGAAGGTTTGGCGCAGGCGTTTTTGATTGGGGAACATTTTATCGGTGATTCACCGGTTACCTTGGTGTTGGGTGACAATATTTTTTATGGGCACGGTTTAGAGCAAACCTTATTGAGTGCGGCATCTCGGCATTGCGGGGCTACCGTTTTTGGGTATTATGTCAAAGACCCTCAACGTTATGGCGTGGTTGGGTTTGATCAGCGGGGCATTGCGATTGATATTGAAGAAAAACCTGCCCAGCCCCGGTCGAATTACGCCGTCACTGGGCTGTATTTTTATGATAATGAGGTGGTTAATATCGCCAGGCAAATTAAACCATCTGAGCGCGGTGAGTTGGAAATCACGGATGTTAACAACGTATATTTACAGCGAGAAGCATTACATGTAGAAAAACTAGGCCGTGGTTCTGCCTGGCTGGATACCGGCACCCATGCCTCTTTGCTGGCGGCAGCGAATTTTATTCAGGTAATGGAAGAGCGGCAAGGATTAAAGATTGCCTGCCCGGAAGAAATTGCTTTTTACAAAGGGTTCATTGGGGCTGATCAGCTTGAACGACTAGCAAAACCGTTGTTGAAAAGTGGTTATGGACAGTATTTAATGGGGTTGTTAACCTCGCACGTCCATATTGTTTGATGATAAAGGATAACTAACACATTGAAGATAATAGAAACAAAACTTCCAGGGGTATTGATTATCGAGCCTCAGGTGTTTGGCGATACGCGTGGTTTTTTCCAGGAAACATTTTCTGCGAAACGTTACGCCGAAGCGGGCATCAATGAGACCTTCGTGCAAGATAATCATTCACGCTCAGGCCGGGGTGTATTACGCGGGTTGCATTATCAGTGCAAGCAACCGCAGGGCAAATTGGTTTATGTCACCCGCGGAGAAGTGTTTGATGTGGTGGTTGATATCCGATCGGATTCGCCAACTTATGGTCAGCATGTGTCCATTGTTTTAAATGATACCAAGCACCAGCAGTTTTATGCGCCGCCAGGCTACGCACATGGATTTTGTGTGTTATCTGAAGTGGCAGATTTCGTTTATAAATGCACCGACTATTACCATCCGCTTTCAGAGCGTGGTGTGTTGTGGAATGATCCGCAGCTGGCCATCGAATGGCCACTCGACGCTGTCTTATTGTCTAAAAAAGACACAAGAAATCCACGACTGCAGGATATTAAACCAGAAGAGTTACCGGAATATGCTAGCGAATGAAAGTGCTGTTAGCTGGTGCCCAAGGTCAAGTGGGCAGTGAAATTCAACGTTTAATGAGGCGGTCTGAATGGTCGTTGTATGCCGGTAGTCGTGATCAGTTAGATATCGTGGATGCAGGGCAAGTGGCTTCTCAATTGAGGGCGTATCAACCTGATTTGGTGATCAATGCGGCGGCTTATACCGCTGTCGATCGGGCGGAATCTGAACACGATATTGCTTTTTCTATTAATCGTGATGGACCAAGCCATCTGGCGATTGAATGTGCCCGATATCATATCCCACTGATTCATTTATCTACTGATTATGTTTTTGATGGCACAATGACGCGTCCGTATACCGAGCAAGATCCGGTATCACCACTCGGCGTTTATGGGCAAAGCAAATGGCAGGGCGAGCAACAAGTTCGCCTGCAGTGCGAAAAACATATTATATTGAGGGTGAGTTGGGTCTATGGTTCGGTTGGTAACAATTTTGTCAAGACCATGCTGCGGCTGGCAAAGCAGCGGGATGAATTAAGCATCGTCGCTGATCAATCTGGCTGTCCAACCTCGGCGCATGATATTGCTCGCGTTATTGAGCACATGGCCCAAAAAATCACAGGTCGTCAAGCAACACCAGATTGGGGGACGTATCACTATTGCGGCGCACCGGAGACTAACTGGTATCAATTTGCCAATGCAATTATTGCTGAGGGGCGAAAGTATGGTGTGCTGCAGACTAAGAATCTGACGGCGATTGGCTCAGAAGATTACCCCACAGCGGCGCGGCGGCCTAAATCTTCAGCGCTGTGTTGCGATAAAATCTTTGCACACTTCGGTATTCGGCAGGTCGATTGGCAATCCGAGTTGCAATATGTATTGAGAGAGTTGCATCAATCGCCATAATTTCCTATAAAAACAATGGATATATTTGATATAATACGTAGTAAGGCCGGTTTGATCAGCAGCAGGGTCGTGCCGATGCTCATAATGATGCTGTTCTTTTGCTCTGTAAGCTAATGACTGGATTGTAGTTATTTATACTGATGTGCGTTCAAGGCTGGTGTAAATCACTTAATCTCGATAAAATAGTAAACTATACAAACGGCTTATTGTGATGGGCGTTGTCGGGTTTTTTTACGGTTGATTGGATTTGTTTGAAGCCCCTGCTTTGTTAGGTAACTTAATGTATTGTAAATATTTTTCAAGTATGTAAAATATTTACAATAGAACAAGCGCTGTAATTAAACTTATTCAAATTTGATTGTTTCCATTCAATGCATTGATTTTTCGAAAAAAAAATATGTTTTCCTGCTAGGCGTAATGCCTGTGTAATAACAATCCTTAAAATGGGCGTCGTTGATCTTTACAGTGGTGTCTGGCTGATACTGGATTTTATAGGTTACTCAGTTGAATTTATTGAGATAATTCTGTTTTTTTTCAGTTGGCCTGTAAATTGCCTTACTTTGAGTCATTAACTATATAAATTTCTATGAATAAAACTTTTTAGTTGACAGCGATCAACTAAACGCCGGGAGCGCTAAGTATGAATGACGGTCAAATGCCAGAAGATGAAACTGCCTTCACCAACGAAAAAGAGAAGCAAGTGAGCAAGCAAAAAATAAATCAATCACGCCGTAAATTCACCCGAGCAGGTTTGATCGGTGTGCCAGCGATTATTACTTTGACAAGTAAGCCTGTGTTAGCTGTCAATGAGTGCACCTTTTCCGGCAATTTATCTGGGAATATGTCGAATGCGAGGATTGATCCTTGTGATACTTTGTCAGGTTATAGTCCTGTTTATTGGTTGGATAAAATTACATCGAATGCTTGGTCGGACAGTATTCCGATTTCTGTTGATCTAATCGGTAGGGGGAAAAAAGACGTCACTCCTGATACCAAATTTGCAGAGGTTGGTCTCTTTAATAATCCCGATATCATGGACATTATTGAGGCAGATACAACGTTTGCATGGGTCTTAAGTTTGGACCCATATGCAGGAGGTGCGGAGAGTTTGGCCGTCCATGCCGTTACGGCCTTGTTAAACGCAAATACGCTGACGGGTTACCCAGATTATGTTTATTCAACAGCTGAAGTATTGACATTGTACAATACTTATTACAATGACCCGCCTAACGATAAAATCTTACTTGGATCATTTGAAAAACTTAATACAGTTAACTAGTATTATTGTTGTTACTGGGTAGCTGGTTACAATTACCAGAATAACAAACTCGTTTGTTATTCTGGTAATTGATGATATTGATTTTTTTAATCCACTGTTGTTTTCCTGATGAACTGGTCAATCCGCCGCAATATTCGTTTGAATACAAGGCAATATCGCGATGAATTCGTTGTTTATTGCATCCCGTCCGGAGATACGCATCATTTCAATCCATTTGACATGGCCATTTTAGATGCTTTGGCTAATTCTCAAAAAAATACCCAAGAGATTATACAGTTTGTTGCAGATCGACTAAATTATTATGTAGACGATGAGCTGCAACAATATATTGTTCAGATGCTCAACGAATTACAGAAGAAAAAGTTGATCACGCAACGACTAGATGCTCGGTCCGAAGATTTGTGATACGGTGTGCCATGAGTTGGCTTGTTACCATCGACAAAGGATAATATGACGATTTCGTCGCTTTCAACTGAAGAGCTAACCCACCAGCTGAAATCGCAAGGATTATGTTTTCAAACCGGTCCATTTGTTATTAAGCTTTTTTCCAGTTTTTCTGATGTCGCAGAAGGCATCGCCAGCTTGTATGCGGATTATCCACTCGCTTCTACATCTGATTTCATCGATTTTCATATTGCTATTACCCCACCCAAAAACTGGCGCCGTTGGTATCGGCCGCAAGTTGAGTTTTACTTTGATCAATATAAGCCTTTTCGGCCATTACCGGCTGATCAGGCCTTTGCCATGTTTGAATGGTCTTCCAATTGGTGTGTGGCAAATCACATGCATCAGTATCTGATCCTTCATGCCGCCGTCTTAGAGCGAAATGGAAATGTGGTGATTATGCCGGGTTCACCAGGGGCAGGTAAAAGCACGTTATGTGCAGCGTTATCAACTCGGGGATGGCGTTTGTTGTCGGATGAGTTGACCTTAGTGAACCGAACAGATATCACGGTGGCGCCATTGCCTCGCCCTGTGAGTTTGAAAAATGCTTCCATTGATATTATTAAGAATTATGCGCCTGAGTGTGTGATTGGTCCGATTGCCACGGATACCTCAAAAGGGACGGTGGCGCATATGAAGGCCTCGTCAGATAGCGTCAATCGGGCTCAAGAGGTGGCCAAAGCCAAATGGATTATTTTTCCAAAATATATGCCAAATAGTGAGGCGTTGCTCACACCATTAGACAAAGCGCCTTCTTTTATGCGGGTTGCAGAAAATTCATTCAATTATAGTGTATTGCATCAGCACGGTTTTGAGACGCTAGTGAGCTTGATCGATTGTTGTGATTGTTACGATTTTACTTATAGCCAACTGGATGATGCGGTGACTATTTTTAATAATTTGAAGCCACCTGTTGAATGATTGATCAGCCTCGTTTGTTAGTGGTTCATGCCATTTCTTATCCTCATAAGCTGCTTGAGCTTAAGCTTGATGAGTGGGATTTATTGATTCGTCAGGCACGTGTGTCGAATTTATTGGCGCGTATCGGCTATTTATTAGCGCAATCCGATTTGTTAGGGCAAACGCCGGAAGCACCTCGGTGTCATTTGCTGGCGGCGATGCTGGTCGCGGAGAAGCAAAAATTGGCGATCGAATGGGAGATTCAGTGCATTCAAGAGTCGATTGCGCACACTGGGTTGCCTGTGGTATTGCTTAAGGGAGCCGCCTATGTAGCGAATGATTTGCCGCCATGCATGGGCCGATTGTTTTCTGATGTCGACATTCTTGTGGCGAAAGCAGAGATTCATCGGGCTGAACAAGCCTTAAAGCTGCACGGTTGGATGGCTGAAAAGCTTACTCCCTATGATCAGCGTTATTATCGAAAATGGATGCATGAATTGCCTCCGTTGCGGCATATGGAGCGCAAAACCGTCATTGATGTGCATCATACCATTTTACCTGAATCTGGACATTTGCGTCCGGATCCTCAAAAGATGTTATCTAATATACAGCCGGTGGCAAATCAAGCCAATGTTTTTACCTTAGATGCTTATGACATGATTCTACACAATGCCGCCCACTTGTTTCATGAGGGGGAGTTCCATCACGGCCTAAGAGATTTAGTTGATTTTGACAGTTTGATTCGGCATTTTTGTCATTTGCAAGATTTTTGGTTGTCATTGTTTCGCCGTGCGCAGCAGCAGCAATTGATCGGCCCCTTATTTTACGCTGCACGCTACGCCCAAAAATTACTGCGAACCCCGATGCCCGATTCATTTCTTGAGTCTTTAACCCGACAGCAAAATTCAATGCATACCGCCGTGATGGATTTTCTATTTATGCGGGTGCTGCTGCCTGATCATCGATCCTGTGATATTTGGGGGGTAGGGTTTGCGCGTTGGGCATTATATGTGCGTTCCCATTATTTACGTATGCCGCTCTACTTATTGATTCCCCATCTTTTTAGAAAATCGATTCGGGGGCGATTGGAGTTGGACGATAGAGCGACGCCTTAGCCTAATGGGGGAGGCAACTGATCATTGTTTGGTGATGGATTCACCAATACTTTACTTTCTTAATCAGCCGTATAGAATAATCTGTTTTACAAATTATATAGTACGATACAGGTGTTTTAGTTGGGCGGTATTTTATTGTGGTAAGTTATTGTAAAGGATCGATTATGATAAGAAAAATCTTCTCTTATGCAGCGGTATTGATTATCTTTTCAGCAGTTGGGGGTGTGTTTGCTGCTGGTGATCCTGATGAAGGTCTTGCTAAGTCAGGCCTCTGTCATGGGTGTCATGGTGAAAAAGGGCAGGCGATTGCGCCAAATTTTCCCAATTTAGCGAGCCAGAAACCGGGTTATATTTTTAAGCAGGTCACTGATTTTCAAAAAGAACATCGCTATAATGACACCATGAGTCCGATGGCAGCGGCGGTGGCTTCAAAGCAAGACTTAGAAGATATCGCGGCTTATTTTTCCGGTCAAGCTCCCATGACGGCCATGATTCCTGGCTCTGATGGTGGTAAGATCGCGAAAGGCAAAGATATTTACATTAAAGGTAATCCGAAAACAGGTTTATATGGTTGTGTTAATTGTCATGGTAATAACGGACGTGGTAAATCAAAGACCAATCAAATTTTTCCTGTGATTGGTGGCCAAAATAAGGACTATTTGACAACACAGTTAAATACTTTCCGTAGTGGCGAACGGACTAACGATCCGGCGGGTATGATGCAGGACATTGCAAAAAGGCTGTCAGATGACGATATTGATGCGGTGGCGGAGTATTTGTCTTCCTTAACTCAGTGATGCGATAGCGGGTTAGTGATCTAAAAAATACCCTTTACGTAAGGGTGTTTTTTAGATGTTTGTCAAAGGAGGGGCTTATCGCGGGAAGCCGATGAGATGCTGGATATCGATGGTGATGCCGACCTTGGCGCCAATGGGATGGTCGTGATGGCTTGGAAATGTTGATAGCACAGTACCACCGGTTGCCAGCTTTAATGTGTAGAGGGTTTCCGGACCTTTAAATGCCTTATTGGTGATTTCTGCTTTTAATTCGCTATTGGGGGCGGGTAGTATGTCATCAGGGCGCACTAACACATCCAATATAGTCCCTTTCGGTAGGTCATAGGTGCGATCCCCGCGAATGGTGCCCAGCTCGGTGGTGACTGTTCGAGCATCCTCCAAGAACCCTTTTAAAAAAACACCTTGTCCAACAAAGTTAGCTACAAAGCGGTTGGCTGGGTCATGATATAAATTATATGCATTGTTCCATTGCTGCATTTTTCCTTCATGCAATATAGCGATGGTATCTGATACTTCAAAGGCTTCAGCTTGGTCGTGAGTCACGAGTACGCCGGTGATTTTTTGACTTTTAAGAATATCTCTGACCTCAAGCCTTAGTCTTTCCCGCAGTGCTACATCTAAGTTGGAAAACGGTTCATCCATTAAAATAAGTTTAGGTTTGATTGCCAGGGCACGGGCTAAGGCAACTCGTTGTTGTTGTCCGCCCGATAGCTCGTGAGGATAACGGTCACCATACCCTTCTAAGCCAACAATATGTAATAACTCGTGTGTAATATGTCGTTTTTCTTTGTGATTGGATTTGTGTAGTCCAAAGCAAATATTGCTTTTTACGTTTAAGTGGGGAAATAAGGCGTAGTCTTGGAAGACCATGCCAATCTGTCTTTTTTCGGCTGCGAGGGTGTATTGGGGTGAGGAGACGATGCGTTCGGATAAGATAATTTTCCCTTGATAAATGGGTTCTAATCCTGCAATTGCTCTCAATACGGTACTTTTGCCGCAACCACTGGGGCCTAATAGGCAAGTTAAGCTACCTTCGGGCACACACAATGAAAAATCTTGCAGCGCAATGGTTTTGCCGTATCGGCAGGCTATGGTTTGCAATTCTAATAATGTGCGCATGGACAAATACAGTCGTATGGATTTTATTAATGAGGCTAAGTTATTAAGCAGGCGATCAAAATTATTTTAACATTGACTCGCCTATTTCCCGCCCTTCGGCGTGACGGCTTCGCTCACATCGCTCAGTAGGTTTGGTTTCGCCGTGCCTTGAAGGGCAAAAAATAGGTTTCGCACATTTTGTTAAAATAATTATGTTCACCGATTTACCAGCAAAAATTCTAACAAGGCTTTTTGGGAGTGGAGCCGGTTTTCCGCTTCATCCCATACGATGCTTTGTGGCCCATCAATGACCTCGGCGGTCACTTCTTCACCGCGATGAGCCGGTAGGCAATGCATAAATAACGCATTCGGCTTAGCGAGTGCCATTAACTTTTGGTTGACTTGGTAACGTTGAAAGACTTTGCTGCGTGATTCTTGTTCCGACTCCTGTCCCATGCTTGCCCACACATCGGTGACCACCAGGTCGGCATGGCGAATCGCTTGTTCCGGGGTGGAGAATAATTCGGCGTGGTCATGGCTATTTGCGAGGATGCTCGGCCGTGGCTGGAATGCCTCGGGCGTGGCAATTTTCAACTGAAAATTAAATTGTTTGGCCGCATTAATATAGGAATGGCACATATTGTTACCATCCCCCATCCAAGCCACCGTACGTCCCTTGATGCTGCCGCGGTGTTCAGTATAGGTTTGTATATCCGCCAGCAATTGACACGGATGGTACATGTCAGTGAGGGCATTAATGACGGGGACTTGTGAATGTTCGGTGAAACGTTTTAACTTGCTATGTTCAAAAGTACGGATGGTGATTGCGTCCACCATTCGGGATAATACGCGGGCGGAGTCTTCGATGGGTTCACCGCGTCCGAGTTGGGTATCGCGTGGCGATAAAAAAATGGCTTGGCCACCAAAATGAATCATGGCTGTTTCGAAGGAAACGCGGGTTCTTGTGGAAGACTTTTCAAAAATCATGCCTAGCACTTGGTTTTTTAAGGGTTCGTAGTGTTGTTTCTCGCGGTGCATTTTTTTAAGGACTTGCGCACGTTCAATGATTTCTGTCAGGGCTTCAGGGCATAGGTCTGTTAAGCTTAAAAAATGCTGGATATTCACGGTGAACTCCTCACGGTGCAAAAAAGGCTTTAATTGTTTTTGTTAAACGCTGAACAATTTGGTCCGCTTCCTCTTTGGTTAGGATCAGCGGTGGCAATAAGCGGATCACTTTGTTGGCGGTGACATTGATAAGTAAGCCATTGTCGGCACTCATTTTTACGAGCTCTGTGCAGGGGCGGTCAAGTTCGATGCCGATCATCAGGCCTTTGCCTCGGATATCAGTGATACCATTGATTGGCGCCAATTGTTGCCTGAATTCATGACGTATGTATTTTCCCAATTGGGCGGTATGTGCTTGCAGATTTTCTTTTTCTAAAATGTCAATGACGGTGGAAGCGACCCGGCAGGCGAATGGATTGCCGCCATAGGTGGATCCATGGTTGCCCGATTGAAGAATTTCAGCGGCTGGACCGCTGGCTAAACAGGCGCTGATGGGTATCCCATTACCCAGCGCTTTCGCAAGGGTCATGATATCAGGGCGGGCCGGCGGACTCTGTTGATGTTGATAGGCAAACCATTGGCCGGTGCGGCACAGACCTGTTTGAATTTCGTCGAGCATCATCAGCCATTGCTTTTCATCGCAAATGGCTCTGATTTCGGCTAAATAGTTATCGTCAGGCACTTGGATACCGCCTTCGCCCTGGATGGGTTCGACCAGTACTGCAACGATATGTGGGGAATGTTCGGCCACTTGTCGTAATGCAGCCAGATCGTTATACGGGATGCGAACAAATCCTTGCACTAAGGGTTCGAATCCCGCTTGAATTTTTCGGTTGCCTGAGGCGGTGAGGGTGGCTAAGGTGCGCCCATGAAAACTGCCATCCATGACGACGATGGTCGGGGTATCAATCCCTTTTTTATGGCCATACAAGCGGGCGATTTTGATGGCCGTTTCGTTGGCTTCTGCGCCCGAGTTACCAAAGAAAACGGTATCCATCTGGCTCAGTCTAGTCAGTTTCTGAGCAAGCTGTTCTTGGTGAGGGATGCGATATATATTTGAGGTATGTAACAAGGTGGCGGCTTGTTCGGCGATGACTTGGCTAAGCGTGGGATGAGCGTGCCCTAAACCACAGACGGCAATGCCTGCCAACGCATCAAGGTATGGGTTATCTTGCTCGTCCCATAACCAAGCACCACTGCCACGGGTAAAGCTCAGTGGTAATCGATTATAAGTATTCATCAACGTGTTTGTAATCATGGTGCTATACCGGGTCATGTGACAAAATCTAATGTTTTGTTGCCAACCGTTTGGGTTTAGCTGAAAACATATAAAAATTCGGTCTGGGTATTCGGTGAGGGGCTTAACGATTCGCAAATAAAAAAGGCAGCCAAAAGTGGCTACCTTTTAATCTGTTTGTGCCTTGTTAACTCAAATCAAAGACAGAGCTTGGTTACTGATTTTTGAATCGATAGTCAATGATCATTATGCCATTTAAATGCAAAAACCAAAGTTTTATTATCGTTCGGGTTAACAAGTACGCCCATGAGCCAGAATACGCAGAACGGATTAATATAGTACACTTTCTTGGTGATGTACAACGGCGATGTGCGTGGCGGCTTTTTGCTTGATATTTTTTAACCAAACAAGGGGCTAACCTGCAAAATTTTTAGAAACGAAATCCCAGTTAACTAAATTCCAAAACGCGTCAACATATTTGGGGCGGGCATTTCGGTAATCAATATAGTAAGCATGTTCCCAAACATCGCATGTCAAGAGTGCCGTTTTTCCTTCGGTCATTGGGGTGGCGGCGTTGCCTGTGCTCATGAGCGCTAATGAGCCATCGCTATTTTTTATTAACCAACCCCAGCCGGAACCAAACGTGGTGATTGATGTTTTAGAAAAGGCATCTTTGAATTGGGCAAACGAGCCAAATGTTTTATTGATCGCTTCTGCCAATGCGCCGCTAGGTTCACCGCCTCCATTCGGGCTGAGGCAATGCCAATAGAAGGTATGGTTCCAAATTTGTGCCGCATTATTAAACATACCACCGGAGGCTTTCATGACAGTGTCTTCTAATGACATCGTTTCAAATTCAGTGCCTTTGATGAGGTTGTTTAAATTGGTTACATAGGTATTATGATGTTTACCATGGTGAAACTCTAAGGTTTCTTTTGAAATATGTGGCGCTAACGCATTCAATGCGTAAGGTAATTCGGGTAACTTATGTTCCATTCCTAATCTCCTACAGTATTAACCATAATATTGAGGGTTATGTATCCCTTTTCGTAGCGAGCTACTCAGTGATTATCCAGGAGGAGTCTAAGTAAGAGCGTGGTGCAATGCAAGCTTTTGTCTTGTAGGGGATTCGCTGGTTGAAAAATAATTTAAGGGCGATTATATGGCAAAATCGTTCAGAATGAATGCAAGTGATGAACGTGTTTTTACGCCTCGGGTGGCCATTTGTGAGGCGATGGGGGCCGTGCTTAAATTAGCTGCATTTCCTCCCAAGATCAAAGATCACCTGGACTTTTTTTGTGCTGTTTTTTGACCAAAAGAGGATGTTGTGTGTCCGGTGGTACATACCTTCGGTTATTTAGGCTACATCCCCGCTCATGTCATGAGAGAGAAGGTGGCTTTGGTCATTCAGACGTTGGGTGGTGGTGGCTGGGGACGGTCGAGATGAACAGTAAAAGTGAGTCGTTGAGATGTGTGGCATTTGTGGTGAATTAAAATTTGATGGTACTGGCGCGTCGCTGACGGCGATTAACCAAATGAATCAAAAACTCAGTCAGCGTGGTCCCGATAATGAAGGGACGTACCAAGATGGCTCATTGGCATTGGGACACCGGCGATTATCGATTATCGATTTGACTGAGCGTTCCAATCAGCCGATGGTGGATGAGCGTTTAGGCTTGGTCTTGGTCTTTAATGGGGCGATATATAATTACAAAGAATTGAGAGCAGAACTTCAGCAACAAGGTTATGCGTTTTTTTCTGATGGGGATAGTGAAGTTATCATAAAAGCCTTCCACGCTTGGGGGGCGCCGTGTCTCGCCCGATTGCATGGCATGTTTGCGTTTGCGATCTGGAATGTCAACTCCAAAGAACTTTTTTTAGCGCGAGATAGACTGGGTATTAAACCGCTCTATTATAATTTAACGACCACCGGGATTCGTTTTGCGTCATCAATGCAAGCCTTATTAGCTGCTGGGGGTGTGGATACCCGCATTGATCCGGTCGCTTTACATCACCAATTGACATTGCATGCCGTGATTCCAGCGCCGCGCACCATTCTGAACGGGATTCGTAAATTACCACCCGCCAAGAGTATGTCTGTCAATCGGACGGGGCAAGTGTCTGAACAGCGTTATTGGACGTTGCAAGCTACCCGAAACACGATACAGACTGAACCAGAATGGATTGACGCGGTGCATACCAGTTTGCGTCGGGCAGTGAAACGACGCCGAGATATTGCGGATGTGCCCGTGGGAGTGTTGCTATCCGGTGGTTTAGATTCCAGTTTGTTGGTGGCCTTGTTGATTGAAGCCGGGGTGAGTGATTTAAAAACCTATTCCATTGGTTTTGAAGATGTGCCCGAAGAGAAAGGGAGTGAGTTTGAATATTCCGATCAGGTGGTTGATCGCTACCAAACGGAGCATCATCAATTTATTATTCCTAATGATGATGTGTTAAAGCGCTTACCGGAAGCCATTCAATTTATGTCGGAGCCCATGGTAGGGCAGGATGCGGTGGCCTTTTATTTATTATCCGAGCAAGTAGCAAAATCAGTGAAAGTGGTGCAAAGTGGTCAAGGTGCCGATGAGGTGTTTGCTGGTTATTTTTGGTATGCCGAGATGCAAGCCGCCTTGGGTTCGGATCTTGAGCGTTTTCGGCGGTATTATTTTGATCGTTCTCATCAGGAATTTCTGGAGGGGGTGACCGCGCCTTATCGGGGAGAAGATGACACCAGCGCATTGATCGAAGCTTTGCTTGCCGAGCCGGGAGCCGATGAGTTTTTGGATAAAGTGCTACGGATGGATGTGACGACCTTGATTGTCGATGATCCAATTAAAAGGGTGGATAATATGACCATGGCGTGGGGTTTGGAAGCCAGAGTGCCTTTTCTTGATCATGAGGTGGTTGAATTAGCGGCGCAAATGCCACCGTCATTGAAGTTGAAGGAGCAGGGTAAATATCCACTCAAGGCGATTGCGCGTGGCTTATTGCCAGCGGCAGTGATTGATCGGCCCAAAGGTTATTTTCCCATGCCGGCCTTGAAGTTTGTGCGAGGACCGTTTTTAGATTTTATGCGTGATGTATTATTATCGACCGCATGTCGGCAGCGAGGTGTATTTGAGCCACGTTATGTGGAGAAGTTATTGAACGATCCTGAGTCGTATATGACCAAATTAAATGGCAGTAAGCTTTGGCACTTTGCATTACTAGAGCTATGGTTTCAGCAACATATTGATTAATCCCTGATAAAGTTAGTATTTTTTAAATACTGAAGAGCATTTACAATCGCCAATTAGGCATGATTGCTCATATTTTATTTTTGAGAGGTAATTTTATGGATGTATTGGATCGAATTCGACAACAAGTAGAAAGTACCCCGATTTTAATTTACATGAAGGGATCGCCACAGTTTCCCATGTGTGGTTTTTCCAGCCGAACCGTGCAAGCGATGCAAGCTTGTGAGGCTGAGTTTGGTTATATCAATGTTTTGGAAGATCCAGAAATTTTTGAGAATTTACATCGTTTTGCTGATTGGCCGACGTTTCCGCAAGTTTATGTTGCTGGTGAATTGATTGGTGGTTGTGATATCACGCTAGCGCTTTATGAGCGAGGTGAATTGCAGCCCATGTTACAAGAGGCGGCGAAAAATGCAGGGCAAGCAGCGGCTGGCGGATGAGTCTCCGTTTTTAAGAAAGATAAAAAAAGTCTGGCCGATATCGGTCAGGCTTTTTTTATCTTTTCGAAAAATAAAGCCGAGTTTGTCTGGACTAACGAATAAAGCCTAAACTTTCGAGTTTTAACAGAATGCGTTGGGCGGCTTCATCCGGTGTGCATTCAGCGGTATCAATGGTGATTTCTGGATTTTCCGGCGTTTCGTAGGGATCGCTAATGCCGGTAAATTCTTTAATCACGCCGGCTCGTGCTTTAGCATATAAGCCTTTTCGGTCCCGTTGCTCGCAGACGGCTAACGATGTCGCGATATAAACCTCGATAAAACCACCGGTTTGGTTAATCATCTCTCGTATTTTTTTGCGCGTTTGGCTGTAAGGGGCAATGGGGGCACAGATCGCGATGCCGCGATGTTTCGTGATTTCACTGGCCACAAATCCAATGCGTTGGATATTTAAATCTCGATGTTCACGCGAAAAACCTAGCTCACTGGATAAGTGTTGTCGCACAATATCGCCGTCAAGTAGAGTAACAGGACGGTTGCCTTGCTCTAACAGCTTAACTAATAACGCATTGGCAATGGTTGATTTACCCGCACCGGAAAGCCCAGTGAAAAATAAGGTGAAGCCTTGTTGATAACGTGGTGGATGCGTTTTCCGCAGCTCTTCGACCACATCCTTATAAGAAAACCAGTCAGGAATTTCCAGTCCTTCTTTGAGTCGGCGTCGGAACTCCGTGCCTGAAATATTTAATACTGTTTCATCGGTCGACACTTCGCTCATCGGACGATATTCTGCTTTTTCTTCGACATACACCATGGCTTGAAATGGTACCATTTGTATTTCAAGCTCAGCCTGGTATTCCCTGACCATTTCTTGAGCATCATAAGGGCCGTAAAAATCTTCGCCTTGGCTATTTTTGCCGGGGCCGGCGTGGTCTCTTCCTACGATAAAATGGGTGCAGCCGTGATTTCTGCGGATAATGGCATGCCATACCGCTTCCCGTGGACCGGCCATGCGCATCGCTAAGGGTAATAAGCTTAGGGTGGTGGTTTGGGTCGGATATTGCTGCAGCACATGTTGATAGCAACGTACTCGGGAATAATGATCAATATCACCCGGTTTCGTCATGCCGACCACAGGTTGAATTAATAAATTGGCTTCGGCTTGTTGGGCCGCCCGGAAAGTGAGTTCTTGGTGGGCACGATGCATGGGGTTACGGGTTTGGAAGGCGACAATTTTTTTCCAACCCCATTTAGCAAAACGTTCGCGTAACTCTTTGGGTGTATCTCGCAAATTGCGATAATCGTAATGGGTGGGTGGATTAATGCCTCTTAGCTTGCCGCCAAGATAGATTTCACCAGCGGTATTGTGTAAAAAATCGACGGCGGGGTGTGCCAAGTCATTCGCACCGAATACCTGTTTAGCTTCATGGGCTTTATCGGGTTGCCAGATGTCTGATATTTCGAGGGTGGCAATATGTACGCCTTCCGGATCTCGTAACGCAATGGCACTTTTGGTTTGTAATTGATCAGCAAAAGAGGCTGTTACGTCCAGGGTAATCGGGATCGGCCATAAAATGCCATTGGCTAGTCGTAGATCATTAATAACGCTGGTATAGTCTTTTTCCGTGAGGAACCCTTCTAATGGTGAGAAGCCGCCGGACAACAATAACTCGACATCGCACAATTGGCGGTGGGTTAACGTCCAGGAGGTTAGTGCTTGACCTTTTTGAATGGCGCTGGTTAATTTGTCATCAGAAAGGTAGAGATCTTTCAGTTCACCGCCATAGGGGGTTATTAGAGCCGTCATTTGGATTTCCTTTAAATTATATTAGAAAATACATTGCACATCAGAACCAGGCGTCCTCACCCATGAAGGCCTGTCTGTTTACGATACATCTCAAGGCGAATAACTAACTTCGATATATTTGCCGACATTGGCAGGCAATGACATCTGAAATTATCTAGATTGAAAGTATCGTTTAGTATGAAATGTCTATTGATGTAAATAAGCGTAGTATACCGATTTTGTACAGAAATGTGACGATTATATGCTGATTAGTATATAGCGATAAATTATTTGCGAGGGCTTGACGTTGGCTGATTTGAGTAAATATTAGTCTGTCGAGCGCTGGGCTAATGCTCACCCAACGTAAAATAAAAAGCAGTCTCTTCATTTTCTTTTCCTTCCACATTTGTCCGCGATGACGATGGATAAAGACGATGGGTAATAGGCGTTTATCACCTCGCCCTTTGGGTTACTCAGGCAAAGTCCTGCCTTGGTGTATTTTTTCTCTTTTATGTTTTAAACACAAATAGCTTGGCCAGTGAATATTTTAATGAATGGAGGGCCTTCTAATTATCTATCCTCTGGCTCGAATGATGGGAGAGAATTTATTGCGAGTGAAGAGATTGATCTTCGAACAGGGAAATTAATCTACGATCAGGTGGATGTGGTTGTGCCGGGTAATGGTGGTATGGATCTCGTGGTGAGTCGATCCTATCAGAAAGTGCTTTTGCCTAATTTAGAAGTGCCGCATTCGATAGGTAACTGGAGTTTGGATGTGTCAAGGATTGAGGGTAATGCGCAGCAGTTCTAAATACGATTGATAATTATTATTAACGAGGGTAAGCCACTTTG
>CAYUAI010000016.1:0-62246 GCA_964442745.1 uncultured Chromatiales bacterium
TAGTTACCTATTGCATGGGAATTCTTGCTGCGACTCAGATGTTAAATTCAAAAAATGTTGGGTTACGTTGCGCTAACCCAACTTACGCGGGGGCTTAAATGTTGTACGAGATAAATCATATGAGTTCTAACAAAAATGATTGAAAACAAATCAACAACCACTGTTCCTCTTTATGGATGAATTTTGGAAAACTAAAACATTGACGCAATTCACTAAGCAAGAATGGGACGCTGTATGTGATGGTTGTGGGAAATGTTGCTTATACAAATTAGAAGATGCTGAGACAGCTGAAATCTATTATTGCAATGTGGCGTGTCGTTTATTAGATACCGATACCTGTTGTTGTACCGATTACTCGAATCGACACCGACGCGTTTCCGATTGTGTTAAGTTGACCCCCACTTTGGCGGTGGACTTCGCGTGGTTACCTTCCACTTGTGCTTATCGATTATTGGCCGCGGGTGAGGATTTGCCTCATTGGCACCCATTAGTATCAAAAGATTCAGAAACAGTACATTTTTACGGTATTTCGGTACGAGGCCGGGTCATCGCTGAAGAAGGGGTTGATTGTTTAGAGGATTATATTGTGGATTGGGCTTATTAAAGCAGCAATCAGTGCGGATGTCGCTGTTATTTTTTAGGCTAATCGAGCAAGGTTTTTAAATGCGGCCAAACATTCGACAATAATTTTGTTTGGGCTGAGGCATTTGGGTGAATTTGATCGGCTTGAAAATCTTCTTGGGTAGGTGAGAGCCCATCAAGCAGGAAAGGGACCAGTGGAATATTAAATTGTGAGGCTAATTGTCGGTAAACTGTTTGGAACTGTCGGGTATATTGAGGGCCATAGTTGGGTGGAATTTGCATGCCGACTAATAAAACCTTGGCTTGTGTCAGTTGACTATGGTTAATAATATCGGCGAGGTTTTGTTGCATGCGCGAAATAGGTAAGCCACGTAAGCCATCATTACCGCCGAGTTCAAGAATCACGATATTGGGTTGATGATTGGTGAGTGTGCTTTTTATTCGAGCAGCGCCGGCGGCGGTGGTATCACCGCTAATGCTGGCGTTAACCACTCGATGAGGATAGTCTTGACGGCGTAATTGATTTTCTAATAAGGTAACCCAGCCCTGTTGTTTTAATAGGCCATAGCCAGCGCTTAAGCTATCTCCAAAAATTAAGATGATCGGCGCAGAAAATGCCCGATGACAGGTGGTCAATGTGAATAATAAACAACCGAGGAGAGCGATTTTTTTGAACATGTCTGATGATCTCATGCCAACTATTTTGTCAGTCAGTAGTGTATCGAAAAAAGTCACCAGTTTCGATGGCGAATTAACGTTAATCCATGATATCAATTTTTCTGTCGCGAGTGGTGAGTCGGTGGCCATTATCGGGGCATCAGGGGCGGGTAAATCGACTTTACTGGGGATTTTGGCCGGATTAGATACCCCCTCTTCTGGTGAGGTTAGGCTGGCAGGGAAGAACCTGTTTAGCTTGAATGAAGATGCCAGAGCGCAATTACGTGGTGAATGGATAGGTTTTGTGTTTCAGTCTTTTCAATTATTACCCAGTTTAACGGCCTTGGAAAATGTGATGTTGCCATTGGAGTTAATGGGGATCAAGCAGGCGAAAGTATTCGCCTCTGATGTGTTATCGCGAGTGGGTTTAGCGCCGCGCCTACATCATTATCCACGTCAGTTGTCAGGCGGTGAGCAGCAACGGGTGGCGATTGCCAGAGCATTTGCTCCCCAGCCTAAATTATTATTGGCCGATGAGCCCACCGGTAATCTGGATAGTCGTACCGGTGAATATGTTATCAATTTGTTGTTTGAGTTAAATCGAGAGAAAGGCGCGACCTTGATATTGGTGACCCATGATCATGCATTGGCGCAGCGTTGTGATCGAATATTAACGCTGGATGCCGGTCAATTAACGGAGGCGTCGGTTGATGCAAACCCGTCATAGTATTTCACGTATGAAGCTAGCCTGGCTTTTTTTGAGGCGGGATTGGCGAGCGGGCGAATTGCGCGTATTAGTCGGGGCATTAGTTGTTGCCGTCGCGGCGGTGACCTCGGTGGGGTTTTTTACCGATCGTATTCAACAAGCCTTATTGATACAGGCCAATGAATTGTTAGGGGCGGATTTAATTTTGAATTCAACCCGTGACATTGATCCGCTGATTGTCAAAAAAGTGGCAGATCAAGGGATAAATACCTCGCAAACGCTGATGTTTCCCAGTATGGTGGTCGTCAAAGATCAAACCCAAATGAGTATGGTGAAAGCGGTACAGGATAATTTTCCCTTGCGTGGAAATATTCATATTGCCTCCGAGATATTTGCCCAGGATCGGTTAACTAAAGCCGTGCCGAAACCGGGAAAGGTCTGGTTAGAGCCGCGTTTAATGACCGCCTTGCAGCTAAAAGTCGGCGATGAAATCTCCTTGGGTGAAGCTGTTTTTCAAGTCACCGCCGTATTAATCACCGAGCCAGGGCGGGGCGGTGATCTGTTCAATGTGGCGCCACGTTTGTTGATGAACCTTGCCGATATGCCGCGCACTCAATTGTTGCAACCCGGTAGTCGAATGCGTCATCAATTACTGATGGCGGGTGAAACACAAACGCTCAATCAATTGAGACAATCCATCGCTAGCGAGTTAAAAATCGGAGAAAGTCTACAAGGGATTCAAGATGCCCGACCAGAAATGCGCTCGGCCTTGGCGCGTGCGGAAAGGTTTCTCGGCTTGGCGGCGATGACGAGCGTAATGCTGGCCGGGGTAGCGATTGCCTTGGCGGCTCGGCGTTTTGCGCAACGCCATTTAAACCATTGTGCCATTATGCGTTGTGTGGGTGCTACACAACGTTTGATTTCACAAATTTATGCGCTACAAATGATGGCGTTGGGTTTGATTGGCTGTGCTTTGGGGAGTCTGCTTGGTTATTTGGTGCATGGTTTGTTTGTCGAATTGCTCGGTAACCTGCTGGTCGGCGTTCAATTACCACCGCCATCAGTCAAACCGGCCGTGATTGGTGTGACCAGTGGCATGCTCACCTTGTTGGGGTTTGCATTGCCACCCTTATTGCAGTTAAAGGATGTGCCGGCCTTGCGGGTGCTTCGACGTGATTTAGGTGCTTTGAAAGCACCGGGGGTGATGGCGTATTTATTGGGCGGAGGTGCTTTGTCGTTGCTGATGTACTGGCAGGCGAATGATCTTAAATTAGGTAGTTATATGGTAGCTGGTACGTTACTGGGCATTATGCTGTTAGGGGGAGCGGCTTTTGCGTTAGTGCGCTTGTTAAAAGTTGCACAATGGTATTTTAATGGCAGTTGGCGTTTTGGTTTGGCGAATGTGGTACGACGCCCCATGAGCAGTGTTGTGCAGGTGATTGCCTTTGGTTTAGGGATCATGGCTTTATTGTTATTAACGGTGATTCGCAGTGACTTATTGAATGATTGGCAATCGAGCTTACCGCCGGAGGCGCCCAATCGGTTTGTGATTAATATTCAAGCTTCACAGATCGATTCGTTAAACGTTTTTTTCTCTCAGCATCATTTACCGGCCCCTGAAATTTACCCAATGATACGCGGTCGTTTGACGGGGGTGAATGGTCAGCCGGTGGTTCCCGAAGACTTCGTCAATGAGCATGCGCAGCGTTTAGTGGGGCGCGAGTTTAATTTGTCCTGGGCGGCTGATTTGGCCCCCGATAATCGTGTGACGGAGGGGCGATGGTGGACGGCTTCCGATGTGGGGTCTGCGCAGATTTCTTTAGATAAGGATATGGCAAAAAATTTGGCAGTTAAGCTTGGAGATGAATTAACATATGATGTGGCTGGGCAAATATTTACTGCTAAAATAACCAGTTTCAGAGAGATTCATTGGGATTCTTTTCGGCCAAATTTTTTTGCGATTATCATACCGGGCTTGTTGGATCAATTCCCGACCACGTATATGACAAGTTTTCATTTGTTGCCTTCCCGTTTTCAATTACTCAACGAATTAGTGGCGGCATATCCCAATATTACCATCATTGATGTGGCGGCGATTATGGAACATGTACGCAGTATTATTAGTCGTGTGACATTGGCGATCGAATATGTGTTTTTATTTACGCTGTTATCAGGGGTCATGGTGTTATATGCTGGGATTCAAGCCACCCATGATGAACGTTTAATGGAAAATGCCGTGATTCGTACCTTGGGAGGGCGGCGTCATCAAATTATTCAGGCGCTATGGGCTGAGTTTATTTGTTTAGGTGTGCTCGCGGGTTTATTAGCGTCAATATTGGCTTCGGTGCTGGCTTATGTGATTGCAAGCCAGGTATTAAAAATGGATTATACCTTTGATCCGATGATTTGGTTTTTTGGTGTGTTTGGTGGCGCGGTTGGGGTTGCAATTGCCGGGTTGTGGGGGAGTAGAAAAGTCATGAGTCAGCCACCGTTACAAACCTTGAGAGAGGTGGCTTTATAGTTGAAGGCGCGGTGTTGGGCTGAGATTTAATGGCTAAAATAGCGTCGATTCATCCTTTACAAAGTACGGTTATGGCGCATGGCATGGGGTGATGATTTTTTTGAAAATGATTAACCGTTGGCAAGATACCTGTTTCGTTAGGTTTTTAGTCTAATGATCATTGACATTTTAATCAAAATGGTTCTTTCCAGTATATATGCCTGGTAATGCGGTTATTTTTCACGTATATTACACAGCCATTTTAGTCTGGTTAGAGGTAAACACATTTGACTTTTAATGACTTTGATTTAGATCCAAAACTACTGAAAGCAATTCAAATCACCGGTTTTTCAACTCCAACGGCCATTCAACAAGCCGCCATCCCAGAAATATTAAAGGGGGAGGATATATTGGCTTCGGCCCAAACCGGCACGGGAAAAACCGCTGCTTTTGTGGTGCCTGGGTTGCAGAGATTATTGACCAACGATGCGCAAAGCAAACCAGCGAACAGAGCGGGTCGACCACGGATTCTCATTTTAACGCCCACTCGGGAATTGGCCATGCAAGTGGGGAACGACATTATCACTTTTGGGCGTTTTACTCATCTGAAATTTGCGACGGTAATGGGTGGTGTTTCTTTTGCGGCGCAAGCACGTACGTTACGTAATCCAGTCGATATTCTGGTGGCGACACCGGGCCGGTTGCTGGATCATATGACAAATCGTACGGTCGATTTGTCAGGTATTGAATTGTTCGTGCTAGATGAAGCTGATCGCATGCTTGATATGGGGTTTATTAAAGATGTGGAACAAATTTCGCGAAGCATGTCAACAGCGAAGCAAACCTTGATGTTTTCCGCCACGTTCGAAGCGGCTATCTTAAAAATTTCTAGCAAATTGTTAAGAACGCCTAAAAAAATTCAATTAACAGAAAGCCACGTTCGTCACGAATCGATCGAGCAATCATTACACTGTGCTGATAATCATCATCACAAGCAAAAATTGTTAGCCCACATCTTGTCAGATACCAAATTATCTCAGGCTGTCATTTTTACCGCGACGAAACGGGGTGCAGAAGAATTGGCATCAAGTCTCAAGATCAAGGGGCATCAATGCGGTTCGTTACATGGTGATATGAATCAGGCGGCCCGTAAACGTACCATCGAAGCCATGAAGCGCGGTCGTTACCGGGTCCTTGTGGCGACCGATGTGGCTGCCCGAGGTTTAGATATTAAGGGTTTGAGCCACGTGGTTAATTTCGATTTGCCAATGATTGCGGAAGATTATATCCACCGCATTGGGCGAACGGGTCGTGGTGGTGATACAGGCACGGCCGTCTCTTTAGTCGGACCTCAAGATTGGCAGAAACTGGTGAAAATTGAGCGATTGACTGGGCAAACATTAGCACGTCAAGTGGTGCCAGGTTTAGAGCCACAGCAGCCGGAACCTTCGGCGGCTCGTCCAATGAAACCGAAGCGGAATTTTCATCAGCAAAAGCAAAAGGCTAAGAAAGGTTATGGGCGTTCAGTTGCTAAATCCGGTGGACGTGATACCATGCCTCGTGGATCCAATGGGATCTCTGAAAATGGGTCATTTTCTAAGTCGGGTAAGCGAGTTTATCGACGAGAAATGAACGCTTAGATTTAGTGCTTTTTAAACCGTAGCTACCAAACCTCATATGGAAAATATAGCGTCCCCATATCAGGCGCTTAGCCCAGAGCGCATCATGAATGCCGTTGAAAGTATGGGGTTTGTTTGTACTGGTCAATTAATGGCCTTGAATAGTTATGAAAATCGTGTATACCAGGTGGGCGTCGATGAGGCCGTTGTCATTGCGAAATTCTATCGGCCTGCGCGTTGGTCTGATGAGGCGATTCGGGAAGAATTAGCCTTTGTCAATACGTTAGCCGATCGAGAAATTCCGGCGGTACCTGCGGTGGTTGATAAGACCGGGCAGGCGTTGCAGTTTTACGATGATTTTCGATTTGCGGTATTTCCTTCGCGTGGTGGGCGCTGGCCTGATTTAGATAACAAGGATCATTTGCAATGGCTTGGCAGATTGCTCGGTCGCATCCATGCCTTAGGTAGTACCCAACCATTTCAGCACCGATCTCACTTGAGTATTGAAAGTTATGGTGAGACGGCGAGTCAGTTTCTACTAGAAAACAAATTTATTCCCGACTACCTGATTGATGCCTATGAAAGTGTGGTGCGCGATGCACTCGCACAGGTACGGATGGCATTTGATCGTGCCGCCCCGCTGACTTCTCTTCGTATCTATGGTGACTGTCATCCGGGTAATATTTTGTGGACCGAGAAGGGTCCTCACTTTGTTGATTTCGATGATTGTTGCATGGGGCCGGCGATTCAGGATCTGTGGATGCTGATATCAGGTTCCAATGAAGAAATGAGTGATCAGTTGAGTCAGTTGGTAAAAGGCTATCAGTTATTCCACGAGTTCCCTTGGAATGAACTGCATTTGATTGAAGCGTTGCGAACTTTGCGCTTGATGCACTATTCGGCCTGGTTGGCGCGTCGCTGGAATGATCCAGCCTTTCCGCTCAACTTTCCTTGGTTTAATGAAACTCGTTATTGGGAAGAGCATATCCAGTCATTACGAGAACAAATTGGCCTCATGCAAGGACAGCCGGTGTTATCGCTTGATTTATCAGACTAATTTGGGGACTTGCCTGATAGCTTATTAGCCTTGGATAACGTAGTAAAACTCATGGATTTGGATGGTGATTTTGTTGAATTTGAGCGTGTGTTGATCAAATTTCGACAAGCTTTACTGCGAGTCATTGAGTGCCATGAATGACGCTGGGTTGAGCTCTTAGAGTTACCTCTTTAGACCCGAGAGGGTTCGTCGCCAAATCGGATCCACGGTTTTCCTAAGTGATCGTATTACGATTCACATCCTCCCCCTGGACAGGCGATTTCGTTTGATTGCTGATTTCTGTCACCAATATCACGCTCCCTCAGAAAAAAACCAATGATGACAAAACATTTATTAGTCGACGTTACCGGACATGGGTATGGGCATTTTACGCAAACGGCGCACGTGCTAAATGCATTGACTGAAATGTTGCCAGGTATCGCCATCACCCTGAGAACTGCATTGCCCAATAAGTTTGTGACGTCGCTACTGAATAATCCGGTGGAGCACATTCAACGATCCAATGATTTTGGTATGTATATGACGTCCGCTTTGGATGTGGATAAACCTCAAAGCGCCAAAGCCTATCAATCGTTGCACCAGCATTGGGATATGGAAGTCGCCTCAGAAGCGGAACGATTGGCGGCCTTGGCGCCTGACTTGGTGGTCTCTAATATTTCCTACCTGACGTTAGCGGCAGCAAAAGCGATTGAGTTGCCAAGTGTTGCGTTTTGCTCGCTGAATTGGGCAGAAATATACCGTGGTTATTTTGATCATCGGCCAGAAGCCCAGGTGATCTATCAGCAAATGCTCACAGCGTATAATAGTGCGCTGGTTTTTTTTCAGCCGGAACCAAGTATGCATATGCCAGGTTTGGATAATTTGCAAACGGTAGGGGCTTTGGCGGTGATTGGTAAAAATCAGCGGGTTAAGTTAATCGAACAGCAAAAATTGAAGGCTGATTGCCGTTTTGTACTGGTGTCTTTGGGTGGAATTGCAGAGAGCATACCGGTTGAGCAATGGCCGCAATTTCCTGATATTATATGGGTTATTACCTGGCAGCAAGATGTATCACGGCCTGACATTGTGCAGCACACCGAGTTTGATATGTCATTTACTGATTTGGTCGCGAGCTGTGATGCCATTATCACTAAGCCAGGTTATGGTACCGTGGTTGAGGCGGTATGTCACCAAATACCTATATTGTATGTAGCTAGACAAGATTGGCCGGAAGAGCCTTACTTGATTGAGTGGTTGGCTCAATGGGGGCAGTCTCAACAAATTAGTTATAAACAGTTGCAAACAGGGGGATTTTATAAGGAATTACATGGTCTATTTGACAGGAGGCGAGTATTTGGCAAATTACCCAGTGGGAATAAGGAAATTGCAGGGAAAATTATAAATTTGTTATTTGGCAATTCCTTGATTTAAATCCGACTATGGGCCATAGGTTTTTGAGTTGCTCGTGGGCAATCAAGGGTGACGAACGAACGATTAATTTTTTCTCAATGTTTCATTCATATTATCTAGCTATGATATACTTATCTTAGGGCTGGACAACATTAATATAAAGATAACGCCATAAATATTAATTATAAATTTTCCATTGATAAATATATTATAAAACTATTCTGCACATAGTGAGACAACGAGTTGTTTTATTAATCTTTAAGGGTTAGTGAGTGCGTTTCTCGGTTTGAATATCTGTGCGGTAAGAGCAGGCGTGCTTGGAAGATTACAAATAGTAAAGGTGTGGGAGTGGTATGGCCGGGGGGTATATCAAACAATCAACCATGATTTCCAAAGCGATAGCGATGTTAGTGCACCGTTGGCTTGGAATATTGTTACTGCTTTGGCTGGTGGTTGGATGTGGGTCGCAAACATCACCGGTAACGCCTCAATCTATTATCTCTAGTCAAACGCCGATGGCACTTTTCGTTTCACCCGCCGACAAACTTGCTGTGTTACCTCGTGCGGTGGCCGCCTACCCAAATCAATCAACCCGATTTGTTATCTTAAATATGAATGCGTTGGATATTCCATTGCTTCAAGGTGTTGAATTGATAACACCCGACAATATCGTATATACCATTATTTTTGAACGACGTACCGACCACACTAATGGTGATATTTCGTTAATTGGTTATTTGCGGGATTTTGGTCAGAGTTATCGAGTGGTACTAACTAGTGGTGTTGCCGGTGTCTTTGGACGCGTGCAAACACCAACCGGGACGATTGTCATTGATTCGGACTCAACCGGCAGCTGGTTAATTGATATGGATTCAGCGGGCCTGACACCGCTAAGCCTTAAAGAAGATGCACGGATTCCACAAACGCCATTGGCATTGTCGCCCCAGCAAATTTCAGCGCGAAATGCACTCTCTGAAACCCCTTTAGCAGGCCATACTGAAATTGATGTGTTAATTGTCTATTCGACTGGCTTTGCCGAAAAATATCCGGGTGAAGCGGCCCAAACTCGTTTAAACGAACTCGTCACATTGGCTAATACTGCGTTTGTTGACAGTGAAATTAATTTATCACTTCGTGTCGTATATACCGCCCAAGTGGATTATGCTGACACCATTGACAATGATACGGCGCTGACAGCGCTAACCAATTTTATTCCTCCCTTTCAGAATATAGCGGCTTTGCGGGATCAGTATGGCGCGGATATCGTGACTTTTATTCGACCTTTTGTCAGTACGGCCAGTGGCAGTTGTGGTGTTGCTTGGCTCAATGGTGGGGGCCAGACGCCGTTAGGGGCGGAAAATGTTTATTCTGTGGTGGCAGAAGGGCGAGATGGGAGTTTTTTCTGTGATGAGCACACATTTGCTCACGAAATTGGGCACAGTATGGGCGGTGCGCACGATATCAATAATTCTGTTACCTCTGGGCGATATTCCTATTCGTATGGGTATGGACAAGCCGGTATATTTGGTAGTGTGATGAGTTATATTAGTCCACAAAGTGGGCGATTTTCCAATCCGAATATTAGTACCTGTTTTAACCAAGTGTGTGGTGTGGCTGATCAAGCAGACAACAGTCGAACATTAACGCTAATGAAAGATATTGTGGCTGCATTTCGGCCCACGGCAGTGACGACTCCGCCACCACCACCTAAGCCACCGTCCGTCACCACCCAGTTGGCGAGTCAGGTGACCGATGGGCAAGCTGTGCTACAAGGGCAGGTTAATCCGCAGGGCTTTGATACCACCGCCTTCTTTGAGTTTGGCACTGACATTGGTTATGGGCAAAAAACCTTAGCGCAAAACCTCGCAGTGAATTCGGTAAATCAAAATATACAAGCGATTGTTACCAGTTTAACTTGTGGAACCACTTATCAATATCGGGTGGTGGCTTCCAGTCGTGATGGTGTGTCCGAGGGGGATAATCTAACGTTTACGACTAACAATTGTCCCTCGAGTACGACTGAGCTCAATACCCAGCCAGCCACTAATATTAGCCGGGGGGCCGCGCAACTGAACGGCGCCATCAAAACCGATAAAGATATTAATTATTATTTCGAATATGGGTTAGGCTTAAAGTTTGGGTCGAAAACAGTGAGCCAATCGATATTAGTTAATGCCCGAGCTACCTCTATATCATTTGTATTAGACGATTTATTATGTGGTCGTAACTATTATTATCGCTTAATTAGTGAAGATGGTATTGGTAATGTCACCGTAAGTAATGCGCGTATTTTAACAACATTAAGTTGCCTGGAGGCACCGGTGGTATTAACGCAGGCGGCAATAGATATTCGTTCCACAGGCGCCGTGTTACAGGGTTCAGTGAATTCGCGAGGTGTTGCTGGTGTGGCTTATTTTGAATATGGAACACCCGCTGCTCTGTCACTTGCAACGCCTGAAATTTCCATTGTCGCCTCTAGCGTTGCTCAACCGCTAAGGATAGAGATTAATCCATTAGCTTGTGGCTCAGATTATCAATTCCGTGCCGTGGCCAGCAGTAGTGCAGGTATCGTCAAAGGCGATGTCTTATCATTTACCTCATTTAATTGTTTAAATGAGCCCACCATTAGTGAGCTTGCAGCACGCAATATTGGTAATGATCAAGTGGAGATTGTGGCTAAGCTGGTATCACCTGGTGAGACCACTCAAGTTTGGTTTGAGTATGGCGAAACGACAGCGTATGGGACGGTCACTTCAGTACAAACGATAACCGCAACAACCGATCCCAGTGAATTTTTCGCTTCGATCTCTCAGCTAACCTGTGCAACACAATATCACTACAAGGCATTTGCTAAAAATTCAACAGGGCAAATCAATAGCGAAGATCAAGTTTTTTCAACGCGCTTGTGTATTGCGGCTACGCCTATTTTAAATGATCCATCCGTTGATGATATCACCGAAAACAGCGCAGTATTGGCGGTTTCAGTGAATCCCAATGGTCAATTAACGGTGATTAGTGCAGCCTACGGCATCACGACTAAGTATGGTGAGCAAACGCCTCCTCAAACTGTTGGAGCCGGAGCTAATAGCGTATTATTTAAAATAGTACTGGCTGATTTGCTCTGTGGCACGACGTATCATTATCAAGTCACCGTTGAAAATCCAGAGGGTTCGATCGTGGGAAATAATAACTCTTTTAAGACGGCAGAGTGCATTATTTCTGATTTACTCAGTGCCAGTGGTGTCACTGAAATTGGTCAGTTGGTGGCAACACTCAATGCTCAGATATTGCCAAGCAACCAAAAACTCAATCTCTATTTTGAGTATGGTACACAATCAAAAAATTACACCAATAAAACGCAAAGACAAGCCGTGCTTGCAAGTTTAACAACGACTGACGTATCGCGGCTTGTTAACAATTTGTCATGTGGCACAGCATATTTTTATCGTGTGGTGGGGGAGGTAGGTACCGCGACCATTTATGGAAAAGAAGAACTGTTTTCGACGATACCCTGCAATACAACCATTGTTTCTGTGATCACTAATACCTCGCAGGATGTGACTCAAGCCAGTGCTAAATTATTGGGTATTGTTAATCCTGAAGGCGTGAATACTCGCGTTTATTTTGAATATGGCTTTGATATCAGCTTTGGAGAAAAAACGAGGGAAATCAATATTGCTGATGGCACGTTGCCCCGTGATGTGGCTTGGGTGGTGCGGTCATTACAATGTGGCGCGTCTTATGTTTTTCGTATTGTGACTATTTCAGAAGATGGCTCCCCAGAAGGCAACGTGCAATACGGTGAAAACGTTGTATTTCAAACATTGCCATGCAATGGGTTAAACGTCACTGCTCGGGTGAGCTGGTTTAGCAATGATAAGGCGGTTATATACATAAATGTAAAATCAGGCGTGAATGCGGAGACGACAGTCCAAGTGAAATACGGCTTGAGTCAAGCGATGTCTCAAGCCAGTGATCCGGTAACGATTGCTTCGGGTACTGATTCTATCAATTTGATCAATCTTTCATGCGGTAAAGAATATTTTTATACAGTGACGGCTAACGATGGAGTAAATACCTCGAATACGGAAGTGACTTCTTTTAATACCAAAGAATGTTTTGTTCCACCGGAGGTGACAACGTTACCCGCCTTGTTAATTAGCTCAAGAAATGTAACTTTACAGGGGAGTGTGATGAGCAACGGGATGGATACTAATGCTCGGTTTAATTATGGTTTGACAGATGTTTATGGTATGCAAACAGAAATCACCAATGTGCTGGGCAGTTTTGTTAACCAAATTGTTAGCTCGGAGATTAATGGACTCGAATGTGAAACGCTATATCATTACCAAATTGCGGCAAATAATGAGAATGGCACCGCGTGGGGTGAAAACCAAAGCTTTGTCACGGATTTGTGTGGTAGTGATTCATTGCCAATATCGCAAAATTCACCTGCAACACCGCTGGCGGCCGGGGCGGAACACAGCATCGCCATTGGTATTCGTGGAAATTTGATATCTTGGGGTAATAATGAGGATGGTCAACTTGGTGCGGGTTTAGTCAAGGATAACGTGCTCATTGGTGTCAGTGATGATTTAGGCAATGTGCTGTTAGGCATTATTAAAGTCGTTGCAGGGGCTAAACATTCCTTAGCGCTTACCGAAGATGGTCGAGTGATTGCCTGGGGGAAAAATAGTGCGGGCCAGTTAGGCGATGGAACGGATTTATCACGCTCTTTCGTCAAAATCACTCAGGCAGCGTCGGAAATTGAATTATCAAATGTCATTGATATCGCGGCTGGAAAAGAACATAGTCTCGCTGTAAAAAGTGACGGGACTGTCTTTGCCTGGGGTAGCAATAATGCGGGCCAGATTGGGGCTGGCGACCAATTTGAATATCTGACACCAGTGATCGTACCTGGTATTGTTGATGCGGTTGCGATTGCTGCGGGTGATCGGTTTAGTCTTGCCTTGATCAGTGATGGTAGCTTATATGCCTGGGGAGTAAACGATGTCGGACAATTGGGGAATGGCAATACAGAATCGGTATTTGGACCAGAAAAAGTACAGAACGCAACGGAAATTGCTGCGATTGAGGCCGGTTCAGAGCATGCGATTGCGTTACGTAAAAATGGTAATGTTTTGGTTTGGGGGTGGAATGAATATGGCCAGTTGGGAAATGGTGGACGGGATATCCAAACGTTACCCATCCCCGTAAAGGAAGGTGACAGGGTTGTCAGTGGCATCCAGGCGGTGGGAGCGGGTGCTCGCTATAGCATGGTTTTAAAAGAGGATGGGACGTTATCGGCATGGGGTGATAACTCTTCAGGTCAGTTAGGTGATGGTTCATTTTCTATGCGGTTAACCCCAGCCCCCGTATTAAATATAGATAATACACCGCTGGCTAATATGATTGCTTTTGCTGCCGGTGAGAGTCATGCCATTGCGGTGCATGAGAGTGGTGCATTGCTCGGTTGGGGAAATAATAGTTTTAATCAATTGGGGGGCAACGCTGAAAATAAAAATACCCCTTATCCGACGTCAATAAGAGATGCCAATGGCAGTGATATTTCCATCAAGAGCTATCAATTAATTATTGACTCGGTCAGTTTTAACATTATAGAAGGTAAGGTTGGGCATTTTAGAGTGCGACCTAGTGCGCCGCCAGGGGCTGAAAACTTGCAGGTTACCGTGACTATTGATGCCAATAGCGATCAAGATATTCAAGTCATTGAGGGGGCTGTGTTAGTCTTCACCGATATAGATTGGCAGCAAAACCAAATGGTTACACTGGAAGCTTTGGTTGATGATGATAATATTAGTGGACAGGCATATATTCAAATTACTGCACCAGGATATTCCACAGCTACCGTGACGGTGATCGAGTCTGACAAAGACAATAATCAAAAGGCATTACAAGGCGGAGTGATTTCCGGTATCGATTTATTACTTATATGGATGTTTTTCTGTTTGGTTCGTCGGTGTATTATTATACCTGTCACCTATCATTTTTAGATTTTCATCGTTTATTTCTTTTTCAATATTCAAAATTTCTTGCTATTGGTTATTATCGAGTCACATTCTCTTCCTTTATTTTTATCAAAGACACTGTTAATGTTCCTGATCAAATGTTTGATTTGGGAGATCCACCATGCAAATTGGTACACCACTGTCAAGTTCAGCAACACGAGTGATGCTATTAGGTAGCGGCGAACTGGGTAAAGAAGTCATTATTGCATTGCAGCGATTGGGAGCGGAAGTTATCGCCGTAGATCGTTATGCGAATGCACCTGGTCACCAAGTTGCCCATCGTGCTCATGTGATCGATATGTCCGATGCGAAGGCATTACGCGAATTAGTGGCACAAGAAAAACCGCAGCTGATTGTTCCAGAAATTGAAGCAATTGCCACCGATTTATTGGTTGAATTGGAGCGGGAAGAAGCGATGACTGTGATTCCTACCGCACGTGCTGCACAACTTACCATGAATCGTGAAGGTATTCGACGCCTCGCTGCCGAAGAACTGGCGATTCCAACCTCTAAATATCGATTTGCGGAGACCTTCTTTGAATTAGAAGCGGCCGTCAGTGAAATTGGTTATCCGTGTATCATCAAACCGATCATGTCTTCATCCGGTAAAGGCCAATCCTTGCTTCGCTCAGCGGATGATGTGCAATCCGCTTGGGAATATGCCATACAGGGTGGGCGAGTGAATCAAGAGCAGGTGATTGTCGAACAGAAAATTGATTTTGACTTTGAAATTACGCTATTAACAGTGCGTTATAAAAATGCAATGGGAGAAGTGGTTACGGTTTTTTGTGCGCCGATAGGGCATCGACAGATCGATGGGGATTACGTGGAAAGTTGGCAACCACAACCCATGTCGAGTGTCGCTTTGCAAGCGGCCCAGTCGATTGCCCAACGCATTACCGATAATTTAGCTGGGTGCGGTCTTTTTGGTGTGGAATTTTTTGTGAAAGGCGATCAAGTGTGGTTTAGCGAAGTGAGTCCGAGACCGCACGATACGGGTATGGTAACCATGGCCAGTCAGTATCAAAATGAGTTTGAGTGTCATGCGCGTGCGATTCTCGGTTTGCCCGTTTCTGTTGAGTTGCGTAATCCGGCGGCTAGCGCTGTGATTTATGGTGCAATGGATCAGCGAGCGGTTATTTTTGAGAATGTGGATAAGGCATTGAGTATTCCAGGCTCGGATATTCGACTTTTCGGTAAGCCAGAAGCTTATCGACGTCGCCGAATGGGAGTGGCTTTAGCTTACGGTGAATCCGTTGAATGTGCTCGGCAGCGAGCCAATTTGGTTGCAAGTCAGGTCATCGTTAAAGCGTCAAAATTTCCTTAAAAGGAAAAAGGAGGCACCTCATTAAGTTTTCTGGTTTCCGTTTTTAGGATTAAGTATTTATTGTGCTGTTAATGATTTTGTATTGACGGGTAAAGCGATGAGTCACCCATCAATACTATATTTATTTATCCGTTATTTGGTATTATCGTGCACCGACTGTGCTATAGATCTTTAGTGTCAGATAAGTACCTAGAATGACAACAACGGCTGAAATTCCATAAATGGCGAAAGATAAATTTGATAAGTAATCCATGTTTCAATTCCTCTCATTAATGAAGGGTGGAATAAAATAGCCTAATAAAAACGGTGTTAATATTGCCCTAGCCAAATCTTTTAGTCAACAATTTTTATTGCTAACCTTGCCTGCAATTTCTCCCGTTAGATGGCGAGACTATCTACAAAGCTGGTCAAATATTGAGTTCGCTTAATTATTCAGCCCTGGCAGTGAATGAAAAATACCACTTGGATATGCATCATTAGCGGTGTGTAGGGTGTGGTAGTATCGTTGGGATTTGTGACTGACATCACATAGTTCTAATTGTTATTAAAACCTAACAAGGGGGAACGCTATCGTAAATTAAAATGCTGTTTTTTTATATAGTTTATTATTTTAATTCATTGATTTTTAACTAATATTTAATTTTTCTGCTAGAGTGGTTATCAAAATATTCTCTGTTGATCGAGTGATTTCAAAACAATAATATTGGTACATTTCCGTGTGCTGTTTCACAGGCTTGTCATTTAAGGCTTCTCGTGACTTGGTCGTTAAAAATTCAACATTATGAAAATGATAAGCACAAAAATTATTTTGTGCCGGCTTTGTGCTAGTAAAAATAAGCGATTGATTTTTAGGGGGTATGTTGGTTTTGAGTTCGTTGGAAGAACTAGTAAAAGGCGTGGATCGATTAGTCTCTCTGCCTGAAGTATGTGTATTGATCAATGATCTCATTAACGATCCATTGTGCAATGTCAGTGAATTAGCCCAGGTTATCAGTCAAGATCCTGATCTTACCGCGCGCCTTTTGAAGCTGGTTAACGGTCCTTATTATCAGTTTTCTATGCCCATTGATACGGTGTCAAGAGCGATCGTTTTGGTGGGTTTAGCTGAGTTACAAAATATGGTGATTGCGACATCAGCGGTAGAGACCTTTGGCAAATTACCTGCGGAAAAAATCAATATGGCGAGTTTTTGGCGACATAGTGTTTTTTGTGCGGTGGTTGCCCGACGGCTGGCTCGCGAGTGCCATGTTTTGCATCCAGAGCGTTTGTTTGTTGCTGGCTTATTGCATGATATTGGTCGTTTGTTAATTTTGTATAAAAAAACAGATCAAGTCGAGCAGATTCTGCAAACACAATCTCAACAAAATTGTTCTATTGCTGAAGCTGAACGAGCTATCTTATGTTTTGATCATGCCGATGCCGGCGAGGCACTATTAAAATCGTGGGGGTTGCCCCATGGTCTTTGCCAAACCGTTAAGTACCACCATTGTCCGCAGCAGGCAACAGAGTTTATTCTAGAGACGTCTATTATTCACGTGTCAAATATTATGGCACAAGCATTAGATGTCAGTGATCGAGATAATTTTACGTTAGAATGCGATAGCTTTGCTTGGAAACAACTGGGTATTGCTGAGTCGTCGATCAAACCGATTTTACACGAGGCAGTTTTTCAATTCTTAGAAACGCTTGAGTTACTCATACCTGGTGCCAGCACACCATTGAATTTACCCTAGCTGAAATTTTCTTTATGTGGATTTTTCTTCTCCCAACGGAATGGGAAATGCTAACGGGGTGGCGCCGCTTTTCAGCAATAGTTGTATGATAACTCGGTTGCCTGTTTTTGTTGCAACAAATAACGCGGTTTCACTTTTTCTATTTTCGGCGTGAATATTTGCCTGATTGCGTAGTAGTGTGGATACCGTCAATGTATCCCCTTTTCGCACGGCAATCAGTAACGGTGTCCAGCCTTCATGATCGGCCATATTTACCTGAGCACCATTTTGCAATAAGAGTCGAGCCGTGGTTGGATTACCTGCATCAGCAGTGAACATCAGCGCTGTCCAGCCACGGCGCGTGGTGGCATCGATTTTTGCCCCTGCCTTGATTAAAATGTTAGCCGTTTTGTTTTTATGATTAAAGACAGCCACCATGAGTGGTGTCAAGTCTTCGGCATTTTTCAGGTTAATGTTGGCCTTACTTTCGATGAGGTAACGTGTTATTTTTTGATAGCCTTCGGTGGCTGCAATCGTTAATGCGGTATTACCATATCCATCGGTGAGGTCTGGATTAACACCGGCTTGCAATAATGCTCTAACCGTGGGGGCTTTTTTTTGCTTGATCGCCATGGTTAACGGTGTATCGCCACTCAATTTATGGGGTAGGTTAGCATTAGCCCCGCCTTTGATCAACGCCAATGCGGTAGCGGTTCGTCCTTCCCTCGCGGCAATATGTAGAGCGGTATGCCCCATTTTTTCGTATAAGTTAGGATCGGCTCCTGCGGTGAGCAATAAATTCACGAAATGGGTATCGCCTTTGATGGTGGCTAATATCAACGGTGTTCGGTGCATTTTTTCTGGTGCATTAATATCAACGCCATCGCTGAGCAATGTGAGTAATGTGGCTTCATGCTTGGTCATAATGGCTTCATGCAGCGGGGTATCAAAATTGTCATTGACTAAGTTAGGATCGGCACCGGCATTAAGCAATATGGAAATAATGTTTGGCCTTTTGTTGCGTGTAGCGATCATTAGCGGTGTGTCACCACCCAGCGTTTGACTATTGATATTTGCCCCTTGTTTGATAAGTAGCGAGGTGCTATCCGCCTGACCATAGCGAACGCTTTCGTGAATCGGTGTATAACCGTATTTGTCGGTAAAATCGATATTTGCCCCTTGTTGGATGAGTATGCTAATTGCGTCGTTATTACCCAGTTTAGCGGCCCAAAGCAGCGCAGTATTTTTATCAAGTTTACGTGACTTGTCATCATGGTTGACCCATTTAGCCAAGCCGATTTTTTCATTTTCGAGGTTTTTAAGTTTGGCCTGGGCGGTGCGATGTTGCTGTTTTGCTGCTTTTTTATACCACTTAATGGCTTCGTCCAAGTTCTTATCAATCCCTCGCCCAGTTTGTAAGAAATAGCCGATATTATATTGTGCGCGGGCGTGATTCTGTTGAGCCGCTTTTAAAAACCATTGATAGGCTTTCTGGAAGTTTTTGTCCACTCCTTTACCATTTCGATATAACATGGCTAAGCTAAATTGCGAATTTGCATTGCCTTTTTGTGCGAGAGGTTCCCATAAGCGCTGTGCTTTGGCATAATTGCCGGCGCGTGCAGCGTTAATTCCTATTTCGAAATCATTTGCCATGACTTCTGCGGTGCTAAACATAATGCAATTCGCAATCAATAGGATTAAGCTAATACTCAGCCATCTTTTCATTTGAGAAGGATAAAGCGAAGGGTCATGGTCAAGTATTGGCCAACTTTGTTTTGTTGTAGAATGGCTGAAGATTTTTGAATGCATTGTTATGTTTACTCTGGCGGCGGCTTTTAAAGTGATGTTCAATACGGCATATTATGACGGTAAAATCTAAAATACTCGTGCTTGACATTTTTTAACCATGATCTTACATGAATACCATGCGAAAGCATTGTTAAGAGACTATCATGTGCTGGTACCCGAGGGCATACTGATTGAGTCCATTGAACAATCACGCGAAATTATTGATCGCTTGGCGGCTGACAGCTGGGTAATAAAGGCACAAATTCATGCGCTTGATAGAAAGCAAGCCGGTGGTGTTAAAAAAGTCTATTCTGAAACAGAGTTGACGCAAGCGATCACTGCAATGTTGGGCCGTCGGTTAATCACTCCAGGCACTGGGCCATTCGGTCAACCTGTCAATTGTATTTTAGTCGAAAAATACATCGTCGTCAGCCAAGCGTATTATTTACGTTTTGAGGTCGATTTCGAAAAAGACCGTATCGAATGTGTTGCAACCCATTGTCAGGCTCATCTTTTTTCCGGTAATGGTTTGGGGGAAATCGAGGAAGAAAAAAACGCGGCATTACCACGAGTTTATGCTGATCCCGTCGCCGGTTTTCAGCCCTATCATGGTCGCCGTTTGGCTTTTGCACTTGGCTTAAAGGCAGAGCAGATAGCGTATTTTACGGATTTGTTTTTAAATATTTACCAGTTGTTTAAAAAGCAAGATATATTTTGGTTGAAAATTAATCCACTGATCCTCACGGAAGACAATAAATTTGTTGTTGCCGATGTGAGTATGGTGTTGGATGATCATGCATCATATCGTCACCCAGAGAGAAGCCATTGTCGAGACATTAGTCAAGTTGACCCCCATGTGCTACAGGCCACAAAGCGGGGATTCAGATACATTGGCATGCGCGGTAATATTGCTTGCTTAGTTAATGGTACCGGTCTGGCGATGGCAACGGCCGATTTACTTCGCTGGTATGGTGGTGAGCCCGCAAATATTTTAGATATTGATGGCAAAATTAATGTCAATCAAGTCACAGAGGCGGTGCGATTTATTGCGTCATATGAGACAACCCATGTACTTTTTATTAATATTTTTGGAGGTATTGTGTCTTGTGAGGATATCGCCAAGGGGATTTTAGCGGCGATCAACGTTAACCATATGAGGGTTCCTATCGTTGTGAGGTTGGTTGGCAATAAAGCGATAGAAGCGCGGGAAATGATCGAACACGAGACGCTGAAAAACGTGACTGTGATTGAAGATTTGGAAACAGCGGCGCATCGGGTGGTTAATATGGCTCGTGGTAAACAATAACTCATGGCGATATTGATCAATAAAAAAACACGTGTCATCTGTCAAGGGATCACAGGCCGCCAAGCGACTTTGCATTGCCGGGGGATGTTGGATTCAGGAACCTGTCTTGTCGGCGGTGTGGTGCCGGGGAAAGGGGGTGAAAGCCATCTTGAGCTCCCGGTTTATGATGCGGTGAGTGATGCCGTGCAAGCGACTGAGGCCACCGTCAGCGTTATTTTTGTACCAGCCTATGCGGCAGCCGATGCCATTCTTGAAGCGGCAGAGACAACCATTGAATTGATTATATGTATCACCCGTGGTGTGCCTGTTCAAGATATGTTAATGATAAAAGCGGCATTGAAACAACATTCGACTCAATTGATTGGACCTAATTCACCGGGGGTCATTTCACCGGGGGAATGTCATGTGGGTGTTATGCTAGGGGATATTCATCAGCGAGGAAGCATCGGGATTGTTTCACGCTCAGGAACTTTGTTGTATGAGGCCGCCTATCAAACCACCCGAGCGGGACTAGGACAGAGTACCTGTATTGGCATTGGCTCGGAACCTGTGCTGGGTATGAATATTATCGATTGTCTCGCTCAGTTTGAACAGGACCGGCAAACCAAAGGTATTATTTTGGTCGGTGAAGTGGCAGGCAGCGGAGAACTTCAAGCGGCAGAGTATATTAAGAAGCATGTCAGAAAACCGGTGGTTGCCTATATTGCAGGCACAACATCACCACAGGATAATCCATCTCATTATTTTGGGGCACCGATCGGGAAAAGTAAAAAAGCGGCTCAACAAAAAATACTGGCATTGGAGTCAGCAGGTGCTTACATTGTGCGTTCGCCAGCCGAGTTAGGCACGCGAATGTTAGAATATTTTAAAGGGTAAAAAAAGGATAATAAATTTGATATGCAGATTGCCTTAGCACAATTAAATTTTCTGGTGGGTGATATCCAGGGTAATTTAAAAAAAATTATCCAAGCGGCAGAATATGCACGTGATAAGTTAGTTGCACAGCTGATTGTATTTCCAGAGTTGTCATTAACAGGCTATCCGCCAGAGGATTTGTTGTGGCGACCGGGTTTGCAAAAAAAAATCAAAAAGGCAATTGAGTACATTCAGCATCATGTTCACGGTATTGGGTTGGTGGTGGGTTATCCTCGGTCGCAAGACAGTGATTTATATAATTCAGCCTCGTTGATTTATAATGGTAATATTTTGGCAACCTATGATAAGGCTTGCTTACCTAACTATAGTGTGTTTGACGAGAAGCGTTATTTCACGCCAGGTCAAGCTGCCAGTGTGGTCAATTTTCATGGCGTTCATATTGGAATAACGATTTGTGAAGATATTTGGGTGGGTGATCCTATCGAACGCGCTGTCGCACAAAAAGCCGATATTATTGTTAACTTGAATGCGTCCCCGTTTCATATGGACAAGTATCAAGTGAGAGAACGTATTGTTGCTGAGCAGGCCAAGAAAAATTCTATTGCTATTGTGTATGTTAATTTGATTGGTGGACAAGATGAGTTAGTGTTTGACGGGGCTTCTTTTGTGGTAGACGCGCAAGGCGAAATCATAAAGCGTGTGATGAGTTATCGTGAAGCGATTGACGTTGTGGAATATTGTGAAAAAACTAAAATTGTGTGCGATCCGCTTGCGGCAAGCACGGTAACAGCGTATCCGGCAATGCTGGATGCGATTTATCAGGCGCTGGTATTAGGGGTTCGTGATTATGTCAAGAAAAATAATTTTTCGGGTGTTGTTTTAGGCTTATCGGGTGGTATTGATTCTGCGTTAACATTGGTGATTGCAGTCGATGCCTTAGGTGCAGAAAATGTAGAGGCCGTTTTAATGCCATCCCGTTATACGGCGGACATGAGTATTGACGATGCTGAAGCGTTGGCAAATAATTTAGGTGTGATGCATAAAACGTATTCCATTGAGCCAGTGTTTGAATCCTTTTTATCTATTTTAGCGTCAGAGTTTACGGGTTATTCTCCCGATGTGACTGAGGAAAATTTGCAAGCACGCTGTCGAGGGATGATTTTAATGGCGATCTCGAATAAAAAGAAAAAACTGGTGTTGACGACAGCAAACAAAAGTGAACTTGCCGTCGGTTATTCTACCTTATACGGTGATATGGCAGGTGGTTTTGATGTGCTTAAGGATGTACCTAAAACATTAGTTTTTGCATTGAGCAATCAAAAAAACCGAGACAAGCAAGTCATACCTCCGCGTATTATTGATCGGCCGCCCAGCGCGGAATTACGCGCTGATCAAAAAGATGAAGACAGTTTACCCCCTTATTCTCAGCTTGATGCGGTATTGGAAATGTATGTTGAGCAAGATAAGTCAATTGAAACGATTATCGAAGCTGGATATGATAGCGAGATGGTGCAGCGAATTGCAGGGCTTGTTGACTTAAATGAATATAAACGGCGGCAAGCACCGCCAGGGGTCCGTATTACTTCCCGTGCGTTTGGTAAAGATCGGCGCTATCCGATGACATCAGGTTATCGGGAGCGGTTATGAGGTTCTTGGTATATGTGGTTTGCGACGGGTATTGAGTCCCTAAACGTAAAGAGTCAATGGATGTGGGCGATGCCACAATGGTTGAGCGATGGGTTTTTATTGTCATGAATTAATGAAAGAGGAACATACGTGAAAAAAATAGTAGCCATCATAAAACCATTTAAATTAGATGATGTTCGGGAAGCGCTATCAGAAATTGGTATTACGGGTATGACCGCCACTGAGGTGAGAGGGTTTGGTCGACAGAAGGGGCATACCGAATTATATCGAGGTGCTGAATATGTGGTAGATTTTTTACCTAAGATAAAAGTCGAGATTGCGGTTAGCAGTGATCAGTCAGATCATTGTGTCGAAGTGATTATTGATGCGGCACGTACCGGAAAAATTGGTGATGGTAAAATCTTTGTTTCCAGCATTGAACGTATTGTGCGTATTCGGACGGGTGAAGAAG
The DNA here is from genome assembly GCA_964442745.1 of uncultured Chromatiales bacterium. Taxonomy (GTDB): domain Bacteria; phylum Pseudomonadota; class Gammaproteobacteria; order S012-40; family S012-40; genus CAYUAI01. The sequence continues at coordinate 23,647 of CAYUAI010000016.1, forward strand.
ATGCCGATGCACTGTAAAATTGACTAAATTAAATGAGGCTCAATGACCCCGGAATCCATATTGAGCCTTATCGTTATATGGTCATGCTAAGTATAACTGTAATCATTGATGCCTGTGTTGTTAAATAAAAATCACATTAGTGAATGTTTAGGGATAAAAAATAACCTCATCCATGGGGCGTCGCGAGGTTGGCTCTGGGATTTCTGCAGGATAACCTAGACTGAGTAAAGCGACGGGTATGATATTGTCAGGTAGCTCGGCAATTTCGGTCACTTTTTTTTCATCAAAGTGGCCAACCCAGGTCGATCCTAGTCCGGCGGCAACAACGGCAAGTTGTGCATAGGCGGCGGAGATGGTGGCATCTTGGATTGTGTAGAGCATTTTCCCCCGCTCACCAAATTGCTGGATTGATCGTTTGGCGTCAGTGCAAAAAATTAAACAAACAGGGGCTTCTGAAATGAATTTTTGTTCTTGAGCGGCATGGCTTAGGGCAAGCCGCTGTGCTTGTTTGGTAACAACAATGATTCGGTAGGACTGTAAGTCACCGGCGGAGGGGGCGGCGCAAGCCATTTCCAGAATGGCATGAAGTTTTTCAGGTTCAATGGGCATGTCTGGTTGGTATTTACGAATGGAATGCCGATTCCGTACCGTTGCAAAAAAATTCCACATGATGCTCTCCATCTCTAAGGTAATTTAGCCCATAGGGCTATCCAGTTTTTTTAATTTAGCCAGTGATTGATGTGCCGGGAAATTTAATTCAAAAATGCGCAATGCGTCGTCCGCTAGATCATGCAGGCGCAATTTATGATAACCAAGCACCATAATTTCCAAGGCATCGGGTACTGAAGGTGAGCGTTGAAAATATTGGATGACATATTTGGCCCGATTAACGGCGGCGATATAGGCACCACGTTTCATGTTAAATTTGGCTGCGAATATTTCATTGGCGGCGAGACTATTACGTAAATAAACCATGCGCTCAATGGCATCTTCGCTGTACTTGCTTTCAGGAAATCGCTCAATTAAGTCAGAAAAATATTGGAATGCTTTGCGTGCCGCTCCGGAATCTCGTTTAGCTGCACTTTGGGCATCTAAACTATCAAAAACACTGCGGCCTTGGTTAAATTTGATGACCCCTTTTAAATAAAAGGCATAGTCAACTTTAGGATGTCTCGGATATAACTTGATAAATCGGTTTGTTGCAGAGACCGCTGAATCAGGTTCATCATATTTATAATATGCATAGGCAATATCAAGTTGTGCTTGTTGGGCATAGTGGCCAAAAGGAAACCGGGCTTCTAGGGATTCTAGGCGCTGGATTGCGGTTTCATAGTCGCCGGCTTCCAGTGCGCTTTTGGCTTCTGCGTATAAACTGCGTGCCGTTTTGTCAGCGTCAACAGACGACAGTTCGCTATCGGGTACACTGGCGCAACTGCTGAGAAGAGCGATTGACAGTGCAAAAAAATAGCCTAAAAATAATTTACAATATTTCATTGTGGTATTTTAATCACGTTTTATAAAAAAGGATCAAGACAGATAAGTCACGATGACTGGATGTATAGCGATGTATTTTGTCATAAAATCATCGTGTCGTTAATGACATCAGCTCAATAATAGCGTATATCATCAGGCAACCCTACTTTCTCATCTTAATTTGATGTATTTTGTATTTTATTTGATCAATTTTTTATTGATAATTACATATGTCTGACGAAATATTAACTGAAATTATTCCTGATCAATATATTGGCCAACGGTTTGACGTGGTGCTGGCTGAATTATGGCCAATATATTCGCGAAGTCGCTTACAGCGTTGGGTGAAGCAGGGCTGCATCAGTTTAAATGGACGAATACCAGCGATTCGGGAAAAAGTTTTTGGTGGTGAAACGGTGGTATTAACCTTACCCGCCTTAGAAACGGTTAACGACTCATGGTCAGCACAGCCTATTCCGTTAGATGTTGTTTTCGAAGACGAGCATTTAATTGTTATCAATAAGCCAGCGGGCCTGGTGGTTCATCCGGGGGCTGGCGTTGAGGCGGGTACCTTGCTTAATGGGCTCTTGCATTATGCGCCAGAATTAGCCGCGATCCCACGGGCTGGCATTGTCCATCGTTTGGATAAAGATACCACCGGTTTATTGGTCATTGCTCGCAGTTTATTAGCCCATCATGCTTTGGTTGAACAATTACAAAACCGGACAATGCATCGGGAGTATCGTGCCGTGGTGACCGGTGTGATGACTGGCGGAGCCACCGTGGATGCACCGATTGGTCGTCATCCGGTGCATCGCACGAAAATGGCCGTGGTTAGCAATGGAAAACCCGCGATCACTCATTATCGTTTAGAAAAACGTTTTCAGTCGCATAGTTATATACGTGTGCAGCTTGAAAGCGGCCGAACTCATCAGATTCGGGTGCATATGGCCTATCAGGGCTATCCTGTCGTGGGGGATTCGTTGTATGTAGGGCGTTTGCGTATTCCGGGTGGGTGTGGGCCGCGTTGCAAAGAGGCCATTCGTCATTTTTCGCGGCAAGCACTACATGCGCATCAATTAGCGCTGAGTCATCCGCTGAATCAGCAAGCCATGTCTTGGCAAGCCCCGCTGCCTGACGATATTCAACAACTATTACAAATCTTGCAAGATGATTTTCTGGCACAAGGGGAAAGCGTGTGAACGCTAATTTTATCAAGCCCTGTTGGCCTGCGTCCCCTTGGGTGAAGGCGGTGACTGCCACCCGTACCGGTGGTATCAGTGTGCCGCCATTTTCACATTTCAATTTGGCGATGCATGTCGCGGATAATGAGGCGTCGGTACTGGCAAATCGTGCTCGATTGCGAGAAAAATTCTCGTTAGCTATGGAGCCTGTTTGGTTACAACAAGTACATGGTACTCACATTGTCGCCTTGGATGATAACACACCCTTTCAACCCATTGCAGATGGTAGCGTGACTTTTGTAGATCATCAGATCGCTGATTGTTTGCCGCTATTGATTACCGATGTCGAAGGCCAAGTGGCCGCCGCCGTGCATGCGGGTTGGCGTGGTTTGGCCGCCGGGGTGATTGATCAGGCGATTGATGTCATTGGACAGGCACCGGCTTCATTAATGGTTTGGATGGGGCCGGCAATTAGTCAAGCTGCATTTGAGGTTGGAGAATCGGTGAAGCGTATTTTTGAACAGTGGAATATTGACGTGTCTTGTTGTTTTCGACAAGCCGAAAAAGGGAAATATTTTGCGGATTTGTATCATTTAGCCCGGCTGCGCTTAGGCGATTTGGGTGTCAAGCATATTTTTGGTGGTGATTATTGTACTTATCGCGACGCTGAGCATTTTTATTCGTATCGTCGAGAGGGTCGAACGGGAAGGCAAGCCAGCCTGATTTGGTTGGATCGTTAACGTGACCAATACCACCGAAAGGAAAATACATTAATGAGTTTGATTGCCTGGATACTATTGTTTAGTTTTATGAGTGGCGTGCTGAGTGTATTAGCTGCTTCGCTATTTTTGACTTTACAAGAATCGCTAAGAAGACGGATTCTGCCGCATTTAGTCAGTTTTGCAACAGGTTCGTTACTTGGCGCGGCTTTTCTTGGGTTATTACCTCATGCCTTGTTGTCGCCTGAAGTCATCGATGTGCACCATGTCACTATGACCGTGTTATTTGGCCTATTGAGCTTTTTTCTGCTGGAAAAAATGGTACTGTGGCGGCATTGTCATACGGCCGAATGTGAAGTGCATGGGACGGAGCATGAACACGCGAAATCGATTGAAAATGCCCCGGCAGGGACGTTAATTTTGGTGGGGGATGCGGTTCACAATTTTGTTGACGGAGTGTTAATCACGGCGGCTTTTATGACAGATATCCATTTAGGTGTTGTCACAGCGTTAGCGGTAGCCGCTCATGAAATTCCACAAGAAGTCGGTGATTTCGCGATATTATTAAATAGTGGTTTTAGCCGCACTAAAGCGTTGGCTTATAATATTTTGTCGAGTTTAGCCACGCTTGTTGGTGCTATTTTGGCCTATTTTAGCTTGGGTGTGGTGGAGTCTGTGATCCCTTATGTGTTGGCGGTGGCGGCTTCCAGTTTTATTTATGTGGCGGTAGCGGATTTAATTCCGAGTTTACATAAACGCTCGGAAGCAGGCATTGCTTTGCAACAATTTGTTTTAATCTCCATGGGTGTGGGGGTTATTTATCTGATGCATCAATTGCTGCATTAAACAATGGAAGTGGCTGGCGGATATACCAGCCACTTATCTGGGGTAGGTTATTTAATATTGTCGCTGCGAACTAATACCACGCCATTGTGATAGGCCTGAGAGTCAGATTCAGTATTGCATGATTTGGAATGGCTTTGTGCCCAGCCATCATGAAAATGAAAGCCCAGTGCTTTGTCTGGAGAGTAAACGTCGGTTTGCCAAGTCCAGCGATGCGCGATGTTACCGATGTGAGGGAAGTAATCTTTGTCCACTTTGAGTGCTGTCGGATTTGAGTAATCGATTAACGAGCGCAGCTCTTCAATCATGGGTAAACGCCAATTATCATAACCGCAGAGTTTTTTAGCATTGATTTTTTGGATAAATTGATCGGTATCTCCTTTTATTCTAGGGTCAAATTCTTTGCACCCACCTCCACCTTGTTGGCCTGCGTCGCCACCATTTTTGGTGTTATCCGGTTCATACCAGGTATAACGATTGCTGTTAAGATGATCCGATCGATCATTATCATCGATTGATGCCGTGTGTTTGTGTTCCCATATTAGGCCAGTGACATTGTCGCGGGTACAATACCAAATCCTAGGATCATTTTCCGTGGGAGGTAACTCGGTACCATTGGTATCTAACTTGGTAAAGTTGAAGCCTAAACGTCCATCACTCTCCAGATTATTTTCCGCATCTCGTCCAAATTCACGATCTTGCCCGGGAGCGTTAGAGGGACTGCTGGGTAGCTTATTGAGATTCTTTATCTTTTCAGGGTCGAGTGTCGCCTCTGCGGGCGTTATGATGGGCTCCTCAGGTTGAACAGCAAAATCAACGCCGGTATCGTTCAATGGTGTCCGTTGCACGTTGAGTGCTGTTGGTGACGGGGTATTGCTGGGTCCCGTGCTACCGCTGTCAGCACAAGCCGTTAGCAAAAGTACTAGACAGGCTAATGAAAGTGTTAATGGAGTGTTGCGACGTTTTAATAAACAGTTTAGTAAGGTCATCAGGTCAATCATCGCGATAATCCTCGCGTTAGTTTGCGTTGCGTAGGAGGCGAACATAGCTATAAGATGGTTCGGAATCTAAGAGGTACTCTGAGACTTTGCCATCCTTGAAAGACATCACCCAGGCACCGTTTGCATAGAAAGTTTCTTGTTCATAGAGTGGATTATTGTTTTTATCAAACATCTCTTGGTTGTTTTTACCTAACAGTGGAATTGGCTTACCTTCATTATCGAGTTTGTCTCGCTCGAAACTACGCAAATCCGTCGTCGGTGTCGAGCTCCAATAGGGTGCATGCTTGGCATCAAGGAATATGTCGGTATCAATCATGGGTTCTTTGCAGTGGCGGTAGATCAGCGAAGAAATTTCCTTAATATTGGGTAGCCGCCAATCTGAATGGCCAGCCAAGCCTCCTGAACTGTTAAACGTTACCGTTTGTTGTAATGCATCTTCCCAGTGAGTGCGTAATGCTTTGGTTTCAAAACCATCATCAATGCATTCTAGGGTCTCTTGATCCCATCGAGCTCCTAGGTTACATTGCATCCACATGAGTCCTGTCAGGTTATCGGTAACGGTGCCATTATTATTGACAGAGAATCGGTTCTCAATGTATTCGGGGATGGAACCGTTGCATCGCTTGTCAGATCCCGCGTTAACTTGTTGAGAAATGATCAGTATGCTTAGTAAAAATAATAACTTACGCATACGAGTGGCCTCCTGATATTGCGCTTATATTGCAATGGATTGATGGGCAATAGGGTGATGTTTTGGATGGGTTGTATCCCCTGGCTCGTAGACGGAATAATGTCATAAGCCATAACCGAGGTAAGCTTTACCATTGGCGAGCAATGCAAGCAGATAATTGTGATTGTCCAACTAGAATCTTCCCCAACACCGAATTTTTAATTGATTGTAAATTTTTATTATAGGGCTTCGGATTAAATCGTTATTATATCCGTTGGCGAGTGTTTGATCCTACCAGCGGGTGTATGGTATGAGTGTTGGATAAGGTAGCCTGATGGGAGTTCCATTATTCTTTGGTTTACCTACCGAAGGTTTCTTGCTACACAGTCCGCTGATTTTAGAAGACATTCTCCATAGGAATTGGGTTTGTTTTTGGTTGAATAATCGACAAATTATGAGGCTGTTGATTGCCTCAAAACCATTGCTGAGTATGCCCATTGATAGATTTGAAAAAAATCGGGCGCTGAAGTTTAGCGCCCGGAGCAAGGGAGGGTGAAAAAATGACAGGAAATAATGTCAAGCTTGCTGGTAATGTCTTACAATTAAGCGAATACTGCGCCAGATTTTATCTATTGCTGTAGAAATCTGTAACTGTCTAAAAATAAATAATATTTTTACCTATTTTGATGAGAAATCGATGCATTGATTATTTGTATCAAGATTTGATGAATGCAGTGACGGAAAAATATCGGCAGCACGCCAGAAAGCGGTGATGTTAAGGAATACCTCTGATTGCCGATAACGGTATTTAATCAGGAAATCATCCAAAAACGAGGTGATTTAGTTTGTTAACATATTGACGGTTGCCACACGGGATAAACATCGAACGAATCAAATGAGCGCACAAATTATCTATTTGGATAGCCGCAATGAAAATCGGGAATATAATGCCCAGCAATCCATTGCTGGTTATTTCTTTTTGGATTATGGTGACAAAACCTATCAATTCTCACGCGTGAATGATGTTTCCATCTCGGGTTTAGGTCTTTATTTGCCGCAGATCATTATGCCAGAAGCGTGTGTTAGCATTCGTTATCATGCCTCTGATTTAACATTGTCGTTAAATAGCCAGGTGATTTGGTGTGAGGAAGCCGGCGGTCATGGTCATGGGCCTGCGCAATCAGGTTGCCCCCTATATCGTTTAGGCATTCGTCACATGATTGACAATAAAAACGAAGCAATACTATTTTTTATGGCAATTCGCCAGCATCTTGATGAATTTTAATAATAATTTGAGCACCTTATTGCATTTTTATTCCTCAAGTATCTCTTCTTGAAAAATCGTTGTTATCCTGGTTGGCCTAATGCTATGGTTATGGTTTTTCATTCTTATTTTAAAAACAATGTATAATCCCGGTCCCTTTTTTGATAAAAGCACAAGTCGGCATTGTCGCTTGAGTATTCATATACGTTTGATCGTCAGCCATGGAATCGAAGTGGAAAATACTTACTTGGGCGAGTCTGTACAGCTTTCCATTGATGATGGCACGTTCAATGAAAATATCGAATGTTTATTGTATGGTATGCATGTCGGAGAAAGGAAAGTGGTGACATTGCAACCACAACAAGCGTTTGGGAGGCCCGATGTTCATCGGATTTTCGAATGGTCTCGTGATGATTTTTCAATATCGATTAGTCTTGAAATTGGTAAGGTAATTGGGTTTTCCTTACCTGGGGGTGATGAAGTGGAGGGGCGGTAGTGGTTGATATGACATTAATGGCTATTGGTCAGGTATAAACGAGTATCCCAATGAAATAAGTTGAGTAGAGAAAATTAATAATGCGGTTAATTAAAGCAAATCCCCGCGGTTTTTGTGCAGGTGTTGATCGAGCCATTGAAATTGTTGAGCGAGCATTGGAAATCTTTAGCGCTCCAATTTATGTTCGGCACGAAGTGGTTCATAATAAATATGTTGTGGATAATCTTCGTGCAAAAGGAGCCGTTTTTATCGATCAGTTGGATAAAGTACCGGAAGGGGCCACGGTTATTTTTAGTGCGCATGGTGTGTCTCAATCGGTGCGCGAAGAAGCTAAGCAACGGGGGTTAAAAATATTTGATGCCACTTGTCCATTGGTGACAAAGGTACACTTAGAGGTGGTTCGTCACCAACAAATGGCGAGAGAGGTGATATTAATTGGTCATGCGGGCCACCCAGAAGTTGAAGGAACGTTGGGACAGTACAATCAAGCAATGGGCCAGGGAGGAATGCACTTGATAGAAAATGTTGAGGATGTTGAAAAATTGAATGTGCAAGATCCAAATAGCTTAGCGTTTGTCACTCAAACCACACTATCAATGGATGATACGGCAGGTATTATCAGTGCGTTGCAAAAACGCTTCCCTGAGATTAATGGGCCACGGAAAGATGATATTTGTTATGCCACACAAAATCGTCAAGAAGCCGTTAAAACATTAGCTGAGCAATGTGATATTGTATTAGTCGTGGGGTCAACGAATAGCTCCAATTCTAATCGGTTGCGAGAAGTTTCTGAAAAGCTAGGTACGCCGGCTCATTTAATTGATAATGAAAGCCAGATTGACCTCGCTTGGTTCAAAGAGGGGTACACTATCGGAATTACTGCGGGTGCTTCAGCACCTGAGGTGCTTGTTAAACGAGTGGTTGAGTGGCTCAAAGGGATTGGGGTGACTTCAGTAGAAGAGAGTATTGGTCGTGAAGAGAGAGTGGTGTTTCCGCTGCCGAAGTTACTGCAGTAAGCTTAAACCAGTAAACGACGACTTATTATTGTGATATATCCTATTCCTTGCCTCATGGCCGTGAGGTAAGCCAAACTAAATGCCTGAATATAAGCCAGGCGATCAAAATTATTTTAACATTGACTCGCCTATTTCCCGCCCTTCGCCGTGCCTTGAAGGGCAAAAATAGGTTTCGCAAATTTTGTTAAAATAATTATGTTCACCTCCCATCTATAATCTATGGGCTATTTTTCGTTTAATTAATGAACAGCTTCGAAAAAACACTTAAAAGATCCAAAGATTTCTAATCATCCGTCGATACTTCCATAGAGCCGTTTTACTAACAATGTGTTTTGTATTGCTTGTTTGAATTTTTTATGTGCAGGTAGGCAAAAATCTTAGCAAATAAAAACCTTGTATGAAATTTTTTGACAAAGAGTATTGAGTCTATGTCTGAAGCTGTCGACAAAAAACTGATTATTAGTTGTGACACTAACGTGGATATTAGCAATGTCGCTGATATATACCAGAATTTGAATAAAGCTTTAAATGATGGTCGGCATGTAGAAATAGATGCGAGTATTGTCGAGCGTATCGACACGGCCGTTTTACAGCTTTTTTGTACATTTATTAAGAAGGCGAAAAGTGCAGATTTGTCGGTAACTTGGACTAGCGTTTCTGATTCATTGAGAACAAGTGCTGAGCTTATCGGGTTATCATCTGAGTTAAATTTTCCATCCCAGCCGTAATTGTAAATCACTGTATATTTATTGAGGAGTATCATAATGGCTACGATCTTAGCAGTGGATGATTCAGCGTCTATGCGACAAATGGTAACGTTTACCTTAAAAGGAGCAGGGCATGATGTCGTAGAAGCCGTTGATGGTGTTGACGCACTTGAAAAGGCTAAATCGAAAAATGTCGATTTGGTACTGACTGACGTTAATATGCCGCGTATGGATGGCATCAGCTTGATTAAAGAATTGAGGACCTTGCCAAACTACAAATTTATACCGATTCTTACATTAACCACAGAATCTGGTTCTGGGAAGAAAATCGATGGCAAAAAAGCAGGAGCCACAGGCTGGATAGTAAAACCTTTTAGTCCAGATTTACTGCTAAAAACAATCAATAAAGTTTTGGGGTGATCCATGACAGTGGATATGTCACAATTTTATCAGACTTTTTTCGAAGAAAGTTTCGAGGGTCTTGATACCATGGAATCAGAGCTGCTTAATATGGATGTCGGGGCAGCAGATTCTGAAACAATTAATACCATATTTCGAGCGGCGCATTCAATTAAGGGAGGGTCAGCCACTTTTGGTTTTGATAGCGTTGCAAGCTTTACCCATGTAGTGGAAGCGATTTTAGATGAAATGCGCAGTGGTGACCGGATGGTTACTCAATCATCTGTCAATTTATTATTGAATTCTGTTGATTGTTTGCGAGAAATGTTGACGGGAAAGCAAAATAACAATGATGTTGATGAAGAAAAAATAGCTTTAGTTAAGCAAGAACTTGATGAACTGCATAAAGAAAGTAATGGACATAAACAAGAGGCCGCCAATGAATCAACGGAAACAGATGAATTAGAACAAAAATGTTCAAAATGGAATATTCAATTTACACCTTATGATAATTTACTGAAAAAAGGGAATGACCCTGTCAGATTGTTAAGAGAGCTTAGTCAGCTAGGCTCTTTTGAGGTTGCTACCAATCTCGATTCTTTGCCGGATTTTGATAATTTTGAACCTGAAGTTTGTTATTTATCGTGGAATTTATTGCTCCAAGGGAAAGTGAGTCTCGAGCAAATCAACGATGTCTTTGATTGGGTTGATGGCGATTGTGATTTAAAAATTACATTAGTGAATGAGAGTGACATTGAAAAAGAGCAGATAATTTCCGATCAACAGGATTCATTATTAGAGAAAAAACAAGCAAAGCCAGAAGAAACTCAAATAGTTTCAGTCGCTGAAGAAAAACAAGCGCCCAAAGAAGTGAAGGCAATCGCAAGCAATTTCCCCCCGCCCAACGATAAGGGAATGAGTCGACGAAAATCCCCAGTTAACGCAGAGAGTGGATCAATTCGCGTTGGTATTGATAAAGTTGATGCATTGATAAACATGGTTGGTGAACTCGTTATTACCCAGTCAATGTTAGGGCAGCTTGGTGAAGAATTTGATATGAGCCGCATCGAAAAATTACGTGATGGTTTAGGTCAACTAGAACGCAATACTCGGGAACTGCAAGAAAGTGTCATGAGTATACGGATGTTACCTATTAGCTTTGCGTTTCAGCGCTTTCCTCGTATGGTTCGTGACTTAAGTCAACGATTAAATAAAAAAATTGAATTAAAACTCTCTGGGGAGCAAACCGAGCTTGATAAAACCGTGATGGAAAAAATTGGTGATCCACTTGTTCATTTAGTGAGAAATGCCATTGATCATGGTTTAGAAGGCAGTGAAGAGCGTATTGCTAAAGGTAAACCAGAAACGGGGGTTGTGAACTTAAATGCGTATCACCAGGGAGGTAATATTGTCATTGAAATTACCGATGATGGTGCTGGTTTAGATCAAGAGCGCATTCTTGCAAAAGCAAAAGAGCGAGGTCTTATTAAGGAGGATGAAGTTCCGACAGATGAACGAATTCGTGAAATGATATTTGACGCTGGATTTTCCACGGCGGAAGAGGTGAGTGATGTGTCTGGCCGAGGGGTTGGCATGGATGTGGTCAAACGCAATATCAAGGAATTAGGTGGCACGATTGATGTTAAAACGAAAAAAGATGAAGGCAGTACTTTCACTATTCGTTTACCATTAACACTTGCCATACTTGATGGTCAACTTATTCGAGTCGGTGGAGAAACTTATATCATTCCACTGGTTTCAATCATTGAATCGTTACAAGTCCGCTTGAATAATATTAATGCGATTGCAGGGCAAGCAGAATTATACAAATTGCGGGAAGAATATATCCCGATTGTTAGGTTATACAATTTATTTCAAGTCGATCCTGATTCCAATGACTTGACCAAAGGATTGCTCGTTGTAGTAGAAAGTGACGGCCAACGGGCAGGTTTGTTTGTGGATGATTTATTAGGTCAACAGCAGGTGGTTATCAAGAGCCTAGAAACCAATTTTAGGCGTGTTAATGGGGTTTCTGGAGCAACCATATTAGGGGATGGAACAGTTGCTCTCATTCTTGACATTTCTGGTTTAATGCAGTTGGCACGCACGCCAAGTAATATTAGTATGCATAAAAAATTATCCAATGCAAAACCGATTGCTGGCAAAGAAAATATTGCAACCAATCAACAGAAAAACCAAGCAGCTTAATCCTTGTATATGGACAATCTTAAGGGTTAAAAAAACCGTTGGAGAAAGAGTATGGAAAATACAGCAGAAGCTGTGGATGTTCATCCTGGTATGAACAACGGCGTTGTTACCCAAAGTGATGGCGATCAGTATCTTACCTTTATTATGGAAGGTGAAGAATATGGCGTTGATATATTACGAGTTCAAGAAATTCGCGGTTGGGATACAGTAACGACCATACCGAATACGCCACGCTATATAAAAGGGGTGATGAATCTGAGAGGCACCATTGTTCCTATTATTGATTTGCGAGAGCGGTTTGGGCTCACAAGTATAGAATATAGTGCAACAACGGTAGTCATTGTACTTAAAGTAGTTGGCGACAATGGTGCAGAAAGAATTATGGGGATTGTGGTTGATGCGGTTTCAGATGTATATAACGTCAATCAAACAGAAATTAAGACACCTCCTGATTTTGGCAGTGTGGTGAGTATTGATTTTGTTAAAGGATTAGCAACGGTTTCAGACAAGATGATAATCGTGTTAAATATTGATCGTATGTTGAATACGGCAAATGTTACCTAATAAAAATATCACGTATTCACCCTGATGTTAGTCATACGATCGATGTGAAGCGCATGATTTTTCATTTACCTTGGAAAATGAATTGCAAAAGTAAATTCGTTGTCAATGGATAGTTTAACTATTGTTACTAATAAATTATTTTTACCGGAATACTTGGAGTGATGCATGAGTGAAAATTATAAAAAAATGGATAAATTTTCGCTCATTAAAAATGAAAAACAAAAAAATATCCAGCGGACATCTGTTAATTTTTCTTTTGGACAAAACAATATTGGCAAGCCTTTATCTACTTTTCAGGTTGATAGTGAGTCGGGATTGACTATTAATTTATTAGAAATGAATTTACAGGTTTTTTCAACCCAAGGAAAAGCATTAACAAAACAGTTTTATCATCGGTTATTTGAAAAACCCCCTGAAGTTTCCTCTTTATTTTTAAATACCACTATTGATCCGCCGCATAAAAACTATGGAATGCACGGGAGGTGATGGACTCGCAACTAAGAACACCAGAAAAGCTTAAAATTACGCTATCAAAACTTGGAAAATATCATCAAGATATTGGCGTTGTTGCTGAGCATTATCCCATTGTTGCAAAGACATTGCTTGATGTGATGCAAGAGTTTGCCGGGGATCTTTGGACCACTGAACTAGAAAAAGCTTGGCAGGATGCATTGAATCTTGTCACCGCATCCATGTTAGAAGCATATATACAAGAGGATATCCCAATGGCAGCCAGTGAAACTGAAATAAATTTTGAATCTAATGATGATTTTTATCAAGAGCTCATTCGAATGCGAGCAGCAGTAGATGGAGCGATGACGGCTATTATGATGATTGATCGTGATCTAAAAATCACCTATGCGAATGATTCAACAAAGAAGCTTGTTGAAAAATATGAAGCAATATTTCGTTCCGTATTTCCTGGTTTTGACGCAAAAAATCTGATTGGTTCATGTATTGATATGTTTCATAAGAACCCATCTCATCAACGTCAAATGCTAAGCAATCCAAATAATTTTCCGTACTCGATAGACATCCAGGTAGGACCGTTAACATTTAACATTAATGTGACCTCGATGATTGATGGGCAGGGTGAATATGTCGGGAATACACTCGAATGGTCAGATGTCACAGCATTGCGTGAAAAAGAAAATGATGTTGCACGATTACAAGGCGCGGTTGATAATGCGATGACATCGATCATGATGATAGATCGAGATTTTGTCGTCACCTATGTAAACCGCTCGACCATTACCATGTTGAAAAAATATGAAGATGAGCTACGTTCGGTGTATCGCGGTTTTGATGTGGACAGTTTGGTCGGTCAGTCGATTGATCAATTCCACAAAAACCCAGCTCATCAACGGCGTATCTTGGATGATCAAAAAAATTTACCTTATCAAACAGATATTCAAGTCGGGCCATTAACGTTTGAATTGAATGTCACCGCTGTTGTGGATACGACAGGGGATTATATTGGTAATTGTTTGGAATGGTCTGATGTGACTGAAACACGGAAAAAAGAAATTGAAGTGGAGCGGTTGCAATCGGCTGTTGATGGTGCAGAAGCAAATTTGATGATTTGTGATAATGACTTGAATATTACTTATGCTAATCCCGCTGTTAAGAATATGATGATGCGTCGACAAGAGGAGTTAAGAAGTATTTTTCCTAGTTTTGATGCAAGCAATTTAGTCGGTCAAAATATTGATCAATTCCATAAAAATCCAGCCCACCAGCAGACGTTATTACACGATATGAATGGTTTGCCAGCGAAAGCAGAAATTGCGGTGGCCGGTGTAACGCTTGAGGTTAATGCCACCGCGATTGTTGATCGTCATGGGAGTCGTATGGGTAATATGGTGGAATGGAGGGATATTACCGAGCAAAAAGATGCGGAACGACAAATTCAAGATCTCATTAATGCCGCCGTTGAGGGCGATCTTGATCGAACGATTGAGATCGCGGGTTACCAAGGTTTTATGAAGCGACTGGGTGAAGGTGTTAATGATCTAATGGCTTCCATTGTGCAACCGGTGCGAGAAGGTATCGATGTGATTAAATCGATGTCAGAAGGCGATCTTCGGAAATCCATGGCCGGTGATTATCAGGGGGAGTTTGCGGTGTTGCGTGATGCACTGAATCAAACCATCGACAATCTAAAAAATATGGTGGATCAGATACAAACCTCATCGACAAGCATTTCATCAGGTGCGGCAGAGATTGCTCAGGGCAATACAGATTTAAGCCAAAGGACAGAAGAACAAGCCTCGTCTTTGGAGGAAACGGCTTCGAGTATTGAAGAGTTAACTGGCACGGTTAAGCAAAATGCCGATAATGCTCAGCAAGCGAATCAGTTAGCTTCCGGAGCTAGGGAGCAGGCTGAAAAAGGCGGTGAAGTCGTTGAACGAGCGGTCGATGCGATGGGGGCCATCAACACAAGTAGCAAAAAAATTGCGGATATTATTGGGGTGATCGATGAAATTGCTTTTCAAACGAATCTATTGGCATTAAATGCCGCCGTTGAAGCGGCTCGTGCGGGTGAGCAAGGTCGAGGGTTTGCGGTGGTCGCTGGCGAAGTGAGAAATCTTGCTCAGCGCAGTGCGGGCGCCGCCAAAGAGATTAAATCACTGATTCAAGATAGCGTAGAAAAAGTCGATGATGGTACCCGGCTCGTCGATGAGTCAGGTCGAACACTGGAACAAATTGTTGCTGCAGTGAAAAAAGTAAGTGATATTATTGCAGAAATTGCGGCAGCAAGCCAGGAGCAATCGACGGGTATCGACCAAGTCAATAAGGCGATTACTCAAATGGATGAAGTGACTCAGCAAAATGCAGCATTGGTTGAAGAAGCTGCCGCCGCCAGTGAGGCGATGGATGAACAATCGAAGAGTCTGGTTGAATTGATGGATTTTTTTACCGTCGATGAAAATCGAAATTCATCAACCGTGGGTGCGATGACGGCCAATAAAACAGCTGTTTCACCTAAAAATAATACTAAACTTACAGCATCAAGTTCCATGTCAAGAAAGCCTTCCACGCCGAAATCGACATCTCAAGATGATGATTGGGATGAGTTCTAATTACTCCAAATAGAGAGAGCGCAATTTGATGACATCGCTTGCCCAAAACGTAACAAAGGAAAGGGAATTTCATTTTACCGACCAAGATTTTCATCGAATACGGCAATTTATTCAAGA
Organism: uncultured Chromatiales bacterium; assembly: GCA_964442745.1. GTDB lineage: Bacteria > Pseudomonadota > Gammaproteobacteria > S012-40 > S012-40 > CAYUAI01. The sequence continues at coordinate 39,391 of CAYUAI010000016.1, forward strand.
AAAAACCGGTATTTCACTTTCTGATGCGAAAAAAAATTTAGTGTATAGCCGTCTCACGCGACGCTTGCGGCAATTAGATATTCAGAAATTCTCTGATTATTTTGATTTAGTCGCTCAAGCAGGGTCAGAGGAGCTTGGCTGTTTTATTAATGCAATTACCACCAACTTGACGGCTTTTTTTCGAGAAGAACATCACTTCGATTATTTGGCAAAAGCTATTTTGCCCAATTTGATAAAAGCCAGTCAGCAGGAGCGAAAAATTAGAGTATGGTCGGCGGGTTGTTCGACAGGAGAAGAGCCCTATTCCATCGCTATGACGATACTCGAAACATTACCGTCATTAGTTGGCTGGGACATAAAGGTGTTGGCAACGGATTTAGATACCAATGTTGTTTCGCATGCTAAAGAAGGTGTCTATGATTTGGAGCGTATTGCGGGTTTGTCGAAAGCGCGAGCACAGCGATGGTTTCAAAAGGGCAAAGGTTCACATCAAGGTCGTGTTAAAGTTGTTCAAGATGTGAAAAATCTCATCACCTTTAAGTCACTTAACTTGATGGAGGCTTGGCCAATGAAAGGCGGGTTTGATGTGATTTTTTGCCGTAATGTTGTGATTTATTTTGATAAGCCAACCCAACGTATTTTGTTTGATCGCTATGCTGATATGCTGAAACCCGATAGTCATTTGTTTGTGGGTCATTCGGAGTCGTTGTTCAAGGTTTCTTCGCGATTTGAATTGTTAGGAAAGACCATTTATCGGAGGTGTAATTGACATGGCAATGACAGGCTACACCATGAAGAATGCGCGTGATAATGATTTATTACCTTGTTTGTCGGGATTTGAATCTATCAAACGATACTGGGATAAAACTCGCGAGGTGTATAGTGCTAAAATATTACCCGGTGAGTATTATGTCACGAAGCACAATGAATTGATTACTACCGTGCTCGGTTCATGTGTCTCGGCATGCATTCGAGACCCCAATATTGGTATCGGGGGAATGAATCATTTCATGTTACCGAGTACGCCTGATAGCGGCGGCAACCAGCAGGTATGTGGTGAATCGGAGCGTTATGGGAATTATGCAATGGAGCACATGATTAATGACATTTTGAAATATGGTGGAAAGCGAAAAGATCTCGAAGTCAAAATATTTGGTGGAGGACGTATTTTAAGGCAAATGACGGACATTGGCCGCAAGAATATAGAGTTTGTTAAAAACTATATCGCCATGGAAGGTATCAAGCTGACCTCGGAGGATGTGGGAGATACCTGTCCTCGTAAAGTTTTGTATTTTCCGCTAAGCGGTAAAGTTTTAGTCAAGCGCTTACAGTCTTTACATAATGGGACCGTGATCGAGCGTGAAAGAAGCTATATGAAAAACATCAATAATAAACCTGTAGCAGGCGATATTGAACTTTTTTAGGTGTTTTTTTAATGAATAAAATAAAAGTATTAATTATTGATGATTCTGCCTTAGTCCGGCAGATATTAACTGAAATTTTATCTTCTGATCGACAGATTGAAGTAATCGGGACAGCGCCCGATCCGATCGCCGCTAGGGATAAAATTAAAAGGTTAAATCCAGATGTATTAACACTTGATGTTGAAATGCCTAAAATGGATGGCATTACCTTTCTGAATAATCTAATGCGTTTGCGACCTATGCCGGTGGTTATGATTTCCTCTTTAACGGAAAGGGGGGCAGATATTACCTTGCAAGCATTGGCGTTAGGGGCGGTTGATTTTGTTGAAAAGCCAAAAATCGATGTGGCTCACCAACTTGAGGCTTATACTCAGGAGATTGTACAAAAAATAAAGGCCGCCGCGGGTGCAAAAATCAGGTCCATTGCTGATAAACCGCCGGAACAATTGGCGATTTCGCCTAAATATTCGGCGGATGCTATTATCAATAAAAATATCAATATCGGTGGCTTTAAAACCACGGAGAAAATTATTGCCATCGGTGCATCGACTGGTGGCACAGAAGCGATAAAAGATGTGTTAGTGCAAATGTCGGCGGATTCCCCAGGGATAGTGATTGCTCAGCATATTCCAGCCCAGTTTAGTGGCCCTTTTGCTAAACGTATGAATGGTTGCACTGCAATGAATGTGTGTGAAGCGACAAATGGTCAACATATCTTGCCAGGACATGTCTATATTGCGCCAGGTCATAGCCATTTATTGGTTGAGCGTGATGGGGCTCGGTTCATTTGTCGGTTAAACGATGGTCCGCCGGTGAATCGACACAAGCCTTCGGTTGATGTGTTGTTTCGGTCAGTGGCACAAAATGTCGGGGCTAATGCGGTCGGTGCCATTTTGACAGGTATGGGGGATGATGGCGCAAAAGGACTTAAGGAAATGTTAGATGCCGGTGCCCCGACTGTGGCTCAAGATGAGAAAACCAGTGTGGTTTGGGGAATGCCTGGTGAGGCAGTAAAATTAGGGGCTGCACAGCATATAGTACCATTACAAAAAATTCCTAATAAATTGAGATCATTGATTAACTGATAGGCTGAGTCTCGTTATCGGTTGAAATATTTGTACTTGGGTTGGAATGTTGTATGAGGAGGATTCTATATATCACTTGTTGAGAGACAGACCATATGAATAGGATAGATATTGGCACGATAGATATGTTAAAAGATGTATTAGCGGATGAATTTAATGATCTCCTTCGTGTTTTTCTAGAGGATGCTGAAAAGCATGTTGATGAAATTAAACTAGCGATTAATACGTCTGATTTATCGGGTATCGAAAAATCTGCCCATACGCTTAAAGGTAGTAGCAGTAATATTGGTGCCTTAGTTTTATCGTCGGCCTGCGATACCATGGTTAAAGCTTGTCGGGCCGATGTGGCTGAAAATCTTTTCGATTCATTTGTTCATATTGAGTCAGAATTGGAGAAAATAAAACCGATACTCGCCTCCTACACAGAATAATGTTGGTTGCATATTGTTCAGCTGAAAACGCTCTTGTCATTCACATTTCACATCTGAGCAGATAACAACCGCAAAGAAATTTGATTTCACATGGGTTTTGCTGGGGCGAGTGGCATCGCCTTTAATAACCAGTCAACATCGTATTTCCTAACAGGTCTATCGTAACTCACAATGCATTGTTGACGTGATTTGATGATTAAATGATTGGTTTTCGAGCATTTATGTTTTATGTGTTTTCGTCATCGGTTCAGCGATTCAATGGGGCATATGATGATGGCTGCGCGTGTGAGTCCAAATTTATTCCCACATCATTTGATTTGATAAAATTCAAATTAGAAAAATTTCAATATTTTTAAGTTTTTAGGTTAAACTTGTATAGCGATAAGATAAATGATTAGATTTATCAGCGTTAACATGATAATTGTAACGCTAATGATTTAAATTTATTAAGTTTTTGTTTCTATCGGCATTAGATCACCTAATGTTTGAAAAGCGTGTGTGACGCGAATTTGATTTCACGGGACTCTTTCTGACGTAGTATAGATAGGGGGGTTATTGGTGTCTAACGAGCAGTCCGTGCGGAATGAAGGATTAGACAAGATTGAATGATAGGTCGTCCAACGTTAGTTTCAAAATTATTGAATATTCTAAGAAGGAACCATTTGAAAGATAATCGAATGACCAGACAGGTCATCCCTCGCTCACAACACAATATATCTCGGTCGAAAATTGGTCAAAGTGCGATTCGTGTGCTGATGCGCTTGAAGCAAGCAGGGCATCAAGCTTACCTGGTGGGCGGTGGCGTACGTGATTTGCTATTAGGAAAAACACCTAAAGATTTTGATATTGTGACGGATGCGAAACCAGAGGAAGTGCGGAGTCTGTTTCGTAATTCACGGCTGATCGGTCGCCGGTTTCGTCTGGTACATGTCCATTTTGGTAACGAGATTATCGAAGTGGCCACATTTCGAGGTCAGCATGATGGTCAGCAAGGTGATGACGGCCAAATTGTTAATGGCATGATTGTCAGAGATAATGTGTTTGGTACATTGGAAGAAGATGCGCTGCGCCGTGATTTTACCGTGAACTCGTTATATTACAATATTGATGGGTTTGCGGTGGTGGATGATGTGGGTGGCATGGCCGATTTACAGGCCGGACTGTTACGTCTTATTGGCGATCCAGAATTACGCTATCGTGAAGATCCGGTTCGGATGCTGCGGGCCGTACGCTTTGCCGCTAAACTCGATTTTAATTTGGAGGAAAATACTGAAGCGCCGGTTTATGAATTAGGCCATTTGCTTGAAGGTGTGCCCCCTGCCCGTTTGTTTGAAGAAACCCTCAAGTTGTTTTTTGCCGGCTATGCCAAACATTCTTTTGAGCTGTTAAGGCGGTATCATTTATTTGCTTTTTTGTTTCCCCAAACAGAAGATTGTATTGTACATCATACCGGTGGCGAGATTGTTTTACATTTTGTTCTTCGCTCGCTTGAAAATACCGATCTTCGCATTCGGGAAGGTAAATCAGTGACCCCGGCATTTTTATTTGCAGCGTTTTTGTGGGGACCGGTGGTACGGTTAAAAAGCCGCTATTTAGAGCGTGGTATGAGCGAAAGCCAAGCGATGTCAGCGGCCTCAGATGCGGTGATGTCAGGGCAAAGCCAGCACGTTTCTGTGCCACGACGATTTCACGCTGCCATGCGAGATATTTGGGCGATGCAAGACAGATTGATTCGGCGTGCCCCAAAACGCTCAAAGCGGTTATTAGATCATCCTCGATTTCGGGCGGCCTATGATTTTTTACTGCTGCGTTCAGAGGCGGGTGATGCAGATAAAAACCTGGCAAAATGGTGGACAGAATATCAATTTAAGGACGAGACGGGCCAACAACAGATGACAGATCACTTAATCCGTGGTCGAAAACACATCGGTCGGCGCAAAAAAACAGCCACGCCTGATTAACAGCGAGAAGAGTGTGAGATGTTAACCGAGGCAGAGCGGGTTTTTATTGGCTTGGGAAGCAACTTGGGGGATTCCCAAGCTTATCTCAGCTCGGCTATTTCCGCGATTAGTCAGTTACCACTGACAACGCAGGATATTGTGTCGCCTTTTTATCGCAGTACACCATTAATCAATGAGGCTTTACAACCAGACTATCTAAATGCGGTCCTGGCTGTGTTCACTCGGCTTGAACCGCTGCAATTGTTAACCCATTTACAACATATCGAACAACGGCATGATCGACAGCGTAGCTCAACACGCTGGGCGTCTCGTACGTTAGATCTTGATATATTGTTGTTTGGCCATCGGGTAATATCCTCTTCTATATTGACGGTCCCTCATCCCGAATTAATACATCGGGATTTTGTATTATACCCACTCAATGACATTGCACCGAACCTGGAAATTATGGGTATTGGTGTTCTTGCTAATTTATTGCGACAATGTCCTTATCGTGGTTTAACCAAGCTCAATGAGTGAATGCCTTGGAAAAACGACAAATAACGAAACGAAACCAGAGTAAGGTGACTTGTTTGACGTCCCATTGTGCCAATTTTATCACCAGTATCAATGAGGCCGTGCAAGCCATGGCTTTTCCTCGTGTTGCCCCTCATTTTTTCCCATGATCATCAGTCAAGATATTGAACAAGCACGCGCAAAAATAACGCATTGGCGATCACTTAGTAAGCAGGTGGCGCTCGTGCCTACCATGGGTAATTTGCATCAAGGTCATCTCGCGTTAATCCAGCAGGCGCAATCACTCGCGGATTATGTGGTGGTGAGTATTTTTATCAATCCGCTACAATTCGGTCCCAGTGAAGATTTAGCCGCCTACCCCCGTACCTTAGCCCAAGATACCGAAAAATTAACTCAATTAGGTGTTGATTTATTGTTTCAGCCGACGGAGTTATTGATGTATCCAGCAGGTAAGCAGGCGACGACGTTGGTGACGGCGCCTGTTGGTTGGTCCGATGTATTGTGTGGGGCGGGGCGGCAGGGACATTTTACCGGCGTCACTACTATTGTTTGTAAGCTCTTTCATATATTACCGGTGCATGTCGCAGTATTTGGTGAAAAAGATTTTCAGCAATGGCTGATTATCAAAAAAATGGTAGAAGACCTTAATTTACCCATTGAAATTATGTCTCATGCAACGGTTCGGGAGCCAGATGGGTTAGCCATGAGTTCAAGGAACCAATATCTCAGTGAGACCCAGCGACGTATTGCCCCTCTGTTATACCAAAGTTTGTTGTCAGTGGCGAATTACTTACAGAGTAGAAGGGGGGGTTATCAACATAAAATTGACCAAGAAACCCAAGGGCTAATACAGCAAGGATTTGATGTTGAATATTTTTCGGTGCATTCCATGGCGACCTTATCGGAGTGGGATGGTGCCAAAGAGGAGGACATCAGATTATTTATCGCTGCTCGCCTCGGGCGGACTCGGTTGATTGATAATATCGCTGTGTAATCCCATCACTCTACCAGCCTTACCGCCCACCATTATCGCTAATCATTGATCCGTTAAAATTAAGCAAGATTTGCTTCTTAGTCAAATACTAGGTTATATACTTAGTATGTGACATGATAATAAAGTTGAGAAGCTGTTTGGTTAAAAAGCGTTTAACGCGGAGGGTCTGGGCGACCGTTTATTAACCAAACCGTTTTTGGAATGATACGTGTTGCAAGTGCCGTTGAAATGGATTGTCTGGAGCATTCATTGGCAATCCATCCTTTTGTCAATAATTAAAACCACAGATAAAAATAGGAGCTTTAGCGATGGGCCGTTTATTTTTTGGTATTTTTTTAGGGACTTTGTCTTTTGCATTACTTGCCGGGGGCGGCAATGTGACAGTAAAAAGTATTTATTCAGTACAGCAAACGGCCGACCGGTTTGTGGAAGCACTCAATAAGAAGGAGATACCGGTCATCAAACGAGTAAAAAAAAACATAATGGCTTCAAAAAATGGTGAAGTGATTACCTTTAGCCATCCGTTATACGGTACCATTGTTGGTAAGTGCCATCGAGGAACCCGTAAAGACAAACCATTAAATGCAAAGATTTGGGAGGATAAAAATGGTGAGGTATGGCTCAGTTATTTTAAGCCGACGGCTTTCATTAATGACTTTGGCGTTATCGAGTGTGGTTATGAGACTGATCGAGCACAACAACTATTAGGTGGCTTTGCGTCATCTGCGACTTTGCCGTAAATGAGAGACACAACAGCGGTTTTTTCAACCGACATGACGTATGAAGTTTAGATTAAAAACAAATGGCTGTTAGACTAATATGCATGATGCTAACAAGATTATTTTCTTGTTCGTTTTATTCGTTACCTGCGGGTGTGCGGGCCAAATAAATCCGCTTCCTTCTCATGCTCATGACTCACAAGTGCCGTTGTGTCGCGATTTTTTAGAAAGTTTTGATCGTGGGGTGGTGAGTGTGAATGGGCAAGATATACAAACCGTCGCTGTGCCACATTTTCCGGGATTTCGAGTCAATCGATTTTTTGCTTCGTTTCGGTCTCAATTACTCGATGAAGTCGCATTGCGCCAGTGGCTACAAGCGATGGCGCAGTTGGCCGTCATCGGTCGCCAATTGGAATATCAAAACTTATCGACGGCCTTACAAAACAGCTTGTTAATGGCTGTGCCAGTGAAGCCATCAATGCGTGAGTCATTACAAACGTGTGCTACGGTGCTGGTAGACAATGTCATACACCATGTAGCATTACAACGGCAACTTCAGGCCAATATATCGGTGCCAGATAATTATAGTTTGACAAAACGTATTATTGGCGTGTATCCCATCAGTTCATTAGCTGTCGCCTTGGGTGTCAACAAACTTCACCAGGAGACAGCCAAAAAATTTCAGCGGCCATTGGATGAAATTCCGCTCAAGGGCAAGCTATCCTTTTATGGGCCACCTATTACCATACCATCGGTTTTTCCAAAAATTAATGGAGCGACACAAAAGACTGACAAAGAAAATGCGCTAGGCATGCCGCTCTATACAATTTCTCAGTGGCAAAGCTTATGGGAAAGACACGCGCCTATCTTAGCGATTGATACGATCAGCAGCGATGATCGGATCGGGAGTCCGATTTGGTTAAATAGCAATGAATCAGCGATCGACATGAATGTGCCAGCGGCCTATCAAAAAGTATCCTATGCTCGGATGAATAAAAAAATTTTAGTGCAATTAAATTATATTTTTTGGTTTCCGGCACGTTCTTCCAAAGGTCGGTTTGATATCTATGCCGGTAAATTTGATGGCTTGATATGGCGTGTGACACTTGCTCAGGATGGACAAGCCTTGATCTATGATAGTGTGCATCATTGTGGTTGTTATCACAAGTTTTATCCGACTGAACATATGCAGGCACATTCTAATATTAACCAGGGTTTTGAGCCTCCGGTTATCGCTCAATATGTCGCTAGCCAAAAACAAGATGAGCGGGTTTTATTGAGAATTAGTCATGCAACACATTTTATTGAACGTGTTCTATTGACGAATGAAAATGATATTCGTTGGGATGTTGAGTATCGTTTTGTGACATACCAAAAATTACGATCGTTAGCCTTGCCTACCGGGGAAGCGAAAAGTTTTTTTAATTATAACGGATTAGTGTCTGGCAGTGAAAGACCAGAACGTTGGCTATTATGGCCAATGGGTGTACGTTCACCCGGTGCTATGCGCCAGTGGGGCACGCAGGCGATTGCTTTTATTGGAAAGCGCCATTTTGATGATCCGTATTTAATCGATAAATTCTTCAAACGGATAAGCACGAATTAACAGAACTTTCTATTTCTGCCATTGAATTCAAACGGATTTAAGAGAAAAGCTTGCCTAGGCAACTTCTTGAAAGTCGACGTCATCGACAAGTGGCATAAATCGAGAGTAATACCGCATAAGCAGTGCCGCCTTCAGCCGACATGTTACCACCCAAGATTACGCCAATGCGAATGAGACGCTCCGTATTATTATGATTGTAAGGTTGATGACAATTTCAAGATTGAAGATTAAATGGGTCCTTCTGATCCGTATCCGAACTTTCAGTCCATTAAACTAACCCACCCGCTTTAGCGGGTGGCTGTTGAGTTTAGTTCACGGTATAGTCATTGCTATGTAGCAAAAATATTCATGAAAATAATGATTCCATGAATATTTTAAAAATTTTAATATTTTGCTCACAAGGTGACTATATGGCTGGAAAAAGGATGTCCTTGAAACAGTGGGGACGATTAAGCATAGGCAGCATTCTGTCGATTTTATCAGGTTGTAATGGTTGTAGCAGTGATAGTGATACAACGCCATCAGCGACATCTGTTCGTGTTTCAGGTGTGGTGCTCGATCCATATATCGCTAAAGCGCGTGTGTGGTGTGATTTAAATGCTAATGCTGTTTATGATGACGGAGCTGATCCTTCGGTTTTGACAGATGATCAAGGTAAATATGAATTTGCTGAAGATATTTGTAAGGATAAAACCATTATCGTTGACGGTATGGATGGTACCGTCCATGTGGATGCTAATGGTCATGTTATTTCCAAGTTTACGGGTCGCATGAAAGCGGCGAGTGGATCAGGATTTGTAACGCCTTTAACTTCACTGCAGCAAACGCTGGTTGAGTCTGGAAAAACAGCCGATGAGGCCAGGAAAAAAGTGGCTAAAGCCTTGGGTTTAGTGGATGCCTCAGGCGCCGTATTAGATATTGATTTTAACCAACTTGATATCTCCGCCAGTGATCAAAAACAAGCCCAAAAAGCCGCCATTGTGGCGCAACAACTCTTACTCGATACCACGGCGGCGATGCAAGGCGTGAGAGGTGCGCCGATGACACCGAGTTCATTTGAAGCCATGACGAATTCTTTGGCCAATACTATCGCTAACGCACAACATCCGTTAATTAAAAAAGATGGTGGGCTTGATCCTGTGGCCGTCAGACAAGCGTTGCAATCAACGGTCGAAGAAGCGGTTAAAAAAGAACAACGTTATACGGGGTTTAATGCGGCCAATATTGTACAGGCGATTGGTGAGGCTGTGGTGGTGAATTCCCAGCAAGCGGCGACTGTCGTGGATGAGTCAACGGATGGGATTACTGCTGAAAAACTTAGGCAAAGTCAGAGTTCGGGTTCAGAAATGATTCGTGTCACCATGGACACTATCAAAACCTACGTGAACGGCAGTGGTGATTTTGATGGAGATGGTCGTGCCGATATTGGTCAAGGAATAGCGAATGCGATTGACCTTATCGAAGAATTAAAAAATGTATTGCTGGCGGTCTCTTCTGGCTTAGCTGAGGCGGTGAGTACGGAGACAAGCGATGTGGTTACTCGCAGCACGGCAAGTCAAGCCGAGGTAAAATCTGTGATTGCTAATGTGATACAAAATACCGTGGGTTTAGCTTTAAACAATATGAATCTCAAACACGTGGCGGCACGGGTGATTGAACGCGTCGATATCGCCATGGACAATGGTAATGTTGAGGGCTTGGGTGATGTGACAAAAAACCTAGCACCGAAGGCGATGAATGGCACATTAACCGTGCGTAGTGGTCAATCGAAATCCGCCAGATTGCACGCGAAAGACCTCAATGAGCAAGATACATTAACATTTAATATTGCCACAGATAGCACCGGCAAGGTGACACTCAATGGTGATGGCAGTTATACGTTTAATGCCTCGGCGTTAGTGTCTGGTCCATATAGTTTTACTTTTAATGTCACTGACGGGGTGGCCACGGATGCTGGCACTATAAAAGTGACTGTGTTAGGGACAAACTTGAACCCAGTGGTGCAAGACCTGGCGGTTAGGTTACGCCAAGGCGATAGCTTAAGTGGTAGTTTTTCGGCCATTGATTTTGATGGGGATGTTTTATCCTATGAGTTTATTACCAATCCGAAAAATATGTTTAGCTCGGTTGGTGATATTTATACGATAAGCTCAGCCGGTATTGCCGCTGGATTTTATACCGCGAATTATCGCGTCACTGATGCCTCGGGTGGTGAGAGTTTTGGCGAGATTACTGTTGAGGTAGTGAGTCTTGATAAAAATAATCCACCCATGGCTTTTAATGGATCATTAGAACTGCAACAGGGAGCCAAAGGAATGGGTAAATTTAGAGCAGTTGATCCTGATCAGACAGATACTTTGACCTTTAATATTCTATCAAGTAATAGCAATTTATTTGAACTCAATGCGACTACCGGTGAATATACCTTTGATGCTACAGATCAATCGGTAGGTGCGTATACCGCGACGTTTCAAGTATCGGATGGCACAGAAAAAGATATCGCCACGTTAATGATTATCGTGAAATCGAAAAATAATAATACAGCACCGGTGGCGCGGGACTCTTTCATCGAACTGGTGGCAGGAACCACTAACAATAATCGAATGTTGTTAGCGATCGATTTTGATGAGGGAGACAGTTTATCTTATGCTTTATCGTCTGCGCCAGAGCAAGGGGCAGTGACGGTGAATAGCAATGGTAATTTTAACTTTAATGCTTCGATCGTTAGCGCGGGTCTCTATGAATTTACTTTCAAGGTCACCGACAGTCAGGGCGCGAGTGCCATAGGTAAAGTGACAGTGATCGTTATGGCAACGAATTTGCCACCGAAGGCACTGGATGGTCGGGAAAAAGTGGATAGATCGACGAGTACTCGCTTATCCGCTAAGTTGGTGGCGCTTGATGATGGAAAAACGAGTGCATTAACCTATACCATTACTTCGAATGATGGGGGGCGGGCGGTATTAACGGGTACTGGGGCCGTCGATGGTAGCTTTACTTTTAATGTCACTGAGGCCGCCTTAGGGCTTCACGAGATTGATTTTGCGGTATTTGATGGCGAGTTGTATGCGGATGGAACATTCACCATCATGGTCGTCGATTCAAGCTTGAGCAATATACCGCCACAGGCCATCAATAGTAGTATGACTGTTGAGAAGGGTAGCACCGGTAATGGTAATTTTGTGGCTGTAGAGGATGGCGTTGGCGGGAGTTTAGCGTTTAAAATTACGGACTCAGCCGGTGATCGTGCTAAATTGACCAGCCCCGGAGCCACCGATGGTAGTTTTACCTTTGATGCCAGCAGTGCAGATCCTGGTATATATACTGTTAAATTTATCGTAGCTGATGAGCAAACCGATTTGCCGAGCAATGGTATCGTGACAGTTGTGGTGGTTGCACCGATTGGCAGTAATAACCCACCGATTGCCAAAAATAGTGAATTGACCTTGAATCCAGAAGAGATTGTGAAAAGTCATTTTATGGCCCGCGATCGAGATGGTGATACCTTAACCTTTAGTATTGTCGCGAGTGCCGGCTTGAATGTTTCATTGGTTGGCGAAAAAACCGGTGAATATAAAATCGATATTAACAATGGTTTGAAAGGTTTTTTTACGATCACTTTTTCGGTGTCCGATGGAAAATTAGAGGATACTGGGTCGGTAGTGGTGTTGATACGTAACAGTGCCCCCACGGCCAGTGATGCCGTCTTTGACGTGAATAATGGTGACACACTCAGTGGTACCTTGACAGCTAAGGATATCAACGGTGCAGATACCCTGGTATTCACTAAACTCACGGATACTGCCAAAGGTATAGTTACTGTCAATGAGAATGGCACCTTTACTTTTGATGCGACGAGCGCCGAGGCTGGGGTATATTCGTTTGACTTTCAAGCATCTGATGGCACGGCTGCAGATACTGGTAAGGTCACAGTCACGGTATTAGCGGTGACACCTGATAATAATCCGCCGGTGGTTTCTGATGGCCGCTTAACGGTGACCAGTGGTGAATCAGCTAACGGCACTTTGTCAGGTAATGACGCCGATGGTGATGCGCTCACTTATTCTGTGGTTGTCCAGTCGGCAGAAGGGACGGCGACGATCAATAGCAATGGAACTTATAGCTTTGATGCCACCAGTGTCGAGGCTGGATCTTATCTGTTTACCTTCAAAGCGAATGATGGTAAAGCTGATTCAAATACGGCGACCATCACTGTGACTGTTAAGGCGCCTTCACCTGTCAATAATGCCCCGGTGGCTCAAAATGGCATTTTATCGGTCGTGGCGGGTGATACGGAGTCCGGTGTATTGCAAGCCAGTGATACCGATGGTGATAGTCTAACTTTTAGCAAGTTGACCGGTCCGAGTTTCGGTGTCGTGACGGTGGCCGCTAACGGGAGTTACACGTTTGATGCCACTAATGCGGCTGATGGGGTGTATACGTTTAGCTTTCAAGTCTCCGATGGAACAGCCACCAGTGATGGCACTGTCACCGTGACGGTGGGTAGCTTTTTGCAAGTCAGCCAAGTCATGTTAAATCAAACCGAGTATACGGTGGCCGGCTTTCAAAGCAGTGGGGCTATGGTGAGTTTACCGCTGACAGTTTTTGGCTTTAATTTGCAAGCGATGGGAAAACCCGGAACTAACATGAACGTTGAGCTTGGCTTATCTATGTCACAGGATGGAGGTAATAAAAAAATACAGGTGATTGTTAACAGTGTCAACTTAGCCGTATTGAACAACGGTGCGTTAAAGGCAACCGTATCGAGCAGCAGTCAGGCGACGGTTTCCTACGATGATGGAGCCACCATCACTGAAGTGACGGTGCAGAATACCACCGAAGACATGGTGAACACGTCGGCGGCAGGTGCAGCAACCACTTTGAGTATGAATGTGGGTACTTTATTCGATCGTGTCCGATCGAAAGTGACCAATACTGCCGGATGGCCATTGGTTGATACCAGTGTTGAAGGGGTTTTTACTTCTACCAGTGTGGTTAAAGTGACTAACGAAAGCAGCCAACAGGTCAGTGTCAAAGATAAATCCGATAACGATCTGAGTAATCTAACGGTGACGATTGGAGGTGCGTCAGTCAGTGGTCCGGGTATCACGGGTAAAGTGACTTTGCAATAAAAGTCACTCATTAACAAGCTCCTTCCATAATCCATGGAAGGAGCTTGTTTTATCGGCTCTCTCTGTTCCTGCCTATTGTCTTTTATTCATCTCCTTTCAGATTATAAAATCCCTGCCTAGCGTTGGCATTCCAGGATATAAATGAACGCTGAATAAATTTAAGTTTAGATTGGCAAAACCGTAACAATAGCTGTGCTCAAAACGATTTTTATAGCTCGCTGGATTGGTCTATAAAGTCTATTTGATGGAAAACACGGAATAAGGATACGCAGGGATGTTCATTCATGAAACAACCATTCAAATTTTTTTCATTATTATCATGTCTTGCTATTTTTTCTCATATTCCTGCGGCTCCCCTAGATGGGTATCTTAATCCCTATCAAGCCAATGATTTTAACTATGGGCGGATTGCCTTAACCGCTGATCAGGTGAATGAGTCACTTGATATTTTTTCTATACGCGAGCAATATACCGAATTTTCTGGAACGACCGTGGGTGACTATCAGGGATATAGTGCTCACTTGGATTTTAGATTGACACGAAATTTATCGGTCACTGGCATCGCTTGGCAACGAGAGCTTGATTTGGGTAATGAGAAGCTCCAGATCAGCACCTGGAAGGTGGCTGGGCAGTGGAATATGTTATCACAAAAAAAAACTCGACCGGCCCTTTCCATGGGATATAGTTATTGGTGGAATGATGCAGCGACAATTCAACGAGCCTCCATGACAAGCCTATTAAATGTGGATGTAGATAACATAAAAATAACCAACGTTGAGGATAAACAACATCAGCTGGATATTATCGCCACTTGGCTGATGCCCGCTAATTTGGCGTTATCGTTATATGTTGGGGTAGGGTTCAGTGATGTCAGTTTTGATAAATTTTTTGTCAATTACGATGGTTGTCCATATCTATTGACCTCTCCCTCACGGCAAGTCATCACAATGCGGTTGGCACAGTCAGCGACGCCGGAATGTCAAGTTTTAACGGTTAAACGCACCGATACTCGAAGTCCATTTCCTGGTCCGGGTTTGGGTATTCAATATTATTCATTTTATCAGCAGTGGGGTAGCAGTATCCGTTGGAAAAATAATAACTGGGTGCTACATGCGGGACTAAGAGCTGTTTTTATTGATAGTGAGGTGGATAGCTTGATTGTCAGTGCCGGTAAAAAAAGTTATACCACGAATTTTATTGGTTTGGCGCAAGTGACCCGAAGATTGTATAAAACAAGTGCTTTGTTTGTTCGCGGGCAATATTATCATCGACGTTGGTTGGGAGAGATCCCTTTAACCTACAATGTACTGACCGCGTATCGTTTTAATAAAGCTTATGGCTTGATGTCCTTGGGTATTGAAATCAGTATTTAACTAACTTATAAATTTATGATCAATGGTTATCATCGTTTTCCTAAGACATAATGACTCTGCTGCTCAATTAATGCAACATTCCTTCGGCTTTAACTTAACCAACTGAAATGTATAGTTATTAAATACCTTGTTGTCGCTTAATATTAGGGGCGGTAGTCTCGTATTAAATACGACAGCTGAAGTGGACTCTGTTATTATTGGTGATGTTTAACAGCGGACATAAAGTGGGATTTTCTATGCTTTTTGGCTTCATCAATCACAACAATTTATCGATAAATTATAATGGAACATACAATGATAATTTTGGCCAGTATTGGCCTGTTAACAATCTTCTGCCAGTGGTTTGCCTGGTGGGTAAAATTACCAGCCATCTTGTTTTTGTTATTAACTGGCATCATTGTCGGGCCGGTGCTTGGTTGGTTAAAACCGGATGAGTTATTTGGTGATCTATTATTTCCTATTATTTCATTAGGTGTTGCCATCATTTTATTTGAAGGCGCGTTAACACTTAAATTCCACGAGATACGTGGTTTAGAGCAAGTGGTACGCCGGTTAGTTACCAGTGGGGTGGTGGTGACCGGGTTGGTGATTGCTTGCGCAACACATTATTTGCTCGATTTTTCCTGGCAGCTTTCATTTTTGTTTGGAGCGGTGATGGTGGTTACTGGACCCACCGTTATTGTGCCTATGTTGAGGACGGTCCGACCGAATAGTCGCATTGCCAATATATTGCGCTGGGAAGGGATCGTCATTGATCCCATCGGTGCCTTATTAGCTGTTTTAGTGTTCGAGTTTATTATTTCTGCTAAGCCCGGTATGGCGTTGATGCACAGTTTGACAGCTTTTGGTACGGTGGTTGCCGTTGGTTTGGCGCTGGGTGCATTGGCTGGCTATTGTTTTGGTATTGTGCTGCGGCGTCACTGGATGCCTGAATATTTACACAATGTGGCGGCCTTAGCTTTTGTGGCAGCTGTGTTTGTTTTATCCAATCATCTGCAGGAAGAATCTGGATTATTAGCGGTGACAGTGATGGGTTTGTGGCTGGCGAATATGAAAGGCGTACATACCGAAGAAATACTCAATTTTAAAGAAAGCTTGAGTGTCTTGCTGATTTCAGCACTGTTTATCATTCTGGCGGCCCGTATTAATTTCCAACATTTTGAACAATTAGGTTGGGCGGCGGTTGGGGTCTTTGTTGTTATTCAGTTAATCGCACGTCCGTTAAAAGTGGCAATTGCGACGTTTGGGTCATCGCTCAATTGGCGTGAGCGGGCGCTACTTAGTTGGATTGCACCTCGTGGTATTGTGGCGGCAGCCGTGACCGTATTATTTGCTATTCGCTTGGAAGAACAAGGCTATCAGCAGGCTTATTTGTTAGTCCCCTTGGCATTTATGGTGATTATTGGTACGGTGGTTCTGCAAAGTGCCACAGCCGGTCTGTTGGCACGTAAGTTAGGCGTGGCAGAACCGGAGCCGAAAGGTTTTCTTATTATTGGTGCCAATGTTGTCGCACGTACGATAGCTAAAGCGTTGGTCGATAATGGTTACCGTGTGTTATTAACGGATATGAATTGGGAGAATATTGCAGCAGCCCGCATGGCTGGATTAGCCACGTATTATGGTAGTGCGGTATCGGAACATGCGGATCAGCATCTCGATTTAGTCGGTGTGGGGCGCCTGTTAGCATTAACACCGCAGCAAGAATTCAATGCGTTGGCAAGTATGCGGTATGGTTCAGAGTTTGGCTATCATGCCATTTATCGTATTCCAGCCTCACGCGAAAAAGATCGCTCGGAAAAGAAAAAAATCGCCGATCAAGATCGGGCTCAAATCGCATTTAGCCATGATGTGAGTTTTGCTAAATTATCCAGTTTAATGAGCCAAGGCGCTGACATTCACGATACTCGATTAACAGAAAATTTTAGTTTTGATGACTACCAACATAAATATGGTAGTCGAGCGATCCCTTTATTCGCGCTTGACCCAAAAAATAAATTGCATATTTTTACGGCTAATCACGAAATCATACCGAGTGTAGGTTGGACGGTTATCGGCTTGGTATCACCCGATTTGCAATCGACTATTGAACAAACGACATAAGCCGAATAAATAAAGTCCTTTTTCTGGAATGAGCAGGAAAACATTCGCAGTACTTTGATTGTCAATACAGCCTAATCATATTTTGTGTGATGAATACGTCTGGTTCGTTAGTTTTACTAAAAAACCAGGCGCATCCATCAGTATTAAAACGTACTGGTACTGATGGCGATTTGATAATCACGAGAGAAGAGTTGTCGTGTGGTTTGCAACCATCCGACCGTGAGTGCACCGCTTGGGCTTATGTCAATGCTTGGGCTCGTGATCATCCCATCGGTGGCGACATTAAAAGAAGCGATGATTTCATCCGTGGCACCCCAGCTGCCGCCTGTGAAGGTATTGTTGTATAAGTCTTGAACTCCGCTTTCCACGTTATAGCTTAACCATACCGCAATGGCATTACCTGCTTCGTTCACAGCAACGGCGGGGCTGGTACCAAATGCAGCGATGGGGGTAGAGGAAATGGGCATCGGAGGTCCCCAGTGCCCTAGCGTCACCGGATCGTGATCCGCGGCATATTGACTGGCAAGCACATAGTAAGTCACGTCTCCCGTGGTCGGATCGATTGATTTTTCTCCCCACACAACACCGACGACACCGCTATTGTTATAGGCCACTTGCACTTTTTGATCAACACGATCATCTGGGAATCCAAGATTGAAGTCGACGTTACCCCATTTATCCCATCCGGTACTGAAGTTGATCCAGTTACTGTAAATATTACGTCGAAAACTGGATTCGCCCCGCTTTACCACGGCAGTGAGAACCGCCACAATACGGCCCGTGGCAGCGGGTGCGAGTTGGACATTACTACGCATTAAATCAAGTCCCCGAAAGTCGCCGCTGATGAGTTCGCTTTTTGCCTCACCCCAGGCCCCGGCGGCGAAACGATGTATGGTGATATCTCTCGGGGAAAAAAAATCATTAAAATCACCGTTTAATGAAGCCACATATAACTCACCTTCTTGATTGACAACAGCATCTTGAATGCTAAGTATGGTGGCGGGCTGAGTACTGGTGGCACCGGGTGTGCCGCCGGCACTAATTTCAAGACCATTAAATTGATAATTGTTGGCAACGCCACTTGCCCAGAAGACAATCGCACCCCCTAGTGGATTGGTGCTAATGCGAGCATACACGGGCTTGTCACCACTGTTGAGTACTGCGGGTGCATTCCAGACACCCTCGCTGAATGTGGCCAGTTTTAATTCCGTGTCAACCGACCAAATGAAGTAGATATTGCCATCGACCGCATCAACCGCGGAACCGACATTTTCGACGTCTTCGTCAGCGGTTGGAATGGGAGAGTCATCCGCGTAGCTGCCAGTACCATCGTCTACTAATATGAAGCTTTCCGTTGCTCCAAGGCCCCCGGTCAAGGCATTGAATTGTCCACCAAACTGGAACTCCATTAAATTCTGGCCGGTGGTTTCGTTGATATAGATATTCGGCCCCAAAAAAACGGCTTCTGAGGTGGCGTACAAGTTGCCCGTCCATACTTCGCTGGTGGCGGCCCAGGCAGCGGCGGGTTGTTCGGGTGGTGGGGTGGTCGGTGGTGTCGGCATTGGTATGATTGTATTGCCACCGCCTTGGTAATCGGCTGTCATGACGCGGTATTCGGTGCCATTTGGACTGGGAGTTTCTTCGACCCAGGAAATCATGATGGCATTATTTGCTGTGATACTGAGCTGGGTATCGTGAAGGATTGCCATGGCGTTTTGGTTGGTATAGATCAATTGCGGTGTCGTAAAATCAGCGATACCTACTTTGCTTGAGGTATGTAGCTCGCTGGCGGTAAGCATCATCTCCACCCAAGCGATGCTGAGCATGGCCTGGTCGCGGGTGATGTTAAAGTCTTTAATTTGCAAAACAGGTAGGGTAATTACCGGATCGGTGGTTTCGGTTAATCGGACTGGGCTGGCGTTTTCCGGTGTGCTCCAGCCGCTCTCCGTGGCATAACTGCGTGCCTTGATAATTTGATAGGTTTCAGTATCCGTTTGCTGTTGTTCTACCCAGGCGATACTAATGCCGGTATCGTCCATGCTTGTTTTCATCGCCAGGGTTTTTGTGGTTGTTACCGTAGGATCATGCTCGTCAATACGTAGGGTTGGTGTCCATTGGTTATTTTTCTGAGAAGTGGCAAGTACGCGCCGTTCACCATTTTGTATATTGGTGATGCCAACGACTAACTGGTTTTCGCTCAGGGTATTACTACGAATGAAATTCAGACTCGTGACACGTTCGCCGTTGTTTAGCAACGGATACGTTAGGGTTGTTGGTTCGCTGAGCCATCCTTGAGTGCTGTCCAGACGGGCATAGCGCAATTGATCTTCGCTCGAGCCGGTATTGTCTGACCAGACTACTTGGAACTTGTTGTTGCTATAGATCACAGAAAGATTGGATAGTGGCAAACCTTTGGCGCCAGCCGGATATTGCTGTTCCAAGGCATGTAAATTACTGATCCAGCCGGTACCGGGTTGATAGATTCGGGCGTTGATGTGGGTGAGTCCGGCTAAAATAGGATGGCTCCAGAAGATTGCCGCATTATCTTGATTATCAAACGCGATATGTCCCCATGACCCGGACGCAATTTCGATTTCAGGTTCCCAGGTTTGTCCGGCTTGTTTGAAACTGAAATACAACGAGCCATTGCGATGCCAGAGTGCATACAATATGCCTTGAGGTGAGCGGAAGTATTTTGGAAATCTGAGCAATCGATCTGTTAACTGATCGGTGGGTGCATTGTCCAGCCATTCATTGGTTGAAGATTCACGAAATTTGGTGACGGTGCGTTGTTGACTGACCGAGGTCAATTCACCAGATTCCGCGATAATTTCAACACGCCATTGTAAAAATTGTTCGTTTTGTAACGCTTGACTGATGGGTCCGATAAAATAGCCATTTTGTGATTTATCGATGAGTTCAGTGGCGAGCGTCGTTGGCGTGGACCAAGCCCCTACGACGCGTGGCATGAGTTGGCTTCTTATGAGGTTTTGTTGTTTGCTATCGTTGTTATTTGATACGTTAGGTGGTGCTGAAACTTGTTCTGAGCAAGCAACAAGGAATAATAAAAATCCAAGCAGGCTGGCCTGGATGGCAACCGATGTTAAACGAGTCATCATTGTTTTTCCCTTTCCCACAGGTTAACTCTATCTTTCACACCTTGTCCTGATGCGAAATGTAGAGTTAAATGATTGTTTTGATACAACTAAAGACTTTATGCCGTTTTTTCTGATACGGTCTTTAAATTATTTATTGATATTCACAAAAGAAATGAACTTAAAGTCTGCTATTTTTCAGGTAGGTTTTGTTATTATTTTTTATTATTTGATTATACCCAATAGCGATACCTATTAGTAGTTCGTAATGGTCTTTTTCTGTTCTCTTAAATTGAATTGGGAAGCGAGTCGATGGCAAATTCCATGTAAGATATTAAATAGTCAATGAAAATTATCTTAAAAAAATTTTAAGATAATTGAGATTGCTATCCCTGAGTAGCATTATTTAATGTTACTCAGTGGATAGACGTCGTTCTATAAAAACACTTGTAATTTCTGGGGTCGTATAATACAAGACAAATCTAAGCGAAAAACAGGGAAGTTATTCCACGCCCATTTCTTAGCGGTTATTTTAGTTTCTAACCCAGACGCCGGTAAAAGTTAAAAGGATAACTGCTTGTTATTTTTGACGACGGTGACATTTAAGGATATGGGGGATAAAACAAATAAAGCCGTTTAACGGTTTTTAACCTTTTTTGAAACGATTAGTTAAATTTTAAAGAGAGACCAACCCGGAGTTGGTAGTGAGGAGTTAGGTATGAATTTCCGGTGACCCAGCCGGCCGTTTTGCTTTCCATTTCGATGTAAGGTTCTGTGTATTGGTTTTTGCGGCTGAGTTTAAATGAGAGCAAACCGCCGGGCTCGCTTTGGGTGGTTGAGTATTTTTGATTTTTAGGTTGTAACCAAATCGCTAAGCGAGCTGAGAAGCGTAATACGCTACCTGAAAATAATACCGGGAGCCGTGAAATTTTCATGTCAATACCGGGAAAGTAGCTTTTTTTATTAAATTGATGACGTAATATGAATAAGAATTTTGAGGGCTGTTGTTTAAAGTAAAGATTGGTATCCATGGCATACCCAAACGAGGTTAAATGATGTCTCACTGTTAAATTCCACAGAACGGGAGCACGGTCAATGAGGCTAGGGCCTGTGAAGCGGGAAATTTTTATCAGGGAGGGATCAATGATGTTAAGGAACGATTGATTTTTCCGCGTTTTAAAAAAACTTCTCTCACCTTTTGAAAGGTCATCATCGTTTCGATAAACTTGTATTGTGTTGTTTGAAAAATTATCCGAGTTACTATTAACGGAAGGGCGATATAAATCATGAACCCATGTGTTGCAATTTGAATTCGTTGGGTTTTGATTGTTGGAATATGGAATTACTGGCTTGGCTGTCTGGGCATTAGATGCATTGATATTCTTGTGCGCACAGGTATTAAAGTAAAAAAATGAGTTCATGTAGTTAAGCCAAATCAATATGCCTTCTCTATCGGAGAGTTCCTTAAAAAAAAGGTCTTTTTTCAGTGATAGATTTAATCCATTGATACCTAATATTTTCAGCAACTTTCCTCGGCTGTTATTGATCTTATTCAACGCTATTGATTGATCGCTTGAGATGGCTTGATGGTGATTTTTTTGAGCTAAGCGGCGCAGTGATGGGTTGGGGGTGGAATGATTATTTTCCCATGGCAGCCAAGTGCTGAAAAAATGAAATGACCTTGAATAAAAAATAGCTTGTCGCGGGCGTTTTTGGAAAAACGGGATCATTTGATGAGGGCTGATACGAATGAAAGGTTTGTCGTTGGTGAATGGTATAATATGATCAATGGGACGGTCGTATTGGCGGGTTATATCGGTTTGGCTTGCACAAACGAAACCGAATTTGCACAAAAGGCAAACTAGAAAAAATATAAAAAGGATTGTACATTTCAGCATACTAAAAGCACAATGATTAACAAACAGATAACTAAGCTATTTTTCATCGAATGCTACTCGAGATATTAACCATATAATCCTAACACATTTCATGAGAGTGAAATATCGCTACTATGAAGTAGCTTGTGTTAAAATTTGCTTAGGAATAACTGTCTATTTGCTTTCTCGACTTTATCTTGATTGAAGAATGGGCGACGCAATAACTTCTCGGTTTCGAATTTCATCTTCCGCTTGTTTTTGCCCGTTTTTTTCTCACAAAAGGTCGAAATAAAACCATTATTTCTTAAGCGAATACAAACGAAACCTGAGTGCCAAACAAACTCATTCTCAAGTGAGTCTCAACTGCTAATTTGGAGCTTTGGTTATTGTCCTGGATTATTTACACTATTTTTTGCTATGGACCACTATGTATACCCATAGTATTTGAGATTTAGGCTTTATTACGGCCCTATTTTTTCCCTGACTTTGTCGCCTAATGCGCCTACTGTTGGTGGCACTCCTCGCAATAAGCCCGGCTATTAC
>CAYUAI010000017.1:0-24853 GCA_964442745.1 uncultured Chromatiales bacterium
AGCAAGGCAAAAACCTCTAAAAAAGGTATCTATTTAATCCGGTCACGCCATAATATACCATGAAAAAACAAAGTGGCTTACCCTCGTTAATAATAATTATCAATCGTATTTAGAACTGCTGCCTTTAGAGGGTTGGGCCGGATAACGTTGATGGTTATACCAACAAGACGGGGTTTCCGCTGCAAGCCGAGGACCCGCTGGTATATAATAGATTTCTTGCCGGTGAGGGCCATTAACGTGGTTTGGCGGTGGGGTTGAAAAATGATATCGCACAAATGGTTGATTTGGTTGAGATTTTTAATTTTAGTATCAATGAGCAATGTCGTGAATATGAGGATCTAAAGCTTTTTATTCAGGCGAATAAGCCGGTTTTTAATGTCGAGTAGGCGGCAACATATGTTGAAAATAAGGGGCTGAGGCGTGACTTATGTGACAGTGCGATGAAGCGTGGTTTTTATACCATGGTGATGTCGCTTAATCTTGATGATACGTTTCGCAATGAGTTGTGAGTAAGTGCTGGGGAGAAAATGCATGCAAATTTGGGTGGATGCGGATGCATGTCCTCATGTGATCAAAGAAATTCTTTTTCGTGCGGTACAGAGAGTTAAGGTTTCGCTGATTTTGGTGGCAAACCGACCTTTGCAAGCGCCGCCTTCAAAATATATCAAAACCTGCCAGGTGGCCAGTGGTTTTGATGTGGCGGATAACCTAATTGTGCAGCAAGTGCAATGCGGTGATTTAGTTATCACGGCAGATATTCCGTTAGCCGCTCAAGTCATCGATAAAGAAGGTTATGCTCTGAATCCACGGGGTGAGTTTTATACAGCGGCAAATATTGCTCAGCGATTAAGTATGCGCAATTTTATGGAAGAACTGCGCAGCAGCGGTGTCAATACGGGTGGGCCAGCGGCATTTCACTTGCGGGACCGCCAAGCGTTTGCCAATCAGCTCGATCGTTTTTTAGTAAAGCAGGCTCAAGATTAAGGAATGGGCATGGAATAACTTCTCTGTTTGTTAGACACTTAATTTCTTTTTTTATTACGGCTAGAAAGTAAAATCCAGAAACCGCCAAAGGCGGCACCGACAAAACCAATGACGCCCAAGGCGGGTAAGCCAAACAAGCTTGGTCCACCTTGCACTGTCATTGCAATGGAACTGCCAATAATTAATGCTGCCGTGATTAAGCCGATGGTTAGGCGGCTTGCCGCTCGGTCTAGCTGGTCTCCAAAGCGTTCTAGGCGAGTTAAGTCCACATGGACTTGCAGATGACCACGGCGGGCAGCACTTAATAGGCGGCGCAGATCTTGTGGTAGATTGGTAACAACGTCGAGTATTTCAAGTAAATTATGCCAGCTTCGTTTGGCAATCGCATCGGGTGCATAACGTTCTACGAAGGCACGTTGTAAATAGGGGGTGGCTGTTGCGACCAAGTCAAATTCAGGATCTAATTGTTTGCCGAGACCTTCTAGGGTAATAAACGACTTGAATAATAACGCGAGATCGGATGGTAGTGACAGGTGATAATCTCTTAGTAGGACCGTTAGATCTGATAACATGCCGGTGAGTCTGAGGTGCTTTAACGGTACACTGTGATAGTGATCAATGAAGGCATCCACATCCGTGGATAAATTTTGTATATCGATTGAAATATCATTTGACCACTCCATTAAAACATCAACCACATCGTTGGCATTTTGTTTGACTAGTCCGTATAAAAGACGGATTACCTGTTGACGTCGAATGTCTGATAAACGACCTACCATACCAAAATCAATGAAGGCAATACGGTTTTCAGCGAGGTAAAAGACATTACCAGGATGTGGGTCCGCATGAAAAAAACCATCGACCAATATCATCTGAAAGATCGCATTGGCACCGTGTTTTGCTAATAATTTACGATCCAGGCCACTTTTTTCTAAGGTGGTTATGTCGCGACCAGGAATGCCAGAGATGTATTCCTGAACATTTAACCGTTCATTGGTCCATTGCCAATATATTTCAGGGATGACGATATGGGGGTTTTCGCGAAATTTTGTGGCAATGCGTTCTGCATTACGGCATTCCACGGCTAAATCCAGCTCACGGCGTAAAGAGCGAGAAAATTGGCGAATAATTTGGGTGGGATGATAATGTTTAAGTTCTGTAATTTCTTTTTCAGCAATTTCAGAAAAACGTTGCAGTAACCGCAAATCCGCATTTATTTTTTCATGAATTCCTGGGCGCAGTATTTTTAAAATGACTTGAGTCCCATCATGTAGTTGGGCGCGATGTACTTGTGCCATGGAAGCGGCGGCGAGTGCTTTAGTTTCCAGGTGGGTAAACAGGTTTTCTAACGGTTCACCGAGATCTTCTTCTAATTGTGGTCGAAGTTTTTCAAAAGGTTCGGAAGGAAGTTGATCTTGAAGTTTTTCAAATTCGGCAATCCAGTCAGGGGTAAACAAATCGATACGTGTTGCTAGTATTTGACCGAGCTTAATAAATGTGGGTCCGAGGTCTTGCAGCGCTTTTGAGACACGTTCGGGTGATTCCATGTGCTTCAGCAGTTCTGTGTTTTTCCAGTTCAGTACTTTGCCAGCTCGCTCTAAGGCCAAATTTAACCCTAAGCGTTGCACTATATCGCCAAATCCATAACGAATAAGTATGGTGGCAATATCTTGGAGTCGGCCGAGATCTCTGGCGGCACTGAGTCCTTCCCAGAACATTAGGCGTTATGGTCCTGTCGGCTAAATGGCGGTGGATAATTCACTCTAGTTTTACCTATTAATATTTAGTGTGGGTCTGTGTGTTTTTGTGATAAGCGGGTGATTATTTAATCGCTTTAAGCGTAAGTCAAGTTTTGCATATTTGCGACTTATCGCCGAGTTGCAAGAGTATAGCAGTGCTTGTGGCTGTGATCACGTTGCTATTTGTTCCATTGGACAGATTGTGGCCTAAATAGGATATTTAAGATACCAGAAAGTTATGCCGATATGGGGAAAACTAATGGATTAACTTAATTTTAGAAAGAAGGAGGTCAAATAATAATGTACCTAGCACACACTTTAGGTGGCAACAACCTCCTGTTAGAAATACGCCGAATCGTTGCTTTTTCTTCGTATGATTGGTTCTTTACGCGATGAAATTTTCATTAATGGTGTTTCGCAAGCGAAAGGAAAGGTGACGACGAATCATGCCTAGCTATGTGATATTTCTGTTCGTTGTGTTACTAGGGGTTGGGTGTGCCGCCACAAGAGCACCGCTGTACTCCGTGGGGCACTTGAATTCTCCTCCGGATGAAGTGGCAGAAAATATTCCTTTGCCAGTGGCAAAAGCTCCCTATTTACCCTTGCCAGAAACAACGCCAGAGCCGGAGTTGTATACCGTCGTAGTTAATGAAGTGCCTTTAAAAGAATTACTTTTTGCGCTGGCTCGGGATGCGAATATGAACGTAGATATTCATCCCGACATTGATGGTACGGTGACGATCAATGCGGTTAAGCAGACAATGGTGCAAATTCTTAACCGTATTGCCGAGCAAATTTCTCTTCATTATGTGATTGAAAATGATAATTTAGCGATTTCACCGGATGTTCCTTTTTTTCGCATTTACCAAGTTAACTATGTCAATATGTCAAGAAGTAGCATGAATACCGTCAGTGTGGCGACAAAAATTTCCACCACCGGCGGGAGTGTGCGAGGTAAGGGGCAAGGTGGTAACGGTGGTGTTACCACTGGTAATATTTCGTCAACGTCCGTCACTAGTACGTCGAGCAACACGTTTTGGAAGACCTTGATTGAAAACATCGAGGCTCTTGTCGTAGAGCCAGCGGTATCTCAGTCCATGCCGGAAACCAATGAGGCGGAAAAAAACAACCCAGCGAATGCAGCTAACCTAGGTAGTATTGCTAAGTCGTTGAGTCAGCCGAGTGGCCGTGATCGTGCTGAAAAAAAGAGTAAACAGTCGTCAGCAATTAATGTGATTGCCAATCCGTTGAGCGGTATTATTAGCGTCAAAGCTACCCATCGTAAGCATCGAGATGTGCAAATGTTTATCGATCAGGTGTTAGCGAGTGCGCAGCGGCAAGTATTGATTGAAGCGACGATTGTTGAAGTAGAATTAGATGACCGATATCAGGCCGGTGTGGACTGGGAATGGTTATCTCAACAAGGTGATAATCAATTAAATGTGGTTTCCAATGTGTTAGGGGGTAATTTGGGAACGCCTCCGGCTTTTTTATTTAAAATGGCGCGTAATACTAAGAATCTTAATATTATGAGTAGCGTTCGAATGTTGGAGACGTTTGGTGACGCCAAAGTATTGTCGAGCCCAAAAATCATTGCATTGAATAATCAAACGGCGTTGCTCAAAGTCGTCGACGAAAAAGTATATTTTAATGTTTCGGTGGAAATCCAAGAAGATCAAGATACCAATCAACGGCGTCAGACCTATAACACGGATATTCGCACGGTGCCGGTGGGAATTATCATGAGTGTGACGCCGCAGATTAATAAAAATGGCAACGTTACGATGAATATTAGGCCAACGATTACTCGCATCACTGGCTTTGTGGCAGATCCGACGCCGCGTTTGCAAGCCGCTGCATTTGGCCAGAACGCGACTTTTGAAAATCTGATTCCCGAAATTCAAGTGCGTGAAATGGAATCTCTGCTGCAGGTGCGTGATGGTCAAACGGTTGTGCTGGGTGGTTTAATGCAGAATAAAACGGATAAAAATACCAAAGGTATTCCCTTTTTATCAAGCTTACCCTTTGTGGGTAATTTATTTAGCTATCGTAATGACGGTTTTTCTAAAACCGAACTTGTTATTTTTTTACGACCGATGGTGGTTCGAAGACCTGACATCAATACCGACTTAAGAGAATTTCGACGGTTTTTACCCAGCGTCAGTGACGTGAATAAAAATAAGCTAAATACCTTAGAGAGCCAGAGTGAAAAACCATGAGCGTGTTGATGGGTGCGCTAAAAAAAGCGGCGCAGGGAAAAAATAAAAAAACTCATCATGGAGACACTTTTCCGGTAGCGCATGAGATCAATGCCAATGGATTCACAGACGGCAATGCGGCACTTTGTTTAGTGGATGAGATAACTCATTATTCTGATGATACGAAACAAGCGAGAGAGGTTTCGGAGTTATTATTGGACTCTGAGGCATTAGAAAAAGAGTTGGAGAGTATTGTGGCTGGAAGTCATGGTTGGAGAAGGTCGGCTGAGCTTGATGGTCAATTAGATGAGAAAATAGTCGATTCTTTAGGCGAAACGCATTTATCTTTGGCGTTAAATCTGATTGATAGCCCCTCGATTCAAGAGCAATCATCGACGATGCCAGAGAAGATGATGTCCGAGGAAATGAGGTTAGCGAGTGAGGGGGGCGTACCGTCTTTTCGCATGGATGACGATGTAAATCACAGTCAGCTTGATATTAACATGATGTCTGTTTTTGATGAAAATTCGACGGAGGAGGCATCATCGCAGGCCGAAGAAAGTGTGCTAAGTGCCTTGCCGGTGTCAGTAGAAAATACATTGTCATTATATAATGATAGCGAACAACATGTTGACGTCGTCAAACCCATTGAAACCCTGAAAGATGACAAGCCAGCGCCCGTTATTTCTAATTCTGAAGACACACTCAATCGCACTACAGCCGATGCGGTTTTACCCGCGGATAAACCACCGGCTGCTCGACAAAAAAGCAAATATCGTTGGTATGGCTTGTTCGCTTCCGTTGTCATGCTTGTGGTCGCTCTTGGTGGTGGATATGTGTATTATGAGCTTAATGCGAGTGCTTTTACTCCAGCGATCGCTTTGCCTAAAAACATTGATTTAAACCATCGTGCTCCATTATTAGCAGTAGAAACGACCGTTGATATCGCTGCAGAAAATCTGCTCGCGGCTTCGTCGGAAGATGAACGTATGGCCAATGATAATCCCTTAGTATTCTTGCCGAAAGTGATTCAGTCTAACAAGGTCACTGCCTCTCCTAAGCCATCAATTGTACCGAAAGCTAGGGTGCAGCAGCCAACAACAGAGATTTCTTCTGAAAAAAAACCATCTAAACGCGCTACTTTGAGACCGAGTAAAAATATTATAGCCAAAAAATCTTCACTAGCCACCGACGCAGATAATAAACATATCAAGCCACATGTCACTGACTCGACAATATCGAGTATTTCTATCAAAAGTGAAACACCTGCTTCAATTCACATCCTTTTATTAGCTGGCTATCACGCTTATCAGCGAAGTGATATGGTCACCGCTCGCACTCGTTACCAGGCGGTATTACAACGGAAAAATAAAAATCGTGATGCGATGCTAGGGTTAGCGGCCATTGCCTTGCGTGAAAAAAATTATACGATGGCGCAAGACTATTATACGCGGTTATTGCGAGCTAATCCGTCCGACAATGTCGCGCGAGGTGGATTAGTTAGCTTGTTAGGTGAATTAGCCCCGGAGCAAGCAGAAAGTGAATTAAAAATATTATTAAATCAGGCGCCTGATGCGGCTTATTTGTATTTTTCCCTGGGTAATATTTATGTGTCTCAATCCCGATGGGCGGATGCACAGCAAGCCTTTTTTAAATCGTATTCGGCAGATAGAGATAATGCTGATTATGTTTATAACCTGGCGGTGAGTCTTGATTTTTTAGGGGAGCACAAAACCGCGCTAAATTATTATCGTGAAGCCGTAATATTGGCAGAGCGTAAAATTATGAGTTTTGATCTATCGGCGGTAGAGAATCGAATCCATCGCTTGCTGCGCATTGTGGGAGGATAATTTGAATGAGCAATGGGCGGCCAATGCGTCTTGGCGATAAACTGCTAGATGAAGGCTTGATTACTCCAGATCAGTTACGGATCGCATTAACGGAGCAAAAAAGAACAAAAGAACCATTAGGTAAGCTGTTTATATCGCTTGGTTTTGTTACGGATGCGGTGATTCGTGATGCGCTTGGAGAGGCCTCCGGGCAAGATAGTATCGACTTAACTAAAGTTTTGGCCGATGGTGAGGCGATAAAGCTTATTTCAAAGCCTTTAGCGCTACGCTATAAAGTAATTCCAATCACTTTTGATCGAGAGAAACATTCGCTGACTTTGGCGATGGGAGATATCTTTGATGTGGTTGCGCTTGACAAGGTGCATGCCGCACTCGGTGGCAGTATCAGTGTTATCCCGCTAGCTACGGATGAATCACAGATTGCTGATGCGATAGATCGGTTTTATGGTTTTGAGCTTTCCGTGGATGGCATTTTACACGAGCTAGAAACCGGCGAGCTTGATTATAATGCGGGGGCGGCTAGTGGTGATGAATTTAGTCAACCACTGGTACGCTTGGTTAATGCGCTATTAGCGGATGCTGTTAAGCGAAGTGCTTCGGATATTCATTTCGAACCCGAACCAAGATTCCTGCGTGTGCGTTACCGAATTGATGGTGTGTTGCGGCAGATACGTATATTACATATTAATTATTGGGCGGGCATGGTCGTTCGTTTAAAAGTGATAGGGGATATGAATATCGCGGAAACCCGAGCTCCGCAAGATGGCCGGGTTTCTTTAAATCTATCCGGGCATAGTGTTGATTTTAGAATATCGTCACACCCGACAACCCATGGTGAAAATATTGTTTTACGTGTGCTTGATCGGCAAAACGGGATTGTACCGCTGGCAAAATTAGGATTGCCGCCAGAAACCTTGTCCTCGCTGGAACTAATGATGGCGCGCCCGGAGGGTATTATTCTGGTGGTGGGTCCCACTGGTAGTGGAAAAACTACAACGCTTTATTCGGTATTAAATCATTTGAATACTGAGTCGGTGCATATCATGACACTGGAAGATCCGGTGGAGTATCCCATGACGATGATTCGTCAGACATCCGTCAATGAAGCAGCAAAAATGGATTTTGCCAATGGTATTCGATCTATTCTTCGCCAAGACCCCGATATTATTCTAGTGGGTGAAGTGCGTGACGAAGATACTGCTGATATGGCATTTCGTGCAGCAATGACAGGGCATCGGGTTTTTTCTACGTTGCATACTAACTCTGCACTGGGTACGATTCCTCGATTATTAGATATTGGAGTGAAACCATCAATTATTGCAGGAAATATTATCGGTGTGGTTGGACAACGATTAGTGCGTCGACTTTGCCCACACTGTAAACAACCTTACGAACCCAATGCACTTGAAAAGCGAATGATTTATTCAACGGCGTCACGGAGTAGGATTGTGCCTATTTATCGTTCTGCCGGTTGTCGAATGTGTGATATGAGCGGTTACAAAGGCCGTGTTGCGCTGATGGAAGTCTTGCGATTTAACAGCGAAATTGATGAGCTAATCGCATCAAATAGCACCATGAGAGAATTAAAAAAAACGGCGACGGCGAATGGCTTTAAAACACTTGCAAATGATGGCGCACGTCGGGTACGAGAAGGGGTAACCAGTTTAGAGGAGGTATCTCGAGTGGTTGATTTAACTCAATTATTGAGTGAAGACTAAGATGATAAAATACGAGTATGCAATCGTTCCGATATAAAGCAATCAATGAGCTTGGCAAGACCATTCGTGGCTCCTTAGACGCCAAGGATGAGATCGAGCTAGAGAAGCGTTTAGCTGCCATGGATATGGATCTTATCGTGGCGAAGCCCATTGCGAATTATGGGCTTTATTTTGGAAAAAAACGAGTGACGCGTCGTGATCTGATTACTTTTTGTTTCCATCTAGAGCAGCAGATGCAGGCGGGTATCCCTTTACTCGATGGATTAAAAGATTTAAGGGATAGTGTCGATAGTCGAGGACTTAAGGAAGTGACCGCTTCTTTAATTGAAGAAATTGATAGCGGTAAGAGCCTTTCGCAAGCACTGGCTGCATTTCCTAGTACGTTTGACTCGGTATTTGTCAGTCTAGTGATGGCCGGGGAGCGCAGTGGTAAAATTGTAGACGTTTTGCAGGAATTATCAGATGATTTGAAATGGCAAGATGAAATCATTGCTCAGGCAAAAAAAGCGGCGATGTATCCATTATTTGTTGCTATTGCCGTTTGTGGGGTGATTGTATCGTTGATGATTTTTTTAGTGCCTGAACTCATTAAATTTATTTCCAACATGGGCCAAGAGTTGCCATTTCATACCCGAGTATTAATTATGCTATCTAATGGCTTGAGAAGTTATGGGCATTATATTTTATTAGGGATTGTTGCGGTAATTCTGGTTTTTTTATATCTGTACCGTTTCAGTGAAAAATGGCGTTATGGGATGGATGTGCTAAGGTTGAGAATTTGGATTATTGGTTCTGTCCAACAGAAGTTAATTTTGTCGAGATTTACGCATAATTTTGCATTGCTGTATGAGGCTGGCATCACGGTTTTAGATTGTTTGAAAATCTGTGAAGGAATTGTTGGTAATAAAGTTTTTTCAAAAGCATTGAAGACGGTCGGGAAAAATATTGCGGATGGTAAAACGATTAGTGAGAGTTTTGAGCGGACCGGACTTTTTCCACGATTGGTAATACGGATGTTAAAAGTGGGTGAAACCACCGGTGCCTTGGATAAATCTTTGGCGAATATTGGTTATTTTTACAATCGTGATGTGAAAGAAGCGCTGGATAGATTGCAAAACTTGATTGGTCCTACCATGACGGTCATCATGGGCTTGGTATTAGGCTGGGTTATTTTATCAGTACTAGGCCCTATTTATAATACCTTATCAACGGTGACTTTTTAATGGCGGATAAGAAGCGGATTATTTATCTCAATAATCTCGGCCTAGTGATTTATGATTGGGACAGCGGGATATTAACGCGACGAACTACGTTGACTGATAGTGAGTCAGATAAAAAATTATTTGCTGATTTAGTGAAGCAAAAACCCGCCATAAAAACTTATATCCTAATGGATGTGATAGAAGAAGAATTTCAGAATAATACATTACCTCATGTTTTTATCAAAGACCGACAGGTCTTTATCAATCGGCAACTTGAAAAATCCTTTCGCAATACTCGCTACAGATATGCTGATTTTCGCGGTCGTGAGACTTCTGGACGTCAAGGTGACTTGGTATTTTTTTCAGCATTGACCAACCCTGAATTAATTGATGGTTGGTTGGCCATACTTTTACAATATAAAGTATCCGTTGCTGGTATTTATTCATTTTCTTTAGTGTCTGCTCGTTTGCTGAAAGATCTAACTCATGATCGAGACGATGTATTATTAATAACTCAGCAAAAAGAATTATTACGTTTATCTTTTTTCACAAAGAATAAATTAAAATTGAGTCGTGTGACTCGATTCGTTGGTGACAGTGAGGCAGAAAATTCTCAATTAATTATGGACGAGGCGGGTAAAACGCAACGTTATTTAACACGACTACGTTTGTTATCCGGTGAGGGTAAGTTATCGATCAATGTGGTGGCCAGTGAATCGATCATTCATGGCTTGCGACTCAAACCTACCAATGAGAGTTGGGAATTTCGGGGGATGAGCATTGCTGAGATGGCTGTTGTCGCGCATGTGGAACAGGAGGCCTTGGATCATTTAACCGAATGGCTAGTCGCTCAACTGCTGTGTAAAGAATCTTTTAAAAATCATTATGCCATGGCGTATCAACGACGTTATTTAGTGATGCGTAATGTGCTGATACCTAGTAAATTAATTAGTATCATAGGCTGTGTGATTGCTATCATTTGGTCAACGATGTATTTTTTTGATGCGACAGATATTCAGAAAAAACTGCATGAATCACAACAACAAACTCAGCATTATACGTCTCGATATCAAGTTTTAGAAGCCGCGTTACCACCATCACCTGTCACTGCAGATGAAATGAAATTCGGTGTAAATACAGCTGAAAAATTAATGGGTAATGCCACGAATCCAGTTCCTTTAGTGATAGCCATTAGCGAAATTTTATTGACGCATAAACAGCTATGGATTGATGGGATCGAATGGAAAATAGAACAACGTCTGTTAACGATGCCAGATACCGAAGGTGAGATTGAATCGATAAATCCTATCGACCCGACTGAGCTTCCTGATGAAGTTGATGGAAGCCGTATCGAGAAACAAGTGCAAGTTGCTCGTATTGAAGGGGAAATTAAGCCATTTTATGGCAATCTGCGTCATGCTACCGGGCAAGTGCGGGCATTTCTAGCTGCATTGGCTAAGCAATCAATGGTGCAAGATGTGATAGAGATTTCTTTACCTTTTAATGAAAAATCGACTGAACGTGCGGTTGGATCATTGGGGCTGGCTAATAGAACGAGTTATGGTGCCAGTTTTGTTGTAGAAGTGATTGCCGATGAGTACGTTAAGTATGAATAATTGGGACTGGGAAATTCTAAGAGGTCCCATAATTTGGGTAACCTCTGCGCTAATTTTTAGTGTTGTGTTCGCGATGATGTCGTTTCAATATTATCAAGCGATCCAGTCAGATTATATGGCGAAAAAAAATTTATTATTAATTGCTCAGCAGCGTAATGCTAAAGCCATTGACGATTCTAGAGTGTTGACTGAGTTATTACCACGTTTCACCGCTTTGGAAGAAGCGGGCGTGATTGGTGGTGAGCAGCGTTTGGATTGGGTAGATACCATACGTGATATTGGTGAGCGGTTGAAGATCGGTAGTTTAGATTATCGTATTGAGCAGCGGTTTCCTTATGAAAAAGAGGACTTATTGGATAATGTAGGTAATTTGAAAGTCTATGCTAGTCGCATGAATATTAAGATGCAGCTTTTGCATGAAGAAGATTTTTTAGCACTGATAGAAGCGTTACGCCATCGAGCAAAAGGTTTATTTTATGTCGAATCCTGTGACATAAGTCGGGTACAACTGAATGTGATAACTGATGGGAAAGACCCTAATTTGATCACCGAATGTAATTTGCTGTGGCTGACTGTTCAGTATGAGAAGGACTTGGAAATGGTGTTGAGTGAATGAATAATTTACGCGTAGTAAAGCTTCACACGATATTAGTTTTTTTGGTATTGGCAAACATTTTTTCGGTGTTTTCTGTACAAGCCGATGAGTTAGTTTTACCCGGATTTGGCCGTCTTTTTACTACAGAAAAAGAGCGTCAACGCATCGATCAGTATCGATTGAGGGGCTTGACTCGGTCAGGGGGAATTAGTGATATGAATCAGTCTGAAAGGCTGATTGTCCCGTCGACGGTGATGATGCAAGGGTTTGTCAAACGCAGCAATGGAAAAAATGTAGTATGGGTGAATAATGAAAATACCCTGAATCACCGGTTGAAACAAAAAGGAATCCGCGTGAATACGCGAAATATTCATGGCAATCAAGTGGATCTCTCTGTGGCAGGAAAGCGAGTTACTTTGAAACCGGGACAGACCTTGCAGAAAGAGAGTGCCGGTATTATAAAAATTTATAAACATCCTTAGTCTGAATGTCATTAGGCGAGCATCGGTTTCGGTCGATATAAGCGAATAAGTCAGCAGTGATATGAGTGAATTCGTGTATTTTCTGAAATATGAGGTAAATAAATCATGATAAAGCGCCAACACGGATTTTCTTTGATAGAGCTTGCTATGGTCATAGCTATTGGTGGCATACTGTTGGCCGGTGTCATATCCATTGGTAGCGCTCAGCTAGAAAATGCACGTATTAGCCGTACTCAGCAGAAGCAAGAAGTGATTAAAACGGCGTTGATAAATTTTATGTCTCGGTATAAGCGTTTACCCTGTCCTAGTATTGCGACATTGAGTGACAATGAACCAGAATATGGTAAAGAAGCGGCAACAGAGGGAGTATGTACTGGGACGACAAGAATTCAGAGCGGTACCCAAAGAAATG
This sequence comes from uncultured Chromatiales bacterium, assembly GCA_964442745.1. Taxonomy (GTDB): domain Bacteria; phylum Pseudomonadota; class Gammaproteobacteria; order S012-40; family S012-40; genus CAYUAI01. The sequence goes on from CAYUAI010000017.1 coordinate 12,797, forward strand.
TACGGGGTATCGTGCCATGGAAGGCTTTAGGGCTAACGGACGATGAAGGGCAGGATGCGTTTTACCGACGTTTCACCTATCAAGTTTTACTGTCACAAACCGTTTCGGGGGTTGTCAATGGAGCAGGTATCACTGGAAATATTGAAGTACGTGATGCACCGGGTGGAAATTTACTCAATTTAAATAATCTTGCCGCCGCGGTGATTGTATCTCATGGCAATGATGGGTTTGGTGCCTATCAGTCGATGACTGGGCGTAGAATGACCCTTGGACTCGCCAGTGCGGATGATACGCGAGAGAATACTAATAATAATTTGGTCTATGTGCAGAAGAATTATTCAGATGTTGAGGGCGATCGGTTTGATGATATCGTGATGTGGCTAAATCCATATGAGATAAATGCTAAGTTAGTGGATATAGGGGTGGTCTTATCACCGTTTCTCGCGGTGAGCCAAGGGAGTCAAAAACTTAGCAGTATACGAAATACGCTGATTGCTGCGATGGCAGCGGACAATCAGGATCCGGATGGAGCAGGCTCACGTACTTTAGGTCGGCGAATACCTTTTGCCGATTGCACAGCTAATTCGGATGGCACTGAGGATAATAACTGTGTAAGTGGTGTTGTGCCTTGGAATTCACTGGGAATTGCCGAAGCTCAGGTAAAAGATCCATGGGATAATTTTATTGAGTACGACCTTACAGCGATACTGGCGGTCAGTGGAACATCTCGGACGACACCTGTGGCAGGGACTGCCCAGATAACTCTAGCTTCCATAGGAATTGATAATATTCGAGGAACAAGTGATGATATTAGCTTAACACTAGACATCGGAGAGCTACGAGGTCTTTTGTTAGCCGCTGGTGTCAATTTCGATAATCCTTGAACGCTGATAATTTAATCTGGCAAGCCATTTGCTTATCAACTTATCATGTTACAACGTATCACAACTATCGCTTGGTATACCGCGCTTGAGGCAATTCGTGGCAACCTGTTTTGGCTGGTGGCTGGCATTGCTTTATTCTGTTTGATGTTAGGTTTTTTTGTTGGTGAACTGGCGATTACCGAGTCTGTAATGGCGCAGGGCAGTATTTGTGGCGCATTATTGCGGTTATCTGCGGTTTTTATCGTGGCTTTATTTGCGATCAATACAGTGAATCAAGATTTTCAAGAGCAGCGCATTGAAATGTTGTTAGCATTACGTTTGACCCGAGCCGAATATGGTTTTGGAAAGTTCTTTGCTTTTTGTTTGATTGCCTGGATGATTGCGATTTGCATGAGTGTGAGCTTGTTGTTTTTTTTACCTGTAAATCAAGTGTTATGGTGGGGTATTTCGTTGGTATTTGAATTAAGCATTGTGGTGGCGTTTGCGTTATTTTGCGTCATTAGTTTAAGGCAAATGACGATGGCTGTCATTGTGGTTATGGGTTTTTATCTCTTAGCTCGATCGATCAATGCGATACAGCTAATGGTGAATACGCCGATCATAGGTAGCCTATCATCCGCCAATGAAATGATGCGGTTATTGGTCGATGGGATACAAATGCTGTTGCCGAATTTCGATCATTATGCACAAACTGAATGGCTGATCTATGGGATTGATGATGGCTTGTCGCTGATTAATATTTTTCTGCAAACCTTTATTTATTGTGGACTGCTGATAGGGGCGGCTTTGTTTGATCTTTATCGAAAAGAATTTTAGTCGTTAGCTCATGATAATGAAAGCAGTACAACGTTCCCGACGAGTCGTGCCAAAATGGCTATTAATGTTGCTAGTTGGTAGTTTTTTATTGCATGTATTCCTATATTTTTTGCAACCTGTGCCCATTGCTAGCGCTCAGGATTTACCTTCCCCGTCCTCCTTAGCCGTATTGAAAATCGCCAGCTTAGGAGAACCACTGGCGTTATCGAAACTACTCATGCTTTGGTTGCAAGCCCATGATAACCAGCCCGGTATCAGCATTCCTTTTCGCGAATTAGATTATGCTCGTGTGGAGCAATGGTTGGAACGCATACTTGTCTTGGATGAACGCGGCCAATATCCGTTATTAGCGGCTAGTCGATTATATGCCGAGGTGCCCGATCCGAACAAACAGCGTCAAATGCTTGACTTTGTGGCGAGGAAATTTCATTACGATCCGGCTCGGCGTTGGCCTTGGCTTGCCCATGGGGTGATTTTGGCAAAACATCGCTTAAAAGATTTGGATCTGGCATTAAAGTACGCTGAAGCGCTGGCCGATACTGAACACAACGATTCTATTCCTTCATGGGCACAACAAATGGAGTTTATTATTTTAGAAGATATGGGGGAATTGGAAAGTGCGCGCATTGTAATTGGTGGCTTATTGGCGAGCCAGGCGGTAACGGACCCTCATGAAATTCATTTTCTCAAAGAGCGGTTAAGCAAGTTAGAAGCCCGCTTACCAAGTCGCGACTGAACTACCGAATGATCGGTTCGATTTCAAGATACATGATAGGTGCCTCAATGAAACATAAACAGTCTGGTTTTACCTTAGTTGAAATTGCCATTGTCTTGGTGATTGTTGGTTTGATTTTGGGCGGCGTTTTAAAAGGGCAGGAAATGATTTCTAATGCTAAAGTGCGTAACGTTGTGGATCAAACGACGGCAATACAAACCGCCGTTTATGCGTTTCAAGACCGATATCGATCTTTGCCGGGGGATTATGCTCAGGCATCGACAAATATCCCAGGTGTGACGGGAGGGGCTAATGGTGGTAATGGGAATGGGAATGGGCTAGTAAATACGAATGATGATCGTGGGTTAATATGGTTGCATTTGTCTTCCGCAGGTTATATTACTGGTAATTTTGATGGGCAGGCCGTGACGAATAATCTGAGCTGTTCGGCAACGAGTTGTCCGCGCAATACCTTTGGTGGGGCGATGATGTTCTCGTGGGGATCCGCTCGGACAGGGACGACGAGTAATGGTCATGAACTTCGTATGGGGCGCAGTATTCCGGTTGGTGTGTTGGCTGAAATTGATCGCAAAGTCGATGATGGCATACCAGAAACAGGTTCACTGCAGACAGATAATTTGAATTTAACGACTTGTCGTACCGGTAGTGCTGCAGCAAGCAATTATAATGTGACCAATGAACAACAAGATTGCGCCGGAGTACGCGTCATGTAGCTGGCGTATAAGATTGAATCGATTCGTCGTCATTTCGACGACACAAAAAAACCCGCTGATGGCGGGTTTTTTTGTGTCTGGTGTAATTTATGCTATTTAATTTTGACATGGATAAACCGCTAACTCTTACTCGTGTCACAAAGTCATATTCAGCCATTTCGGTGCTTGATGGGGTCGATTTAACCTTGAAGTCTGGGGAGTTTATTGGCTTGGTCGGTGTCAATGGTGCGGGTAAAACTACCTTGATTAAAGGTGTACTTGATTTAAATCGTATTGATAGTGGTGAGATTCAGTTATTTGGGATGAGCCACCTATTGCCACAAAGTCGCTTTAATCTTGCTTACCTACCTGAACGGTTTTCACCGCCGCCTTACCTAAATGGTAATGACTATCTGCGTTATATATCACGTTTATACGGGGTGAATTTAAGTTCCGATCAAATCAATGATGTGTTACAGGCATTGGAACTTGAGCCGACCGCGCTGAGCCGTAATGTGCGAACTTTTTCTAAAGGGATGGTGCAAAAATTGGGATTGTCTGCGTGTATCTTAAGCGGTAAACAACTGCTGGTCTTGGATGAGCCGATGAGTGGGCTTGATCCGCAGGCACGGACTTGCTTAAAAAACTGTTTTCAGCAATTGAAACAAGCAGGACGTAGTATATTTATGAGTACCCACATGTTGGCTGATGTGGCGAGTGTGTGTGATCGGATGATGGTCTTACATAAAGGCAGGTTATGTTATACGGGAACGCCTGATGCTTTTATTGAGCAGTATGGAGAACAAGACTTGGATCGAGCATTCGTCGCTTGTATTTCACAGGACGACGTGGTTACTTATTAGCGATTGGTAGGTTGGCTTGTTGTTTCTTATGACGCTGTTTTTCTTTTCGGGCAATATTCCAGGCAATCCAAAGCTTACGTAGCGGGGTTAAGCTGGTTCGCTGCTCCAGTACTTGCAATCCTTCGGCTTCGATTTCGTTTAAGGTGCTGAGGTAAATTTCCGCCATGATAATGCCACTGCGTTGCTGATAACGATCGATATCAGGTAAATAGCGAAATGCACTTTGATAATATTGGCGAGCACGCTCGGCTTGAAACTTCATCAATTGACGAAAATTTTCCGTGCTTTTTCCCTGTTGTAAATCTTCGTTACTGACGCCAAATTGAGTCAGTTCATCTTGTGGCAGATAAACACGGCCGCGCTGGGCATCTTCCCTGACATCGCGAATAATATTGGTAAGTTGTAAGGCGATGCCTAAATCATGGGCATATTTTAAGGTGCGCCGATCTTGGTAGCCGAAAATTTCGACTGACATTAATCCGACGACACTGGCGGCTCGGTAGCAATAGAGGGAAAGTTCTTTGAAGCTGGGGTAGGATTGGAAATTGAGATCCATTTCCATGCCGTCAATAATTTCTTTGAAATATTCTTCGGGCAGATTTAGTCGGTTAATGTGTTCTGACAAGGCGTGAGAGACAGGATGGTTTGGGCGGTCAGCGAATGTGCTGGTGATTTCTCCGCGCCACCAATCGAGTTTGGTTCTTGCGATATTGACGTCGTTACATTCATCAACAATATCATCTACTTCACGGCAAAATGCATATAATGCGATGATTGCATGACGTTGCGCCTCGGGTAAGAACCGGAAACTATAATAAAAGCTTGAGCCACTTTTGGCGGCTTTTTCTTGACAGTATTGTTGCGGGTTCATTATTAATAATTATCCTAATGTTTGCTATCTGCTGTTTGCGTTTAATTATGCAAAAAATAAGTGAATTAGGAATGGTTTGCCCCAGTTGATCTCTGAGATGGATAATACGCTAAATTTGGCGTGATTGTCGAGCGGTTGCCGGCGGCCTTGAACTTGGCTTATTTTTGTTCGATTTTACCAGCGTGTTATCCAATGCCAGGCTTCGGAAGGGTGGTTGATCATGGCATCGGCTCCCCAGTGAGCTGGCTCATCATGTTCACTAAGATAGCCAAAGAGTGCCACGAGCGTACGCATGCCCGCCCGATTCCCTGCTTCGATATCACGTTGTGCATCACCGATGTAAACGCATTGGTTTGGTGCTTGATTGGCGTGCTTGCAAGCCAGTAATAACGGTTCTGGATGGGGTTTTTTATTTTTTGTGGTGTCACCGCTAATGATGGTTACTGCTCGGTTGGTCAATGATAAGGCTTGGATTAGCGGGTCGGTTAGCCAGGCAGGTTTGTTGGTGACAATGCCCCAGTTGATATTGTGTTGTTCGAGTTTATTTAATAGCTCGCTTATGCCGGGGAACAGCTGGGTCGATTGGGCGATATGTTGTTGATAGATGGTGAGCAAACGATTTCTTAATTCTTCAAAGGGGGCTTGCTCGGGGGCTATTTGAAATCCCAGTTTAATGAGTGCAATACCGCCATGAGAGACCACGGGCCGGATGGTTTCAAAGGGGAGTTGAGGTTTGTTTTCCTCTTTTAATAGGGTGTTTAATGCAAAAGCGAGATCACCTGCGGTATCGGCAAGGGTGCCATCTAAGTCGAAAAATACTGAGCGTATATTGGGTAAAGGTGAAGAATGGGGCATGATAGCTACATCGTCATGTAAGATGAATTTAGGCGATTGGCTTAATGCCGTAGGCGAGGTAATTGACCTTAACGTCACGCGTCAGGGTAAATTGCTTGGTGATGGGTTGATAGCTCATGCCCGATAAGTTTTGCAAGACTAAACCGGCCGCTCTCATCGATTGACCCAGTTCCGAGGGTTTGATGAATTTTTCATAGTCGTGGGTACCTTTGGGAAGTAATCGTAGGAAATATTCGGCGCCTAAGACTGCAAATAAGTAGGCTTTGGGATGGCGATTGATGGTGGAGAAAAACAACTTACCACCGGGTTTGACTAAGGTGGCGCAGGCATTGATGACAGAGCCTGGATTAGGCACATGCTCTAACATTTCCATGCAGGTAACAATGTCGTATTGGGCGGGGTATTGTTGGGCCATGGCTTCGGCGGTGATTTGTAAGTATTCTACATCAATGCCGCTTTCTAATCGATGGAGTTTGGCGACTTGCAGGGGCGCATTGCCCATGTCGATGCCAGTGACTTGGGCGCCTTCTTTGGCCATGGCTTCTGAGAGTATGCCGCCGCCGCACCCCACATCCAGTACCTGTTGGTTGGCAAGCGAACCCTGTCGCTGGATATAACCTAGTCGTAAGGGGTTGATATCATGCAATGGCTTGAATTCACCTGCCGGGTCCCACCAACGAAAAGCGGAGGCTTCGAATTTTGCCAGTTCGTTTTTATCGATATTGAGGGAGGGAGGCATTTGTTGCTGAGTCATCGTGGTTTAGGCCTGATTTATTTTATGGGTCCATTGACTGACTTTAGCGAGAATTTCGCTTTCATCAAGGGTTTGCAGTTGACGGTTTTTCATGATGTGTTGTCCGGCGATCCAGACATCTGAAACTTTCTCGCGATTGGTTGAATAGACGATTTGAGAAATGGCGTCAAAAATGGGTTGGGTTTCAATTTGTGACAAATTGATGGCGATAATATCAGCAGCTTTGCCCAGTTTGAGTGACCCCGTGATGTTCTCTAATCCCAATGCTTTAGCGCCGTTCAAAGTGGCCATCTGTAACGCTTCTTGGGCGGGTACCACCGAAGCATCGTTGGCCACGGCTTTGGCCAGTAAAGCCGCGCAGCGCATTTCGCCAAAAATATCTAGATCATTATTACTGGCAGCACCGTCCGTGCCTAATGCGATATTTAGGCCGGCTTTGGATAGCTTGGCGATAGGACAAAAACCACTGGCTAATTTCATGTTGGATTCGGGGCAGTGGATGATATGCAAGCCTGATTCTGCGCAGCGTTCGATTTCGCTATCCGTCAGTTGGGTCATATGCACCGCCATGAGACGAGGAGACAACAAGTCCAATTCATCGAGTCGCGCCAGTGGTCTTTTTTTATGCTGTTGTTCGGCTTGTGATACTTCAAAGGCTGTTTCATGAATATGCATGTGAATTGGAATGTTCAACTCATGGGCTAGGATGGCCATTTTGGTTAATGGTTCATTGGATACAGTATAGGGTGCGTGGGGAGCAAAAGCGGTGGAGATTAAAGGGGTATCTTGGTATTGCTGGTGGACGGCCAAGCCTTTTTCCAGGTATTCTGCGGGAGAGTTGGCCCAGGCGGTGGGGAAATCAATGAGAATCAGGCCAATGACCGCCCTTATGCCGGCGTTTTTTGCAGCGCTTGCGGCTTGGTCGGGGAAAAAGTACATTTCGTTGAAGCAGGTGATACCGCCTCGGATCATTTCCGCGATGGCCAGTTGGGTACCATCGTAGACAAACTCCGGACTGACCCATTTGTTCTCTGCTGGCCAAATATGATTTTCCAGCCAATCCATGAGGTGTAAATCATCGGCGTAGCCGCGAAATAAAGACATGCTCGCATGGGTGTGAGTATTGACCAATCCAGGCATCAGCACATGATGAGGTAAGGTGACTTCATGTTCGCTTTGATATTGCTGCTGAGCTTGAGTACTGGGAAGTATATCAACAATATTACCTTGTGAAATGACTAGGCTATGTCTTTCTAAAACCGTGTTGGCTGGCTCTACTGGAATTAACCAGCGAGCATGAATCAGCGTCTCTGCGATGTGCATATGGTTTTTGTATCCGGCTGGCTTGTCAAAACGAAAATTCTTTAACCAAATCACTTTTCAGGTTTGGCAATAGGTATATAATGGCTACGCTTGTCTAAGAAGCTGCTTGGTTAAAAATTAATCGGCTGTAAAGCCATCAAAATGGCCGCTGTTCCCGATCCTTTTCGGCAAATAGCACGGCTATTCTTCTCAAACGATCGAAAAAATCGTTTCATCTTGACGACGTTTCGCTCGATATTTTTTAACTAAACAGCTTCTAAAGATCATTTAGCCAATAGCGAAAGGAAGTATATAACTACTCCCCTCAATACTTAACTATTTTTTTAGAATAATTGAGAACACTCGGTTATGGACGCTTTGTGTTTATGGTGCAGTGAATATCATTAATCAACAAGCTAGGTGCCAACATTGAATCAATTTGACAATATTCATCCGATTATTTGGGAGAACGATCAACTCAGTTTGTTGGATCAGCGCTTATTGCCTGGGACAAGCCAATATGTCACCTTACATTCTGCTGGTGAGGTGGCGACAGCGATTCGAAACATGGTGGTGCGTGGTGCGCCAGCGATTGGCATTACGGCGGCTTATGGTATTGTGTTAGCCACGAAACGGCGACTGTCTGAAGGTGAGAATTGGCGATCAATGATTGACCAAGATGTGGCTTTGCTGGCGAATTCGCGACCCACTGCCGTCAATTTATTTTGGGCGATTGATCGTATGATGCGTTGCCTTGATCATATACTTTGCGACCCGCCTGAGACAATTTATGCGCATTTACTCTCGGAAGCAAAAGCAATCCATGAGCAAGATATCGCCGCTAATCATACCATGGGTCAATGGGGGGCGGCGCTGATTAGCCCCAACTCCACCGTGTTAACCCATTGTAATGCGGGTGCATTAGCCACCGGTGGTTTTGGCACCGCGTTGGGTGTGATTCGTGCGGCTTGGGCAGCGCAGCGCCTTCGTCAAGTGTATGCCGATGAGACAAGGCCTTGGCTACAAGGGGCGCGCCTGACGGCCTGGGAATTAACGAAGGAGCATATTCCTGTCACATTAATTTGTGAGGCGGCCGCTGCCACTCTCTTTAAAACAGAAAGCATCGATTGGGTAATTGTGGGGGCCGATCGGATTGCGGCGAATGGCGATGTGGCAAATAAAATTGGTACCTATAGTTTAGCGGTTTTAGCGCGTTATCATGGCGTCAAGATGATGGTGGTCGCACCAACCTCCACGGTGGACATGAACATTCTTGACGGTCAAAAAATACCCATCGAGCATCGCTCGCCTAAGGAAATATTACAATATGCGGGGCAAACGGTGGCGGCGAGTGAAGCGCAGGCCTGGAATCCGGCTTTTGATGTGACGCCAGCGGAATTGGTTGATGTTATTGTGACGGAAAAGGGTGTTATTGAGCAGCCATCATCGAGTAAAATGCGAGAACATATGCAGTCGCGTGGTATTTAGTTATACTTCTTCCCGGAAGATAAGATTCGGGTTGATAAGCCATATGTCTCTGGGGTGGCGACTTACTAATGACACAAATTATCCTGTGGTGCAGGGTCACTTGCTGTTGTGATACAATCTCACACCTTTAATATACAGCCTTTATAAATAACGACGATCGAACATTTTAAAAACAGCTGAGACAATCAATAGAAGTTTATGGATACATTTGCCAAAGAAGTTTTACCTGTCAATATCGAAGATGAAATGCGTAATTCCTATATGGAATATGCCATGAGCGTCATTGTTGGTCGAGCTTTGCCCGATGTGCGTGATGGATTAAAACCTGTGCATCGCCGCGTGTTATATGCCATGAATGAGCTGGGTAATGATTGGAATAAGGCGTATAAAAAATCAGCGCGTATTGTCGGTGATGTGATTGGTAAATACCATCCTCACGGTGACACAGCCGTTTATGATGCGCTGGTGAGAATGGCGCAGCCTTTTTCCATGCGTTATGTGTTGATTGATGGGCAAGGTAATTTCGGCTCAGTCGATGGTGATGCGCCGGCGGCCATGCGTTATACCGAAGTACGTATGGCGAAACTTGCGCATGAGTTATTGGCGGACCTGGAGAAAGAAACGGTTGATTTCGTCACTAACTATGATGAAACCGAACGTGAACCGTCGGTGTTGCCTGCTCGAGTGCCTAACTTGCTCATTAATGGTTCATCGGGGATCGCTGTCGGCATTGCGACCAATATCCCGCCGCATAATCTCACCGAAGTGGTTAATGCATGTATTGCCTTGATTGATGACCCTGAGCTAAGTATTGAGGCGCTGATGGCCATTATTCCGGGGCCTGATTTTCCAACGGCGGCCATTATTAATGGCGCCAAAGGCATTAATGAGGCCTATCGCACGGGTAAAGGTCGGATTTATGTGAGAGCACGCTCTCACATTGAAACCAATGAATCCACAGGTAAAGAAAGTATTATTGTGACCGAGCTGCCTTACCAGGTCAATAAAGCGCGGTTGCTAGAGAAAATTGCCGAGTTAGTGAAAGACAAAAAAATCGAGGGCATTACTGAATTACGAGATGAGTCGGATAAAGATGGTATGCGGATGGTCATCGAGCTACGACGCGGTGAAATGTCTGATGTGATGCTGAATAATTTATATCAACATACACAGTTACAAAATGTATTTGGTATCAATATGGTGGCATTGATTGATGGTCAGCCACGCTTACTCAATTTAAAAGTTATTTTAACTGCATTTATTCGTCATCGCCGGGAAGTCGTGACTCGGCGTACGGTTTATGAATTGCGTAAAGCCCGTGATCGTGCCCATATCTTGGAAGGTTTGGCGGTGGCCATTGCGAATATTGATTCTATTATTGCCTTGATTAAATCGTCTCCAAACCCGGCGGAAGCGCGCAAAGGTTTGATGGAAAATGGATGGCAACTGGGTGTGGTGGTGGAGCTATTAGCGCGTGCTGGTGCTCAGATGTCACGTCCGGATGACCTCGGTGAGAATTTTGGGGTTGTTGATGATCGTTATCGATTATCACCGGTGCAAGCGCAAGCGATTTTGGAAATGCGTCTTAATCGACTGACGGGTTTAGAGCAAGATAAGATTGTTAGTGAATATAAAGAGCTGTTAGACAAAATAGAAAAATTATTAAAAATTTTAAATGACCCGCAACGATTGATGCAAGTGATCCGGGATGAGTTAGAAGAAATTAAAACGCAGTATGGTGATGAGCGGCGCACGCAGATCGTCCCTAACCAACATGATTTGAATATTGAAGACCTCATTACTGAAGAGCCCATGGTGGTGACCATTTCTCATGAAGGTTATGTGAAAGCCCAGCCGGTATCGACATATAGTTCGCAAAAGCGGGGTGGTCGAGGCAAGACCGCCACGTCCATGAAAGAAGAAGACTTTATTGATAAATTATTTGTTGCCAGTACTCACGATACTATTCTTTGTTTTTCCAGTGCGGGTAAAGTTTACTGGTTGAAGGTTTATCAATTACCTCAGTCCAGCCGAACGGCGCGTGGGCGGCCCATTATTAATCTATTGCCGCTTGAAGAGAACGAACGTATTAGCGCAATTTTACCGATTCGTGAATTTGAAGCCGGCAAATTTGTTTTTATGGCCACCAGCCAAGGTACCGTAAAGAAAATTGCCTTGGTGGATTTTTCTCGTCCCCGAACCAATGGCATTATCGCTTTGGGTTTGCGAGAAGGTGATCAGTTAGTGGGTGTTTCGATCACGAATGGTAGCCAAGATGTGATGTTGTTTAGCAGTGGCAATAAAGCGATTCGTTTTAACGAGGAAGATGTGAGAGTCATGGGGCGCACGGCTTGCGGTGTGCGTGGCATTCGACTGGCTGCCGGTCAGCGAGTGATTGCTTTAATTATCGCAGAAAATGTTGGCAGTGTGTTGATGGCGACCGAAAATGGTTTTGGTAAACGGACGTTAGTGACAGGTTTTTCAGCCCAGGCTCGGGGTGGCCAGGGAGTTATTTCATTACAGGGAGTGGAGCGCAATGGAGAGGCGGTCGGTGCGGTTTTAGTGAAAGATGAAGACGAGATCATGTTGATTAGCAGTGGCGGCACGTTAGTGCGTACCCCGGTGATTGATATTTCTGTCGTCGGTCGTAACGCCAAGGGTGTCCGTTTAATTAATTTGGTGGATGGAGGGTCACTGGTGGGGGTTGAGCGGATTTGTGAAATAGATAGTGACACCGAAGTTGAAGAGAATGCTGACGATACTGAGTCCACTGAGCCTGAGTCCACTGAGCCTGAG
>CAYUAI010000017.1:24953-62014 GCA_964442745.1 uncultured Chromatiales bacterium
ACTGAGCCTGGGTCTACTGAGCCTGAGCCCAGAGAAAAAGACTGAAGCTTGTGTATGTCGATTTGAAAGTAATCATGTTAGTCAGTTAGATCTGCTTGTTATGAGGAGTTTGATAGGTGTCACGTCAATATAATTTTAGTGCTGGGCCAGCCATGATTCCGCTGGAGGTATTAAACCAGGCAAGAGAAGAACTCGCTGATTGGGGCGGGAGCGGAATGTCAGTGATGGAAATGAGTCATCGAGGCAAGGCGTTTGTATCGATTGCGGAAGGTGCCGAGTCTTGCCTGCGGGAAATTATGGCCATCCCGGAGAATTACCAAGTGTTGTTTTTGCAAGGTGGTGCCAGCAGTCAATTTGCCATGGTGCCGTTAAATCTACTGCAAAATAAAAAGCAAGCAGATTATGTCGTCACGGGGAGTTGGTCGAAAAAAGCGGTGGCCGAAGCCAAACGTTTTTGTCAGGTGAATATGGCGGCCACCGGTGAAGCCAGTCAGTTTACCGACATCCCGGCGTTTGAGCAATGGCAGCTTGATTCTCAGGCCGCTTACGTGCATTACACGCCCAATGAAACCATTGGTGGGGTGGAGTTTCACTGGACGCCTGAAACCGGTGAGATCCCGTTGGTGGCCGATTTGTCATCAACGATTCTGTCACGTCCCATTGATGTTTCCAAATTTGGGCTGATCTATGCCGGCGCCCAGAAAAATATTGGTCCGGCGGGATTAACGATCGTGATTGTTAGAGAAGATTTAATTGGACAAGCGCAAGCGGGGACGCCAAGCATGTTCGATTACAAAATACATGCCGAGGCGGATTCCATGTATAACACACCGCCAACCTATAGTTGGTATATGGCGGGATTGGTGTTTGATTGGATCAAAGGTCAAGGTGGTTTAGCGAAAATGGAAGAAATTAATCAGCGAAAAGCCGCCAAACTGTATGCCGCTATTGATGATTCAGCGTTTTATTCAAGCCCTGTACATAAAGCCTGTCGTTCAAGGATGAATGTGCCATTTATTCTCGCCGATGCGCAACTCGATGGATTGTTTTTAAAAGAAGCCGCTAGCCACGGTTTGTTAACCCTGAAGGGACATCGCTCGGTGGGTGGTATGCGGGCCAGTATCTATAACGCCATGCCGGAGCAAGGGGTGGACGTGTTAATCCAATTTATGGTCGAATTTGAGCGGCAGCATGGTTAAATTTGATCAGGGAATCATGAATGTATAAAATTTTAACGTTAAATAATATTTCGCTGGCCGGATTAGAGCGTTTTCCGCGCGATTGCTATGAGCTTGGCTCTGAAATTTCGAAGCCGCATGGCATTTTGTTGAGATCCTATAAAATGCATGACATGGTGTTACCTGACAGCGTGATGTGCATTGGGCGGGCAGGTGCCGGGGTGAACAACATTCCTGTCGAGGCCATGACGGCGCGAGGCATTCCGGTGTTTAATGCGCCCGGTGCGAATGCTAACGCGGTGAAAGAGCTTGTGTTGGCGGGGATGCTGCTGGCCAGTCGTAATATTTGTCCGGCTTGGGCGTTTTCACAGCATCTCGAAGGGGATGATGCCGCGATTAGCCAGGCGGTAGAGCAAGGTAAAAAAACGTTTGTTGGTTCTGAATTGGCGGGTCGCACCTTGGGAGTGATTGGGTTAGGTGCTATTGGCCGTTTGGTGGCAAATATGGCGCTTTCCTTGGGGATGAAAGTCATTGGTTATGACCCTGGCATTACGGTGCAAGGTGCTTGGCAATTGTCATCGAAGGTCGCACAAGCGGCCAATGTGGATGATCTGGTTTCCAAGGTGGATTTTTTATCTTTTCATGTGCCATTAATTGACGCGACACGCCATATGATTGATGCAGGTCGTATGAAAATCATGAAAGATGGTATGCTGATTCTTAACTTTGCGCGGGCCGGTATTGTGGATGATGCGGCGATGATAGATGCCTTGAATGCCGGTAAAATAAAAGCCTATGTTTGTGATTTTCCCAATAGCACCCTGAAAAAACATGCGAACGTGATTGCGTTACCGCATTTGGGGGCTTCCACGGTGGAAGCTGAAGACAATTGTGCGGTGATGGTGGCTGAGCAAGTACGTGATTACTTGGAAAACGGTAATATTACTAATTCAGTGAATTTTCCCAGCGTGTTAATGCCGCGTACGGAGGGTTATCGTTTGACGGTGGCGAATCGTAATGTGCCGAATATGGTTGGGCAGATGACCACCCATCTGGCACAGGCGGATTTGAACATTATTGATATGCTTAATCGATCGATCGGTGATATTGCCTATACGTTGGTGGATGTGGATAATCAAATCAATGCCGCCATGATTGAAAAAATTAAGCAAATTGATGGCGTACTGAATGTACGTGTCGTTTAACCTATGTTTCATATGTCTGACTCGAAATGTAGGGTTTGATGGATAAGTATGGAAAATAACAAAAATTTGGAACAATTGCGCCATCGCATTGATGCTATTGATACACGGTTATTGGCATTGATTGGCGAACGCGCTGAGTGTGCCATGGAAGTGGCGCGAGTTAAACGTCAGGCTGGTGAGACTCATTTTTACCGGCCTGAGCGCGAAGCTCAAGTGCTGAAAAAAATCATGGATGCGAACAATACCGTGTTGGACGACAAAGAGATTGCGCGTTTGTTTCGTGAAATCATGTCGGCTTGTTTGGCTTTGGAACAGCCGCTTAACGTGGCTTTTTTAGGGCCGGAAGGCACCTATACTCAAGCGGCGGCATTAAAACATTTTGGCCATTCAGTGAAGACGGTGGCAGTGAGCGCTATTGATGAAGTTTTTCGTGAAGTGGAATCGGGTGCCGCGCATTATGGTGTGGTTCCGGTGGAAAACTCAACCGAAGGCGTGGTGAGTTATACGCTTGATTTATTTGCTCGTTCCCCTTTAAGGATATGTGGTGAGGTGGAAGTACGGATTCATCATTGTTTGTTAAGTACCGGAAAACAGATCGATCAAATCAAGCGTATTTATTCACATCAACAATCGTTGGCGCAGTGCCGTGAATGGTTGGATTCTCATATGGCAGGGATTGAGCGTATTGCCGTCAGCAGTAATGCCGAAGCCACGCGCCGGGCTCAGCAGGAAGCCAACTGTGCCGCCGTGGCGGGTAAAATTACCGCTGAGTTATATGGTTTGAATATATTAGCAAAAAACATTGAAGATGAGCCTGATAATACCACCCGATTTTTGGTGATTGGTAAGCAAACCACACAACCCAGTGGCAACGATAAAACCACCTTGTTATTTTCCATGTCTAATTGTCCCGGTGCGTTATCCGCGATGATAGCCCCTTTGGGTAAATATAATATTAGCATGACACGTATTGAATCCCGCCCTTCGCGGCGAGGCATGTGGGATTATGTTTTTTTTGTGGATGTGGCAGGGCATGCGCAAGAGGCGCATTTAAAGCAAGCACTGCAAGACATGGAAAAAGAAGCCTCCATGGTGAAGGTGCTGGGATCCTATCCTAAGGTGACGATGTAGGCAATGATAAGGGTGTTAAATAATCAAGCGACGTCTGGGGTGCAAGGTTTGATTCCCTATGTGCCGGGCAAGCCGATCGACGAGTTAGCGCGAGAGTATGGTTTAACCCACATTGTTAAATTAGCCTCCAACGAAAACCCGTTAGGGCCGAGTCCTAAGTTATCGATTGTGCTGCATGAGGCCATGCTTCATCTAACACGTTATCCGGATGGCAGTGGTCATCGGCTAAAAACAGCATTAGCCCATAAACTCGATGTGGAGTTATCTCAAATCACTTTAGGCAATGGTTCCAATGATGTACTTGAATTAGTCGCACGCACATTCGCTTCGGTTGGGGATGAGATTATTTATTCGCAATATGCGTTTGCCGTGTATCCATTGATCACCCAGGCCATTGGCGCCACGCCGGTGGTGGTGGCTACTCAATCCTGGGGGTATGATTTAACGGCGATCATCGCTTCGATTTCGGCGAAAACTAAATTGATTTTCATCGCCAATCCAAACAATCCAACGGGCACTTATTTATCCTTGAGTTCGATCGTTAACTTTCTTGAGCAAGTGCCCAGTGATGTCATTGTGGTTATTGATGAAGCGTATCATGAATATGTTGTGTCGGTGGCGGATTACGGTTCAGTGCTGGCGTGCCTTGCAAAATATCCGAATCTTGTGGTGACCCGTACTTTTTCTAAAGCGTATGGTTTGGCTGGCTTGCGGGTTGGTTTTTCTGTTTCGCATCCTGACATTGCAGAACTAGTGAATCGGGTGCGTCAGCCTTTTAATGTCAATGTATTAGCGTTAGCGGGGGCTGAAGCGGTGCTCAGCGATTCGGAATATGTGGCGCGTGCAGTGGCGATGAATCAGCAAGGTTTAGATTATCTATCGAGTGAGATGCAGCGCTTAGGATTGACTGTAATTCCGTCGGTGGCGAACTTTATTACCCTGGATCTATCTCAACCGGCATTGCCGATTTATGAGCAGTTATTACGCCAGGGTGTTATCGTGAGGCCGGTCGCTAATTATGGGATGCCAAATCATTTACGTGTTTCTGTCGGTTTGCCTGAGGAAAATCAGGTTTTTGTTCGTGCTTTGGAGCAAGTGCTGTCAGAGCTAAGATGATTAACGGGCTAGCAGAGGATTCGTCCATGTTTGATTGCATTGCCATTATTGGTGTGGGTTTAATTGGTGGATCGGTTGCCTTAGCCGCGAAAAAAAATCGATTGTGCAAAGCGGTTGTTGGTAGTGGTCGCAATGAACGTGAATTACAGCGAGCGGTGCAGTTGGGGGTCATCGATCGTTATGAGATGGATATCGGGGAAGCCGTAAAAGAGGCCGATCTGGTTCTGATCGCTGTGCCATTGAGTGCATTTTCCGACGTTTTTCAACAAATCAAAGGCAAATGCCGTCAGGGGGTTATTATCACGGATGCAGGCAGTGCTAAAGCCTGCGTGGTGAAGGAGGCGAAAAATATTTTCGGTACATTACCCGCTGGGTTGGTGCCGGGGCACCCTATTGCGGGCACTGAAAAAAGCGGCGTGCAGGCAGCTTTTGCTGAATTGTTTGAGAGGCGATGTACCATTATCACTCCATTAGCCAGTTCTGCCGATGAGGCTGTTGCCGCATTGACTGCATTTTGGCAAGGGTGTGGTGCGAATGTGGTCAGTATGGAGGTGGCGCACCATGATGAGGTGTTGGCGGCCACCAGTCATTTGCCGCATGTGTTGGCGTATGCGTTGGTGGATAGTTTGGCGCAAATGCATGAGCGAGTAGAGATCTTTCGTTATGCGGCCGGTGGGTTTCGGGATTTTACCCGGATAGCTTCGAGTTCGCCGGTGATGTGGCGAGATATCTGTATGGCGAACAAAGAGGCTGTGCTTGATGTGTTGGAACAATATAAAAAACAGTTAGATATCGTATCACAAGCGATTGCGGAAAATGATGCGAGCGAATTAGAAGCGATCTTTTGCCGAGCAAAAAAAGCACGTGATGAACACGTGGTGAGCTGAACATTGTCGCATAAATTAATAAAAATTAGGTGAGTCTTTAGATGCTGAGTAACGCCGAAGTTAAATACCTTGTGCAGCCAGGCGGTCGTTTGTCGGGTGAATTTAGCGTGCCAGGTGATAAATCCATTTCCCATCGTTCTATTATGATGGGCGCATTAGCTGATGGCGTGACCACGGTCACAGGGTTTTTGGAAGGTGAAGATAGCCTCGCCACCTTAGCGGCGTTTAAGCAAATGGGGGTGGTGATTGATGGTCCGGTGAATGGTTGGCTATCGATTCAAGGCGTGGGTAGGCATGGACTGACGGCCTCAGCGGCTCGCCTCGATTTAGGTAACTCTGGCACCTCAATGCGCCTACTGATTGGATTGCTTTGTGGGCAGGCGTTTGATTCCGTGTTAATCGGCGACACGTCTTTGAGTCAGCGACCCATGCGGCGAGTGACCGATCCGTTGGCTCAGATGGGAGCGGTGATCGAGGTGACTGAGCAGGGGACAGCGCCGCTGCGTATTGTTGGCGGAAAAAAATTAACAGGCATGGATTACCTGATGCCTATGGCCAGTGCCCAAGTAAAATCAAGCTTATTGTTAGCGGGTTTATACGCGCAGGGCAGAACCGCCGTCACTGAACCGGGTGTGACCCGAGACCATACTGAGCGCATGTTGACAGCGTTTGGGTATCCGGTTGAGGTCGATGGCAATACTGTGGCAATACAGGGGGGGGGTAGCCTGACCGCCTCCAATCTTACCATTCCAGGCGATATTTCCTCGGCGGCATTTTTTATGGTGGGTGCTTGCATTGCCCCTGGTTCTGATATCACGTTGTGTGATGTGGGTATCAATCCGACACGCAACGGTGTGCTTAAGATTTTGCGCCAAATGGGGGCGAATATCACAGTGAAAAATGAGCGTTCATTTGGTAATGAGCCGGTCGCTGATCTCTGTATTCGCAGCAGCACGCTGCAAGGCATTGACATTCCTGAGTCTTTAGTTCCATTGGCGATTGATGAATTCCCGGCGATTTTTGTGGCGGCGGCTTGTGCGCAGGGGACCACCGTATTACGTGGCGCGAGTGAATTGCGGGTGAAGGAAAGTGATCGCATACAAGTAATGGCCGATGGTTTACGAACCCTAGGCGTGGATGCCGTGGCTACCGAAGCGGGTATGGTTATTCAAGGGAAAGGGTATTTCGATGGCGGAATAATAAATAGTCATGGTGACCATCGAATTGCAATGGCTTTCACGATGGCTGGGTTGCGTGCTAAGCAGGCCATTACGGTGGAGAATTGTGCGAATGTCAACACCTCATTTCCTGAATTTGTTAAACTGGCAGGCCAAGTCGGTATTAACGTCACAGTAACGGATGCCGCCGCTTGAAATGAAGTTATTTAACAACCAATTTGATAAGTGATGAGTAAATTTCGAGTCCCTGTGATAACCATTGATGGCCCCGGTGGGTCGGGCAAAGGTACGATTGGTTTATGGCTTGCTAGGAAAAAGGGATGGCATTTCCTTGACAGTGGCGTGTTGTACCGATTGGTCGCTTATGCGGTTCAAAAAGGTGATTTGCCGTTAGCGGATGAGGCGACATTAGCTGACTTAGCCGCGCATCTTGAGGTGCGTTTTTCAGTACCTAACCAGGTGTCTGAAGCCTATCGTATTTTTTATAAAGATATTGATGTGACGTATCAAATTCGAGAGGAATCCGTAGCGAGTATTGCCTCTAAAGTAGCGGCAATACAAGCCGTTCGTTTGGCGTTATTGGAACGCCAGCGGGCATTTTGTGTGTCGCCAGGTTTAGTTGCCGATGGTCGGGATATGGGGACGGTGGTCTTCCCGGATGCTCAGCTCAAAGTTTATTTGATTGCAAGTGCAGAAGAAAGAGCAAAAAGACGTTATAAACAGTTGAAAGGCAAAGGCATCAGTGCTACCCTTAGCGCAATTTTGGCCGACATCAAGGAGCGTGATTCTCGAGACATCACGCGTAGTGCTTCTCCGTTAACGCCCGCTGCTGATGCAGTGATCATTGACACGACAGATTTAAGCGTGGAAAAAACGGAGCAGAAGATCCTTGATTTAGTTTATAAACGATTTCAATAATTGATAAGACGCTGGGTTGGTGTTAATTCGATCAGCCCTTTTGCTGTTTATTGATACAAACACGAGTTTTAAGGTTGGTTATTCATGGGTGAAAGTTTCGCAGAGCTGTTTGAAGAGAGTTTGAGTAAAGCTAGCATGCAACCGGGTGCTATTGTTATTGGCACCGTTGTTGACATTGTTAATGGGTATGTCATTGTCCATGCGGGGCTTAAATCTGAAGGCGTGATTCCGATCGAACAGTTTTATAGTGATAGCGGAAGCCTTGAAGTTGAAATTGGTGATCAAGTTGATGTGGCACTGGATGCCGTGGAAGACGGTTTTGGTGAAACCCGACTTTCCCGAGAGAAAGCGAAACGGGCGCAGTCTTGGATTTTATTGGAGCGTGCCTTTGAAAACTCTGAAACCGTGAAAGGGATCATTAGTGACAAGGTGAAGGGTGGGTTCACGGTGGATATCAATGAGGTCAGAGCCTTCCTTCCCGGTTCATTGGTTGATGTGCGGCCAGTCAGAGATCCTTCCTATTTGGAGGGTAAAGAGCTTGAATTTAAAGTCATTAAAATCGATCGTCGGCGCAATAATGTCGTTGTGTCACGACGTGCTGTGGTTGAAATGGAAAGCAGTGCAGAACGAGATGAGCTGCTGAAAAACCTACAGGAAGGTCAAGAGGCGCAAGGTATTGTAAAAAATCTGACAGATTATGGTGCTTTTGTTGATTTAGGCGGTGTTGATGGGCTGTTACACATTACGGATATGGCCTGGAAACGTGTCAAACATCCGGGCGAAATCGTTAATGTCGGCGATGAGATTAAAGTGAAGGTATTAAAATTTGATCGAGAGCGTAATCGTGTTTCTTTGGGATTGAAGCAGCTTGGTGAAGATCCATGGCTGGAAATTGCAAGGCGCTATCCCATCGGTTCTCGTTTATCCGGCAAAGTGACAAATATTGCGGATTATGGTTGTTTCGTTGAAATTGAAGAGGGTGTTGAGGGTCTTGTTCATGTGTCAGAAATGGATTGGACCAACAAAAATGTTCACCCAACAAAAATTGTGCAATTAGGTGACGAAGTCGAAGTGATGGTGCTGGATATTGATGAGGAGCGACGGCGTATTTCGTTAGGTATCAAGCAGTGTCAAACCAATCCTTGGGATGAATTTGCAGCAACGCATAACAAAGGTGATCACATTGCCGGTAAAATCAAGTCAATTACCGATTTTGGTATCTTTATTGGGCTCGATGGCGGCATTGATGGCCTGGTTCATTTATCGGATATTTCATGGAATGAAACCGGTGAAGATGTCATCAGAAAGCATAAAAAAGGGGATGAAGTTGAAACTGTGATTTTGGTTGTTGACCCATCTAGAGAGCGGATATCCCTCGGCATTAAGCAATTGGAAAAGGATCCATTCTCCAATTTCTTGGCGGATAAAACGAAGGGCACGATCGTCAATGGTACGGTCATTGCCATTGATGCAAAGGCGGCTACCATTGATTTGGGTGAAGGCGTTGAAGGCAGTTTGCGTGCGTCTGAGTTGTCTCGTGATCGCGTTGAAGATGCCAGAAATGTATTGAAAGTTGGCGAAGAAGTTGAAGCTAAGTTTATTGGTGTTGATAGGAAAAATCGTATTATCAGTCTATCCATCAAAGCGAAAGATTCTGATGATGAAGCTGAAGCGATCAATGACTATACCAGAGGGATTGCCGGGCCTGCAACGACGACTCTCGGAGATTTACTAAAAGAACAATTAAACAAACAAGAATAACGTAAATAGCTAATTTGGCGCACATCCGCTTTCATTGGTTGATGTGCTAGCTGTAATTCACCTTTGTTTGAAGTCCGTGGTATTTAGTTGTAAGTGAGTGTTTTTACCCTACAATTACATTGCACGTGTCAGGTGGTTTAATTTAACATCTTTAAGTAACAAGTTATGGTGGGCTGAATTTATGGGGATAGGCAATCTACAAGAAAAAACCGTAACCAAGTCTGAGCTCATTGAGCAATTATCTAAGCGGCAGTCTCAGCTAGCGGCAAAGGATGTTGAGTTGGCCGTCAAGACAATGCTTGAGCAAATGACAAGTGCTTTATCGACTGGTGAAAGAATAGAAATTCGAGGGTTTGGTAGTTTTTCACTGCATTTTAGGCCACCAAGAATGGGCCGAAATCCGAAAACAGGAGAACCTGTTCCGCTTGCGGGTAAATATGTGCCGCATTTTAAGCCGGGCAAAGAGCTTAGAGAGCGAGTGAATGACTCACTCAATGATAATGATTCGACTACTGAGGCGTTATCTGCAACGAGCCCTGGGGAAGTCAAAGTCAGCAGTACCTCGGAGGACGTCAAGAAAGAAGCTTAATGTGTTCAGTTTTTAACGGTCAAGTTTTAAGCTGTCAGGCTTTTGCCGGTATTGGTACTTGCCTATCTGTGATAGGCAAGTTTTCATCTTATCATCGCGAAGGTTGTTTTCGCCTCGCTTTCCCCTTCCTCCTGTATTCTCAACACGGCCATCGCGTGGGATTTTTCGTACATTAGTTAACCCCCAAAATATTGCATGATAGGCGTTGAGAAATAAATTGTACAATGCACGCTATATGTTATATAAAATCTATATAGAGAAAATCATTGAAAAATAATATTGATTGGTAAGAAAGTATGGTGTTTATTTTAGTTATCTGAAAACAATTAACGGGAGGAAAAATGACGAAAATCATCAGCGTGATCATTGTGCTCGTCATGATAGCGATTGCTATCGGCGTTAGTATTGTAAATATGCATAATATTCAAGTTAATTATTATATTGGATCGAAGGATGTGCCTTTAGTGGTTGTGTTGCTCGTCACACTTTTGATAGGCGGGTTGATTGGTATTATTGCGACCTATGGTCGGGTGCTCATGTTTAAATTGGAAGCAATTAAATTACGTCACAGAAATAAGATAAACGAAAAAGAAATTTCTAATTTACGTGCGATGCCGATTAAAGGCGCCAGGTAAATGTATGATTTTCTTTGGTTCTTATTGCCTGTGGTGGCGCTATTACCTGTGGCGGCCGTTTCTGGCTGGCTTATTGGGCGCAGGGAGATAAGCAAGCACAAGGAGCGGGTATCGACTGAAGAAATTAATACAGGTTATTATGAAGGGCTGAATTATCTATTGAATGAGCAACCGGATAAGGCGGTTGAAGTGTTTGTTAAAATGCTGCAAGTCGATAGTGAGACGGTTGAGTTACATTTGGCATTAGGCAATTTGTTTCGCCGCCGTGGGGAAATTGATCGTGCAACGATGTTGCATCAAAATCTAATCGCTCGGCCGACGTTACGAATCGATCAGCGAGATCAGGCGTTATTAGAATTAGGCCAAGACTATCTAAAAGCGGGTTTACTGGATCGTGCAGAACGGTTGTTTATCGATTTAAAGCAGTCTAAAGAATACCAGCAGCGGGCTTTACTCTTTTTAATGGAGGTTTATCAGCAAGAGAAAGACTGGGAGGCCGCGATAACCACAGCGACCGAGTATGAGAGAGCCTCGGGTGAAAAGAAAGCAGACATCATCGCGCATTATTTTTGCGAATTAGCGGAAGTTGCATTGCGCTCTGCGAATCCTGATGCGGCCAAACAGTTCGCTAAAAAGGCGTTATCTGTTGATCCTCGAAGTGCTAGGGCCAGCTTGATTCAAGGTCGCATTGAAATGAAGTTAAAGGATTATAAAGCGGCCGCGCAAACCCTCATGAAAGTGGAGGTGCAGAATCCCAGTTTTATCTCGGAAATTGTCGAGCCACTTATGCAATGTTATGAGAAGCTCGAAAACGCGGGAAAACTGACCACGACATTGAATGATGTATTCAATACGCATGGTGGCATTTCTAGCTTATTGGCATTGACTAATGTGCTTGTTAAGCAAGAAAGCACGGTTCATGCCGTCCGCTTGCTTGAAAAACACTTGGAAAACAGTCCGTCGTTGAAAGGAGTCAAGCGCTATTTAGACTTAGTGATTGCTGACACGGGGGGGCAAAATCGACAAATACTAACGAATGTCAATAATATTATTGCTAAATTAGTGGCGGAAGGTCATGCCTATCAATGCAATAAATGTGGATTTTATTCGCATGCTTTATATTGGCAGTGTCCCAGTTGTAAAACATGGAGTAGCATAAAGGCCGCATTGTAACCAAAATGATCGATGTGGGTATGTTGCACGGCTCTGTTGCGTGAATGGTAGGCGTTTGGCTCAACGCGCTAATGATCAATTTCCCCGCTTCTTTATATTATCTGAAAGAACGCGATTAGCGTTATCCCTTTTGGAGTATGAAATGAATAAATTAAATGATCCAAAGGTGATTGTTGCGCTTGATTTTTCTGAATATCAGGAGGTGATTGAATTCGTTAACCCGCTTTCTCCCTCTTTATGTCGCTTGAAAGTAGGTAAAGAGCTTTTTACAAGATTTGGGCCGCAAATTGTCATGGATTTGCAAAATAAAGGATTTGAAATCTTTCTCGATCTGAAGTTTCATGATATTCCGACAACGGTTGCACGTGCCTGTGAAGCGGCAGCAGACCTTGGGGTTTGGATGCTTAATGTTCATGTGATGGGTGGCAGGCGCATGCTAGAGGCGGCGCAAAAGGCGTTGATTAATCGAAATAACAAACCCTATTTAATTGGCGTGACGCTGTTGACAAGTTTTGATCAGGACGATATGAGTGAAATTGGCATCACAGGCCGTATTACATCACGGGTTGAGCAATTAGCGATACTGGCTTTCGATGTGGGTTTAGACGGCGTGGTTTGCTCTGCTCAAGAAGCTGCCGCGTTGCGCAAGATAAGGACAAATAATTTTCTTTTAGTGACACCTGGCATCCGTCTTGATGGAGAGCGCATAAATGATCAGAAACGCGTCGTGACACCGCAAGTTGCAATGGCTAATGGAGCGAGTTATTTAGTGATTGGCCGCCCGATTACCCAAGCTCGAGATCCTTTGCAGATGTTGCAGCGTATTCATTCGGAAATCTCAACGAAGACTGCTTCCGCCTCGAACGCTGTATTAGAGGAAGTTCCCCCTTCCCTAATTTATTAATTCCCGGCTAAGTTATCAGGTATAGGCTTGCGGCTTTATTTGGTCATAGGTACGGGGTTATTTTATGAAGTTGCGAAGTATTATTAGTGTTTTTTTGTTGCTCGCGAGTTTTTCTGTCTTTGCAAATCCGGCGAATCTTAATGAGGCAAGTGCCGAAGCATTAGCAAAAATAATGAAAGGGGTTGGGCCGAGCCGTGCAATGGCGATTGTTCAATATCGCACCACGCATGGACCTTTCAAATCAGTTGATGATTTATTGAAAGTGAAGGGAATCGGTGAAAAAACCTTGGAATTGAATCGATCTATGATTACTGTTATGCTTGAAAGCACTGAAGGGTCGTGATTGGATTCACCGCTATTTACAGTTAAAAATTTTTGAAAAAGCGCCTTATATTGGCGCTTTTTTGTTGTAGCCTATATTTTGTATGGCTTGCTGTAGAATATAGGCTGTAAGCGCCCGATTCGTTAATCGATAATTTCACGAAAATATGGTTTGTAAAGCTTATCAATGGAGGCTTTATTTGAGTAGGCATTCATAAGGACATGAATACATTTACCCTAAGTTTTTCCCGTATTTATTTTGTTTGCAATGATATAAAAATTATTAAACGATTGCCTTTCATTAATGTATTCTTGCTGATCACCGTGCGGCCTAATAATGCGACATGAGCCAAAACTTTATGGAACAAAGTTGCCGATGAGTCTGCCTTCTTCGCTTTTTATTAAATGTTGCGATGTTGAAATGTGCCATGTTAGCCATGCGACAAAGCCGTCTCTTCGTAGAAAAAATAACAACACTTTTCATTATATGAATGCTTACCCTATTCGCGTATTTTTTTTCATATCATTGTTTGCCGGATTATTTTTTGGGCCTGTTGCGTTAGCGAATGACAGTCATGATGTTTGGGTACAAAAATCAAAATATCGATTTACTTATGATCGTATGACTTTACCCAATGAAGAAAGCATGGGTTTGCTCGGTGGTAATTATCTGTTATCGGCGGATGGAGGGAGTTATTTTGGGCTAGGTATTTACGGTGCGGTGTCTGGTGATCGGGGTGGTTTTTTTACCGGAGGCTTGGCCTTCGGCTGGAATAAAAAAATAGTCGGGCCATTGGGTATTGATGCTGGCGTTTTTTTGGGCGGTGGTGGTGGCGGTGGTGCGCCACAAGGTGGTGGTTTTATGTTTCGGCCTCATTTAGAAGCCTTGTTTTCTTTAGGAGAGAATACCGTCGGTTTTGGAATAAGTCGGGTTGAGTTTCCCAACGGTAAAATCAGCAGCAATCAGTACAGCTTGTCTTTTGAGCATCAATTTCATTCTTTTTTTCTACCGGGTTGGCGCCCAGCATCGGCTTCCGGGGCTCAGGTGTTGGAGGCAAATCAATTTGATTTTGGCAATGTAAGACGTAGGCGGGCGTTTGCATTTCAAGCACTGATGTATCTACCTAATGATGGTCAAACGGGGCGAAGTCGTCGCTTAATGATGGATCGGATTGATGTGATTGGTATTCGATGGTATCAATATTGGTTAAAAAACTGGTGGCTGGAATTTGAAACGGGGGGAGCGCTCGGAGGTAGAGCCGATGGTTTTGCTCAAGTCTTAGGAGGGGTGAGCTATCGGGAAAACATTGATCGCTTATTAAGTTTGACGGTTACCGGTTTGCTCGGTGCCGCAGGGGGAGGGGACGTGGATACTGGAGGAGGGTTGATTTATCGTTTAATGGTGGGGGCTGCGTATCATTTTACCGAACGATGGACATCGGGTTTTGAATTTGGCATTGTCAAAGCCGTTGATGGTGATTTTTTCTCGAAAAGTGTATTGCTAAAAGTGTCGCATCAATACCAAGTGTTGCTACCGACGATGGGTACTGTTCTTAATTCTAATTCCGAGGATACTTTTTTAAATGCCATATGGCATAAATATCGGTTGCGTGCGAATACCCAGCACTATCTGCCTGTTAGAGCTCAGGTACGTAAAAATAGTGGTTTGGGCAAAAGAATGATAAGCCTTGCCGGTTTAAAAATAGATACTTTCGTCAGTCAATATATCTTTTTAACCGGTCAAGCGCTAGGTGCTTATGCAGGGGAGGCAGGCGGATATGCGGCTGGGCTAGTGGGGATTGGCCGTCGGAAACCGCTGGATGAGTATCCGGGTTGGATCGCGCAGGCTCAGTTCTTGATCGGTGCGGCCGGTGGCGGCGGTGTGTCTGTTGGTGGAGGACTCATTTTACAGCCGATGGTGAATGTCTTAAAAGCGATAACCACGAATGTTGCTATTGGTGTCGGTCTAGGGGTTATTCATGCGCCAGAAGGTAAGTTAACGGCTCTCGTTGGAGATTTGTCCATCGAGTATAAATATTCTGTGCCGCATATCTGACCATGATAGGCTCATCTAAAGTTGAATAATCCTTGGCAACTGTGTATAAGCAAGTGCATTAGCTGAATGCGGGAATGGAAAGACAATTGAAATGATAATAATATGGATTGTGTCAGGCAGCATTAAAAAAACTAACGAGGCGGGTGATTATTTTATTTGGGTAGCAGAGAATGCTAACGATTGATAGTTGCTTGGTAGCAAATTGTAATGAGTATAGATGATTTTTGATTGGGGACGATTCGGGAGTGTTAAATCTGAAGTTTTTTTTTGGCGCATTGTGTATGCTTATGACCGTGTCAAGCTATGCGCTTACTCCGACATCAGGTCAATTGCAATACTTGCAGTCGTTAACTGATCAGCAGCGCCAACAAGCTTTGCAGTTGCTGGGAGCACCTCCGGTGGTGGCGCCTAGAATCATCGAAAAACCGATGTCAATTCCTGAAAATACGACGAATCCTTCGACCTCAACGAATAGCCAGCAAGAGAATATTTCTGAGGTGTCTCGTTTGCAGGGGGGCGACACGATTATTGTGTCTTTTACGATGAAGGTGACAACAAGCCGTCAAGCGTCTGATTTTATTAATCGCTCCGATCAACTTTTCAAGCTCGACCAATATGGTGTTATTAATATGCCAGACGTTGGTCTTGTACCAGTGGCCGGTCTAACATCAGAAGAAGCCGCTGCACGCTTAATGTTAGAGCCAGCTTTATCATTTTATGAAATAAGTATTGATTTATTGCCGCTGACTCCCATGGGCAAAGAGGCACTTAAACCTTTTGGTTATGATCTTTTTAGGCGGGTCGCAGGTAGCTTGTCGTCGGTCAGTGATATTCCTGTGCCAGCCGATTATATTATTGGGCCGGGAGACATCATTTATATTCAATTGTTTGGTAAAGAAAATCAAGAATATTCGTTAGCGGTTTCACGAGAGGGAACATTGGCTTTTCCAGGGATTGGTTCGATCCCGGTCATTGGATTACGTTTTGATGAGCTCAAAAAAAGTTTGCGAAAACGCGTTAAACGCCAGTTTATTGGTGTTAATGCTAATGTGACGCTTGGGGAGTTGCGTTCGATGCGGATTTTTGTGCTTGGTGAAGTGGAAAATCCGAGATCTTATGTGGTGAGTTCGCTGGCGAGTATGACACACGTACTTTCCTATGCCGGTGGCATTAAGGCGACAGGATCGTTAAGAAAGATTTTACTTAAGCGTAACGGCCAAACCATCAATACGCTGGATCTATATGACTTATTATTGAAAGGTGATACGCGAAAAGATTTTCGATTACGTTCTGGCGACGTTGTTTTTGTACCGACGATTGACATGCAAGTAGGGATCGCTGGAGAAGTAATTCGTCCTGGATTGTATGAATTAAAGGATCAGTCCAGCATTGCGGATCTGATCAATATCGCCGGTGGGGTATTGCCGACGGCGTATTTGGCCAGTACGCAAATAGAGCGGGTAAAAAATGGCAAAAAGCGGCTTGTTATGGATTTGGATTTGACGTCAGATGCTGATTTAGATTTGAAATTGAGCCGTGGTGATGTGCTAACCATTCGGCAAGCGCTTGAACAGATCGACAACATCATTACTATTCGAGGGCGAGTGACGCAACCAGGCGTTTATCAATGGAAAGAAGGCGCACGGCTTTCTCATTATCTGCCGACGATTGATGCTGTACAACTTAATGCCGATTTAGACTATGTGCTGATCATCCGGGAAGTACGTCCGGAATTCAAACTAAAGGTTTTTTCTCGCAGTCTGCGCCAGATATTTAATCAACCTAATGGTTTGCTCGATGTTTTAATGCATCCAAGAGATAACATATATGTTTTTGATGCCGGGGAGCAAAGAGGCGTTGAATTAGATAAAATCATGGATCAATTGCAACGGCAATCCAATCAAGTTGAAGCAACACGCATTGTTAGAGTGTCTGGCGAGATTCGTTTTCCTGACAATTATCCGCTGGAAGATGGGATGCGCATTAGTGATTTGATCCGGGCCGGTGGTCAATTAAAAGAATCGGCTTTTATGTTTGAAGCCGAGCTGACTCGGTATGTTGTTAAGCCAGGCGCGCCTCGCCAGATTGAGCACATCAAGGTGGCTTTAAATGAGGCATTACAAGGTAATGTTCAATCTGATATTTTGTTGCAAGCCTATGATTTGTTACATATCAAAGAAATACCGCATTGGGCAGAACAAGAGCATATTGAGTTGCTTGGTGAAATTCACTTTCCGGGGAGATATCCTGTGCGCCGAGGGGAAACATTACGTCAGCTGCTGCAACGGGCGGGTGGTATGACGGAATATGCTTATCCCGCCGGTGCGGTATTTATCCGGGAAGATTTACGGCAAAGAGAGCAACAACGGTTGGATGAAATGGCGAGGCAATTAGAAAGTGAGCTAGCCAGTATTTCTTTGGAACGAAGTGGTGATCCGTCTCAGTTGCAAGATGCAGGGATTGCTCGCCAATTATTAACACGACTTCAGTCGACGAAAGCGGCAGGACGTTTAGTGATTGATCTGACAAGCATTATGAACGAGCGTGGCGTCAATGATATTGTGTTGCGCGGTGGAGACAAACTGTATGTACCGGAGAAAATGCAAGAAGTGACCGTGGTTGGTGAAGTTTTTTATCCCACCTCCCACTTATACCAGAAAGACTTCAGTTATTTGCATTATACGGACTTGAGTGGTGGCATGACCAAAAAATCCGACCGGAATAATATCTATGTCATTCGCTCCAATGGGGCGGTGGCCTTAGCAAACGATAGTTGGTTTGATAAAGAAGTGATAATGAGTCCGGGAGATACGGTGGTGGTTCCATTGGATGCAGATCGTATCAGCAAGTTAAAATTATGGTCCAGTATCTCAGAAATTGCTTACCAGTTAGGCTTATCTGCGGCCGCGTGGAAGACCGTGGGTTTGTTTACTATCCCATAAGGTTTTTCACGTCATGAATGAGCATGGCTAATTTACTATGTTAACGCATGCTCCATTCCTTATCGCAGTCGAGTATGCTAAATATTTTATATTTGCGCTAAATGCGCTTGAGCGAGGTTAGTCTTTTGTGAATGCGCCTAAACCATCCCTTGATAACGTAAACGAAAAGTTGATTCAGCCTCAGCAATTACCTTCTACACCGATCTACTACGTGACGTCACCTACGGAATATCCGGAGGATGAAATCAACTTATTGGATTACTGGCGAGTTTTAGTACGTTACAAATGGATGATTTTTTTGCTAACTACGTTGGTGACTGGCGGAGCTGTGTTAGCCGCGTTGTTAGCGCCGCCGGTTTTTCGTGCTGAAGTGATTTTGTCCCCGGTGGCTGAAGAAAAAAGCGGGGGTTTATCGGCGATTGCTGGGCAACTGGGAGGGTTAGCTTCGTTAGCCGGTGTGAGTATGGGAGGCGGTGGGGGACGAATCGAAGAAGCACTGGCCACTCTGAAGTCACGTATTTTTACGGATGCCTTTATTAAAGAACATCAGCTGTCTGGTCTGCTACTGGATGGTCCACCGATTCAGGTGGATGAGCGTTGGCCATGGGTGGCAGAATGGCAAGAAAAATGGAAAGCTTATCAGCAGCAAGACGCCGGTAACACGAAGCCGCCCACCGCTTGGGATATTTTTAAAACATTTAATAGCATTCGTCAGGTGACGCAAGACAAAACCAGTGGCTTAGTGACGGTCGCGATTGAATGGGGGGAGCCTCAGTTAGCGGCGAGCTGGGCTAATGAATTAGTAGCACGGCTTAATAAACACCAAAAACAAGGCGCGATCGAAGAAGCGGAGCGCAGTATCGAATATTTAAAAGATCAGGCGGAGCAAACCAGTGTGGTAGAAATGCGTCAGTCAATTTATCGATTAATTGAGGCCCAAACGAAAAATATTATGCTGGCCAATGTGCGAGAAGAATTCGCTTTTAAAGTGATTGATCCAGCCTTAGCCCCTGAAGAGCCCACCAAGCCGAAGCGTAAGCTAATGATTATTCTTGGTTTTATGGTGGGGTTAATGCTAAGTGTTTTTTTGGCATTTTTTCTATCATTTATAAAGAATCAGAAAGCACAAGACAAACCAGCCGTGACCCCGGCTCATTCGATCGCATCGGAATCTGAGGGGTGATTTCAATGTAGGGTGTCAGCTTATCCCGTATAATTAATTTAACGATGTTACTTTAAACAGGATGTATCAATGACGATGAAACTTTTCCCAGTTGTGTTATGTGGGGGCTCAGGGACACGCTTATGGCCATTATCGCGTGAGCATTACCCGAAACAATTATTAAACTTGACTGGCGATGAAACCTTGTTACAGGCTACCGTTTCCCGGCTCGATGGCCTGAATTTAAATAGCGACGATGGGCTCGGTCAGTCGCTGATTGTCAGTAATGAAACTCATCGTTTTTTGGTGGCTGAGCAACTGAGCAAAAAAAATCTGCCAGCGTCGACTATTATACTTGAGCCCGTAGGGCGAAATACCGCACCCGCCTTATGTTTAGCCACTGAATACCTGGTTTCTCGTTTCAGCGATGGTTTGATGTTAGTGATGCCCGCTGATCATATTATATGTGATAAGACGGCGTTTCATGACGTGATTTCTCAAGGGATTCCCTTAGCCGAGAGTGATCACTTGGTGACCTTTGGTATTGTGCCTACCCGAGCGGAAACCGGTTATGGGTATATTAAAAAGGGAGCGCCCCTGGATCAGTCATCGCCGGGGACATATCAGATTATGTCTTTTGTCGAAAAACCTGATACGGCAATGGCCGAGCAATATTGGCGGAGTGAGCAGTATTTTTGGAATAGCGGTATGTTTTTGTTTAAGGCATCGGCTTGGTT
Organism: uncultured Chromatiales bacterium; assembly: GCA_964442745.1. Taxonomy (GTDB): domain Bacteria; phylum Pseudomonadota; class Gammaproteobacteria; order S012-40; family S012-40; genus CAYUAI01. Next base: position 44,847 of record CAYUAI010000017.1, read on the forward strand.
AGCCGCCATTCAGCGGTATCGACCCGATATCGCCGAGGCCAGCCATCAATCCATTGAACAAGGTAAAGAGGATGATGATTTTTTTCGAGTGAATAAGCAAGCCTTTGTGAATTGCCCAAGCGAATCCATTGATTATGCCGTGATGGAGAAACTGACGAAAGACGCAGGGCAGGGCGGTAGCTCATCGGGTGCGGTGATTTCTTTAGAGGCTGGCTGGTCTGATGTGGGTTCTTGGCAAAATTTGTGGGAAGTGAGGGACAAAGATGAGCATGGTAATGCCATTCAAGGCGATGTTTACATAAAGGAGACAACGGGCTCGATGATTATTGCCAGTCATCGGATGGTTACCACCATTGGTTTGGATAATATCGTGGTAGTAGAAACCCCAGATGCGATACTCGTTGCCGACAAAAATCAAACCCAAGAGGTAAAATCGATTGTTGCACAACTTAATAAAGCCGGACGCAGTGAAACCTTGACACACCGCCGTGTTTCTCGGCCTTGGGGTAGCTATGAGGGGGTTGATGCGGGGATGCGATTCCAGGTGAAGCGAATTATTGTTAACCCCCAAGCGCGTTTATCGTTGCAAATGCATCATCATCGGGCGGAACACTGGATTGTCGTTAAAGGCACCGCCAAAGTGACGCGTGGCGACGAAGAATTTTTGTTGTCAGAAAATGAGTCAACTTATATTCCGCTCGGCGTGGTCCATCGGCTGGCAAACCCCGGTTCCATCCCCTTAGAAATTATCGAGGTGCAATCAGGGAGCTATCTTGGAGAAGATGACATCGTGCGTTATCATGATCAATATGGCCGAACTGAGCAAAGTGATCAAAATTAATTGTTTGGTAGCCCGATGTCGGTTGTGCGACCTGGTTATCCAATTTATTTTTTAAATAAAGCGGGTTAAAAAGTGACTGACATAAATAAGATTCGTAATTTTTCTATTATCGCGCATATTGATCATGGCAAATCGACCTTAGCCGATCGCTTTATTGAGTTATGTGGTGGGTTGACGAAGCGTGAAATGGATCAACAAGTGCTCGACTCCATGGATATAGAGCGTGAGCGTGGCATTACCATCAAAGCGCAAAGTGTTACTTTGCAATACCAGGCTGTCGACGGTATTGTCTATCAATTAAACTTTATTGATACTCCCGGCCATGTTGATTTTTCTTATGAAGTGTCCCGTTCGTTAGCGGCGTGTGAGGGGGCTTTATTGGTGGTTGATGCGTCACAAGGGGTTGAAGCGCAAAGTGTCGCGAATTGTTATACCGCCATTGAACAAGGGCTCGAAGTGGTTCCCGTACTCAATAAAATAGATTTGCCCGCTGCTGATCCGGATCAGGTGATTCAGGAAATCGAAGAGATCATTGGCATTGAGGCCACCGATGCCATTCATGTTAGTGCTAAAACAGGCCAGGGCATTGTCGATCTGTTAGAACAATTGGTACAGCGAATACCATCACCGGCAGGCAGCAGAGAAGCCCCCCTGCAAGCGCTAATTATTGATTCTTGGTTTGACAATTATTTAGGCGTGGTGTCATTAGTACGGGTGGTCAGTGGTGTCTTGGAAAAAGGCAAAAAGATAAAGCTGTTATCCACGGGCCGGGTGCATCCAGCAGATCGAGTGGGTGTTTTTAACCCAAAAAAACAGGATAGATCCATGTTAATGGCTGGGGAAGTCGGTTATGTGATTGCCGGTATTAAAGAAGTCGACGGGGCGCCGGTGGGTGATACCATTACTTATGCCGACCAATCTAATGTGGCTGCACTCCCCGGTTTTAAACCGGTGCAACCACAGGTTTTTGCAGGTTTATTTCCGATTAATTCAGAGGATTATGAAAATTTGCGGGAGGCGTTATCCAAATTACGCTTAAATGATGCGGCATTATTCTATGAGCCGGAGGCGTCACAGGCGCTGGGCTTGGGGTTTCGTTGCGGGTTTCTGGGAACCCTACATATGGAAATCATTCAAGAACGCTTGGAGCGGGAATATAACATTAATCTCATTACTACAGCACCGACAGTGATTTATGAGGTGCTGACCAAAGCGGGTGATGTGATAACCATTGATAATCCCTCTGAATTGCCAGAACCTAGCGTGATTGCTGAAACGCGGGAACCGATAATTGCCGCCAATATTTTAGTGCCACAAGAATTTGTTGGCAATGTCATCACTCTCTGTGTTGAGAAGCGGGGGGTGCAAAAAAATATGCAGTACTTAGGCAATCAAGTGTCCATACATTATGAATTACCCTTGAGTGAAGTTGTTCTGGATTTTTTTGATCGACTCAAATCAGTCAGCCGAGGTTACGCTTCACTTGACTATCATTTTTCTCATTTTTTAGCGGCCGATGTGGTGAAGCTGGATATTTTAATTAACGGTGATCGAGTCGATGCTCTGTCATTGATTGTGCATAAAGATTTAGCGTATTCAAGAGGTCGTGATTTAGTTGAACGGATGCGGGAAATCATTCCTCGACAAATGTTTGAAGTCGCCATTCAAGCGACGATTGGTTCGCATATTATTGCTCGTTCCACCGTCAAAGCGATGCGTAAAAATGTCACGGCGAAATGTTATGGTGGTGATATTAGCCGCAAACGGAAACTCATAGAAAAACAAAAAGCGGGCAAAAAACGCATGAAACAGGTTGGTTCGGTTGAAATTCCACAAGAGGCGTTTTTGGCGGTTTTACAAATTGGTAAAGACAAATGAATTTTAACTTCCTAAAATGGGTTGAATAGCGATGGCTATTCACCTCATTTGATCGAAAAAACTACGCAACTCCGATGAGTTTTCACGACGATTGCTTTCCTCGAAGAGTCTCTCAACTTGATCAATGTGATATGATAATTATTGTTGTGGTTATAGGTTGATCGGTTACAGCGGAATTAGGTAAGCTTGATTGAAAAAGTTAACCATTTAGCATAGGCTTTCAAATAATGCGTGATTCAAAGGTGATCGCTCTTTATGAGTAATCAGTATCAATATTGTCAATGACCCGATGATGTTCCAGGCTTTTATATAAATGAGTATCCAAAATTTCATATTTGTAAAATCTATTGTCATTTCATTTTTATTTTAAAGAGTAAAATCCATGAATTTTGATTTTCCCACAATAATGGTTGTGGCTGTGTTGATTACCGGTGTGATCTGGGCGGTTGATGCCTATGTTTGGGCACCGAAACGACGACTGGAAGTCGATCGTTTAAAAGTGACTTCGCCAGAAGGGGTGGATATTGATGCAAAAATAATCGAGGCAAGTAAAGAACCGATTCTGGTTGAGTATGCTAGGTCATTTTTCCCCGTCATATTGATTGTCTTGCTATTGCGCTCTTTTGTGGTTGAGCCGTTTCGTATTCCGTCAGGCTCCATGATACCCACCTTATTGGTCGGAGATTTTATTTTAGTGAATAAATTTTCCTATGGTTTACGTCTGCCTATCGTCCATACTAAAATAGTGGATTTAGGTTCGCCGCAACGAGGGGATGTCGTGGTTTTTCGTTATCCAAAAGACCCGTCCATTGACTATATTAAGCGTGTTGTTGGATTGCCAGGGGATCGTATTTCATATATTGACAAAACAATTTATGTCAATGGCACCCGAGTTAATCATGAATTGACTGGCCCGTATACGGGCACCCGCTCTGGTTTGCCGCTACCGAATACAGGGGTGTATTCGGAAAAACTCGGGGAGGCCACGCACAGCATATTAGTTGAGTCCGATAAACCGAGAATAGATATGGAACGTATTGTACCCGAAGGGCATTATTTTGTCATGGGTGATAATCGAGATAACAGCAATGATAGTCGTTTTTGGGGAACCGTCCCTGAAGAAAATTTAGTTGGGCGTGCGTTTTTTATATGGATGAATTGGGATTTTGATAATTCAGGTATTGCGTGGAGCCGTATTGGCACGAACATAGATTAAGGCACAACATGAAATTACAACACACACAAACAGGATTTACTTTCATTGGTCTGGTATTTTTTATACTGGTAGTTGTTTTTTTTGCTAACTTAATTATGAAGTTGGTACCGGCTTATATTGAGTACTTTAATGTTTCTACCTCGCTCTCATCGCTGCAAGATGAAAAATTTTCCTCTTCAGCATTGGAAAGTGAAATTCGTAGCAAGTTAGAGAAACGTTTGAACATTAATGATGTTAAACACGTTAAACCAACGAACATCAAGATTGAGAAGTTGGAAAACAAAGCGGTAACTTCAGTCAACTATGAAGTACGGACCAACATTCTTGCCAATATTGATGCCGTTGTTCACTTTTCAAAATCGGTAGAGATTAACTATTAATGATTCCCCTGGAACCGCTCGTTCGTGCATTAAATTACCAGTTTAATGATTCAGAATTATTGAAAACAGCATTAACGCATCGAAGTGCAGCGAGTCGTCACAACGAAAGACTGGAGTTTTTAGGTGATAGTATTCTTAATTTTGTGATTGCATCAGCCTTGTTTGACCGTTTTCCAAGAGCCACGGAGGGTGAGCTCAGTCGATTAAGAGCCGCGTTGGTGAAAGAAGAAACACTCGCTGACGTTGCTCGTTTTTTGCAGCTCGGTGATTTTTTATTTTTAGGCTCAGGTGAATTAAAAAGCGGAGGGTTTCGTCGAAATTCTATTTTAGCGGATGCGCTAGAGGCGATTATCGGGGCCGCACTCATTGATTCAGATTTTGAATCATGTCGTCAGCTCATCTTGCATTTATATAAATCGCGTATCCAACGGGCTTGCCTTTCCCAGGATCTTAAGGACCCTAAAAGTCGTTTGCAAGAATTTTTACAATCACGGAGCCAACCCTTGCCGATTTATCATGTGTTCTTAGTTGATGGTGAGGCGCATGATCAAGTGTTTAAAGTCACTTGTGGAGTGGACGGCGTTGAGCAAGTGTTTCGTGGGGAGGGTCGCAGTCGGCGCCGAGCGGAACAATCGGCAGCGGAGCATGCGCTGTCTGTGTTAGCGGGTGAATCGGACCATGAATAAACATTGTGGTTTTGTGGCGATTATTGGTCGTCCAAACGTAGGCAAATCGACATTACTGAATCGTATTCTAGGGCAAAAAATTAGTATTACCTCTCGACGCCCACAAACCACCCGTCATCGAATTTACGGGATCAAAACGAAAGCGCAATTTCAAGTGATTTACGTGGATACGCCGGGTTTACACATGGATGCAAAACGCGCCATGAATCACTATATGAATCAAGCGGCCAATCAGTCTTTGCACGATGTGGATGTGATTATTTTTATTACAGAAGGGACTCGCTGGACCGCAGAAGATGATTGGATTGCAAAAAGACTAGCGAGTGCTTCAGCGCCAAAAGTCTTAGTGGTTAACAAAGTTGATTTGGTGCAAGATAAAGCCCGATTACTACCGCATATTTCCATGGTGACGGAAAAAATACATTGTGATTCAGTGATTCCCTTGTCTGCAAAAACCGGGGAAAACTTGGATGAGTTAGAAAAGCTTGTGGAAAAATACATGCCGGAAAGTGAGTATTTTTTCCCTGAGGAGCAAATTACCGATAAGACGGAACGATTTTTGGCGGCTGAGTTAATTCGCGAAAAATTGACTCGACAATTAAACCAGGAAGTGCCTTTTTTCTTAACGGTCGAAATCGAACAATTTGTGACGGAAGCGAAAATTACTAATATATCGGCTGTCATTTGGGTGGAAAGAGAAGGGCAAAAAGCCATTGTTATTGGGGAAAAAGGCAAAGTATTAAAACAAATCGGCATGCAAGCACGAATGGCCATGGAGCAGTTATTTGGTCAGAAAGTTTATTTGCAGTTATGGGTTCGAATTAAAAGTGGTTGGTCAAATGATATACGTGCGTTACATAGTTTAGGTTATCGTGAGGATGTTTGATAAGTCGTGGTGGCGTAACAACGTTCCGATTTGTCATCTTGGCTTGATCGCCTGAGTCGCTCTCGACAATTTCTGAGCATCAGACTAGGGAAATTTTCATGTGATCATTCCTAAAAAAGTGTTGTTACAGCCCGCCTATATTTTGCATCAACGGCCTTATCGCGAAACCAGTGTTATCTTAGATATATTTACTCGGGAATATGGGCGTGTTGCGGTGGTTGCCAACGGCGTTAGAGGCAAGCGAGCTAAATTTCGGGGTATCTTGCAGCCCTTTCAGTCCTTATTGCTCTCCTGGTCAGGCCGTCGCGATCTTGTCAATTTGCAAGATGTTGAGTCTCTTGAAATGCCACCGGATTTATCCGGGCGCTTGTTAATTTGTGCATGGTATCTCAATGAATTATTGTTGAGGTTACTCATTCAATATGATGACTATCCATCGTTGTTTGATGGTTATCACCAGGTGCTCGTCGGATTTAATCGGTTAAACAACCCAGATTCAGCGATGGCACTTGATGTGAATATCCAATGCCAATTGCGATTTTTTGAAAAATTATTGTTAGAACAAACGGGGTATGGATTAAACTTAACTGAGGAAGCACAGACCGGCCTACTCATTGATGAACAGCAACCGTATTTTTATCTGGCGGATCAAGGGCCAGTTATTGCCCGCGATCAGCTACGTGAAGGTACCGTATTGGGGAGTAGTTTATTGGCTTTTTCTCAGCATAGGCTGCATACCACTCGGCAATTGCGAGATGCTAGGTTGATCACTCGTACCGCTTTAACACCGATGCTAGGGGGGCGGCCGTTAAAGTCCAGGGAGTTATTTCGGGATTATTGTCAGATGAAAGTGTAACCGGATAAGGAATGTCTTAGTTCGCACGACGAGTCTATTTTTTCCTGAAGTCAGTTTAAGCTTACATTACCTCCTGCCAATATTTCTCTAGTCAATGAGCAAGCGATTGATCGGTGTGGTCATGTGCCTTATCGTGTTATTATTGGCACTTTAATGAGCGCTGGATTTAAATAAAGTTGTCTGCACTAAGTCATAAGATATAATCAAAATGCACAAACATTCAAGACGTTGTTCGGTGGCGCCCATGATGGCGTGGACGGATCGGCATGATCGTTTTTTTTTAAGATTAATTACCCAAAAAACTTGGTTATTTACTGAAATGATCACCGCGAAAGCGATTTTAAAAGGTGATCGTCAATATTTATTAGACTTTGATCAAAGTGAACACCCCATCGCGATTCAATTAGGTGGTAATAATCCCGAAGAATTGGCGGAGTCAGCGAGTATTGCTGAAGATTATGGGTACGATGAAATCAACTTAAATGTGGGGTGCCCAAGCAATAAAGTTCGATTAGGTGAGTTTGGTGCGAGTCTGATGACAACTCCTAAGCTAGTCGCCAATTGCATGAAAAAAATGCAACAAGTGACAAATTTACCGGTGAGTATAAAACATCGTATTGGTATTGATGAGTATGATTCCTATGCTTATGTCAAAGCTTTTGTGAGTCAGTTGGCCGATCAGGGTTGCTGTTATTTTTATGTGCATGCACGCAACGCCTTATTAAAAGGGTTGAGTCCAAAACAAAATCGTGAAATACCACCGTTGAAGTATGATTATGTACATCGGTTGAAAAGCGATTTTCCCCATTTGACGATTGTGCTGAATGGCGGGATTATATCCACTGAAGACGCGCAACAACAGCTACACTATGTAGACGGTGTTATGATAGGCCGAGCAGCTTATCATAACCCATTTATGCTCGTTGATGTGGATCGTCAGCTGTTTGGCGATCTAACGCCGGCACCGACTCGCCAAGTTGTGCTTGAGCGATTATTACCTTATGTTGAGCAACAGCTTAGCCAGGGTGTTAAACTGTACCATATAGTGCGGCATATACTCGGGCTATTTCATGGTATGCCAGGGGCTCGGGCATGGCGCCAATATTTGACGACGCATGCTGTCAGGCGCGATGCCGGGCCGGAAGTTATCTTGCAAGCGGCACGTTTAGTGGCGGGTGAACAAGCGAGCTGGAATGTCGCGGGTGGTACTTAAGGGAAATTTTAAACATCATGAGGGTGTTTACGATATCTGGTGTAGCAACAATTATGTGGGCGATATTTTGAATAGGCGACAATTTTTGAAGACATCAATCGGTGTGACACTGGTCGGGGTCAGCCCGTTCACTGCGTTTTCAGTCCAGGCGGCTGCACTGGGAATGGAAACCAAGATTGATCTAAAAAAAACACGTTTGTTTAATGCGCATTTCGGTGATGATATTTTTGTGGCCGATAACAACAAAGCGGTGTTAAGCGCGGTTTTTAAACGGTTTCGGCGTCTCATTGATGTGGTTGGGTATACTAAGTTTGCATTGATTGATTTTGATGGAGCCCTAAAAATTGCTCGTAATTACCCACAAGTGGGTGCTTTTCCTAAAGAAGAACTTGTATTTTTAGAATTTATTTTTTATTTTGACGCAAAAGTTTACGGTTTCTGGGGGGAGAAGTTACTCACTGAAATTGATGCCGAGCTCTCTCGAAAAGCGGTGAAAAAAATTTCTGGGACGGCACAGTATTTATTTCGCGGTGATGCCGAAAAAATTTATGGGAAAATCCATAAAGCAATGGGTGACCGAGTGATTTTAACCTCAGGGGTACGTGGGGTTGTCAAACAGTTGTATTTGTTTTTGAAAAAAGTGCAGTACTCAAAAGGTAATTTTTCCATGGCGTCGAGATCGGTCGCGCCGCCAGGTCATTCGTTTCATGGAGTGGGTGATTTTGATATCGGTAAAGCCGGTTTTGGTTATCGTAACTTCACCTCCGCTTTCGCCCAAACCGATGAATATAAACGTTTGATAGAACTAGGCTATCTTAAAATACGCTATCCTAAAGGTAATCCATTCGGGGTGCGGTTTGAGCCTTGGCATGTCAAAGTGGTTTAATACACACGGGGTTATCATGGCGTGCATTATTCACGTATTTGGCCACCGGGTAGGTCTCTAAATCTTCGCCTTGGTAGGAAGTGAGCAAATGGTTGGCTGTTGAGCTGCTAAGATCTAACCAATGCGGTACGTTTTGGGCAGTTAATATCACCGGCATTCGATGATGAACCGGCGTCATGAGCGGGTTAGCTTCCGTGGTGATGATGGTGGTCGATTCAATGGTGGTTTGGTGATTGGTCCAGCATTCCCACAGCCCAGCAAATAATAAGGGTGACTGATCTTTTTTCCGAAAATAATACGGCTGTTTTTCATTATTTTCTCGCTTCCATTCATAAAAACCATCAACGGGTATTACACAACGTTGTGTTCGGTACGCCTGGCGAAAAGCGGGTTTTTCTGTCACGGTTTCTGATCTTGCATTAAATAAATGGATTTTGGGCTGTGCTGTTTTACTCCAACGGGGAATCAACCCCCAACGCATTTTTTTCCATTCCAACTGGCCGGTACGATCCGATAACCGTAAAATGGCTAACTCGGTGGTGGGAACGATATTATAACGCGGTGTCATATCAAACAGATCGTTGATAATATCTAACATATCCATTATTTTATCCGCGGCGGTTACTTGAGCGAGTCGGCCACACATGAGTTAATATTGATTCCTAGGTTAATGAGCTGGAGTTAAATGATAACATTAAGCCATGAAAAGCAGGAATCGCTCAGAACAAATAATCAACAGATACGCCTTAGAATGAATAATAGTACTTCAAATAATTGCAACAATATATTTGTGATGGCCCAGCGCTGTCTTTGTGAGCCTGTTCCGCTAAAAAAACTTGAATTGACGAAACAGATCTATCAAGCCTGGCAAAAGGGTGAGTTACTCTTGCAGCCCGTGAATTTGGATACCGATGTGACCGAGCCTGGTCGTCCTGAAAGGCCACGGTTAGTGGAACCCAGGTATTTGGCGCGCAGAAATCCAGGTACTTTGCTCGGTCATGCGGCGTTGATGCATGCGATAGCTCATATTGAATTCAACGCGATTAATTTGGCGTGGGATGCGGTGTATCGGTTTCGCGATTTGCCGGCGGATTTTTATCAGGACTGGATTCAGGTGGCCTCGGAAGAGGCGTATCATTTTCAATTAGTGTTAACGTATCTAAATAGCCTTGGTTATCAGTATGGGGATTTTGATGCGCACAATGGTTTATGGCAGGTGGCCATGCAAACGGCGCATGATCCATTATTGCGGATGGCCTTGGTGCCTCGGGTACTGGAGGCGAGAGGGTTAGATGTAACACCCTCGATGATTGAGCGACTGACTAAGTTTGGTTATCATGAGGCGGCTAGTCTATTGCAAATAATTTATGAGGAAGAAATTGGTCATGTGGCGATTGGCAGTCGCTGGTTTCGTTATTTATGTGATCATCGATCGTTGAATTATGAAACGGAATTTTTGCGATTGATCCAAACCTTTGCCAATGGAAAATTACGAGGGCCATTTAATTTATCGGCTCGGCAACAAGCCGGTTTTGGTCCATTAGAAATTGAATATTTAGAAAATCAAAGTTAGTTTGTGATGATGAAATGGATGGTGTTTTTGGGGTGCTTGAATTTTATCGCTTGTACGACGGTTCCTGAGCAACAGGCTGTGTTGCCAAGTGATCATAAAGGCATGGTGCTATTGTTCAGTGAAATACGTGAAGGAGGTAAAGAAACACCAATGCGTATGCTGATCAATGCGACTTTTTTACGTATTGATCAGGGGCCAGAGAGTCGTCGCTATACTTTATTTGATCGGCGGAAAAAAGTGATTTACCAGGTGGCTGAAGATCAATCCATGCAGGTGATAAAAAATCAGCTCGTGACCATTAAGCCTCCTCAGGCTATCCAGTGGCAGATTGAATCACAGCCGAGTTCTGCGTTGATGCGTATGCCAAACGTGGCCCAAGCGACCCATAGGAAACTGAGTTTAAACGGTAAGACTTGTTATAATACGATCGTGGTTGATGGTTTATTAAATGACGCATTAGCTATATTACGGGAATATTATGGCGTGCTTGCGGGTGAGTTATCACATGGTTATGAGTCAGATGGTACCTCGGATGCCTTGTGTTGGTCGGCGATTAATATTTTTACGCCGTTGCAACGTTTCAACGCTGGTTTCCCCATGCGAGAGTGGGGGGCAGGTTACCAACGCTTCTTAATGGATTATCGTTTGCAGGTAGAGATCCCGGAGCCTATGTTTACGCGACCAAAAGACTAGGAATGGGTTACGTAATCACTTCCCGATTTGGCGCTCAGATTGGGTTGGTATTGGTTCGTTCTGATTGAGAAAAAACGCAGGAATAGTGGTTCTATTCTGACGGTGATAGCTCAGTGAATATGGCTTCTAAAGTTGAAGCATCAAGTAGCTGCAATATATTGGGTTGCCAGTGTTTTAGTAGACTTTCCGGGAGTCAGGTAACTGGGTGGAATAGTGCCAGGGTCGATCCCCATTGTATAAAACCAAGGGAAATACGGGAGGTAATTGTTGGTTCGCGGTGAGCTTTTTCTCCCGAATCAGGTGCTGATATAACAAGCCTACATAGACGAGTCATCGCACGGGCATCCAACCCAACGTTGGGGTTCGGATTGAAATGAGTGTGGCGGAGCGGCACGTACGCCGGGCGGCCGGGGCCAATGAGCTGTCGCGTAGGCGAGTTGATTGGGTGACAAGGATGTCCCAAATCTTTCACGAGGTAGCGACACCCTTTAATTGTCAATATATTCCAATATGAGTTGGACTTTTCTATTTCCCCGATATTCATTGATATCTAATTTATACGCCATATTGAATTTTTGTCCTTCGAAGGAGGTATTCTCCTCGGCTATTTTTGATGTCATATTAAAAGCAATGGCATCATAGGTTTTGCTGGACGCTGGATATTTTAAAACAAGCTTTAAATGTTTATCGGCTAATATTCGTTGATTGACGACATGGAAATGACCATCAAACAGTGGTTCTGGAAAGGCTTGTCCCCAGGGACCACCGTTGCGAATACATTGCGCGACTTCCATCGTTAATTCATCATCGGTTAACTCACCATCGCTGGCAATTGTGCTAATTAAGTCCTCCTCGGTGACTTGGCTGGCAATTTCATGATTAAATGCGTCAGTAAATTGCGGCAAGTTGGTGCGTTGGATCGTCAGTCCCGCCGCCATGGCATGCCCGCCAAATTTAGCGAGCAAGCCGCTGTGTTGGGTGGCAATGGCATCCAGCACATCACGAATGTGTATGCCTGGAATCGAACGGGCCGATCCTTTAATTTCATCATTGTCACTGTCTGCAAAGGCAATCACGGGTCGATGATATTTGTCTTTGACCCGTGAAGCGAGGATGCCAACCACACCTTGATGCCAAGTAGGTTCGTATAGGCATAGACCAAAAGGTAATGTGTCAGTGCATGCATCGATTGCGGTTAGGGCGCTGAGCGCTTGTCGCTGCATTTCGGCTTCAATTTCTTTACGCTCACTGTTCAGTGAATCCAATTGTTGAGCGAGTCTTCTTGCATCAGGCAGATCATCCGCGATCAGGCAAGCAATACCAATACTCATGTCTTCAAGGCGTCCGGCGGCATTGAGTCGAGGGCCTAACGCAAACGCGAGATCGGTTGAGGTTAATTGTTGCCAGGATCGATTGGATATTTCTAACAACGCTTGGATACCTGCACAACATTTTCCTGCTCGAATGCGTTTGATACCTTGATTGACAAGAATGCGATTGTTGCGATCTAAAGGGACGACATCTGCGACCGTACCAAGGGCGACAATATCGAGCATTTGTGCTAAGTTGGGTTCATGGATGCCTGTTTGCTCAAACCAACCGATGCCTCTGAAGTGATGGCGCAGTGCCATCATGACATAAAAGATAACTCCAACACCGGCCAGGTGTTTGCTGGGAAATTCGTCGCCGACTTGATTTGGATTAACAATGGCGTTGGCATCGGGTAATTGTTGACCGGGCAGATGATGATCGGTGACTAACACATTGATGCCCAATTCTCTCGCTAGGCGAACGCCTTCGATGCTGGATATGCCATTATCTACGGTGATGATTAGCTTGGGATTGAGTGCTAATGTTTCTTTGACTATTTCCGGGGTCAGGCCGTAGCCAAATTTAAATCGATTGGGTACCTTGAAGTCCACATGTTTGGCGCCTAATTGTCGCAAGACTTTAAGAGCCAGGGTGGTGCTGGTGGCGCCGTCAGCATCAAAATCACCAATGATGATGATGTTTTCTTGAGCCTGGATGGTTTGCGCCAAGAGTGCGACGGCTTTATCGATGTCTTTTAATAAATGGAAGGGAAGTAAACCGGACAGAGAATAATCTAACTCGTTAGGAGACTGAATTTGTCGATGGACATAAATTCGACGTAGGATCGGGTGAAGATCGGGTGGCCAGTTGATATTATCATCAAGCGTGCGCGTGCGTCGTGTAATAAATTTCCGCATTGTCCGTTTACATCCATTGGGTAGCCAGCAATTGTATCGTAATCTTAAGGCGTGTGCCAATATACAATGAGAGTCTAACCCATTTAAAAAAGGGTGTATTCAGCAAGGGATGAGCATGGCCAAAGCTTGAGGCCGGTTTTGTTGTTATATACCTAAATCTCAAACGCTTCGGGGTGATTACATGATTACTATCGGGGATAGTGTATTTTGTTAGAAGAACAGGTTATTATGCCCTTTCTAACATAAAGAACATTCAACCGACGCTTAATTTTTTAACAATATGAACAACAAACAGAGACTCAACTATATTTTACAATTGGAGCGTCACGATAAAATCAAAAAAATTGTCATTGGTGTTACTATCGTACTCGTTATTGGTGGCCTACTTATCTATTCACAGTACAAGAATTTAGTCAACATCCAATAACAAATTAACACCGGTGCGGTGCATCGTGAAGTTACAGCGACTTTCCGCTCATGGGCGAATTGTGTGACGCGCATAAGCAGATACCCATATTTGAGATGCTTTTGTCCACCCTTCACACAATTCGCCCCATGAGTGAATATTTTTTTCATTTTTTGTTTTACTGTCGTTACTCAAAACGAACAAAGCAAATCGCTAATTTCTTGTCAATTTAAATGTGCCCAGGGTGCTCGTTGACCCATTCAAAATAATATCTATTTTGTGAATGCCAGGATAATGTTTTCGCGTTGTCATTTCAGCCAATGAAATTTTTTTATTCATTCCCATCGTTTCTTGAGGGGCAAGATTGATCGTTTTTAGTTTAAAAACTTTCGGGCTTGTTTTGCCATTCGCCTTCACGAAATGAACGCGAAAATCCACTAAAATACGTCGATGCTTCGAATCCTCGTTGGTAACGTCGAAGGCCATTGTCACCGCCCCTCCAATGACGGCAGGGGTTGGTGTGATGATCCCATTGGCGATTGATAAATTGCTATCGTCACCAAACCCCAACACTTCAAGCGCCCCAGGGTCGGCACGTTTCACGGCTGAACGCAGCGCATGGCGGATCAGCCAACGCCTTTCATCTGAGGAATTCTTCATCCATTTGCGCGTGGTCTTCACTAATATCGATGGGTGATCTTTCCCGATGTCATTCAGATTATTCGCAACCGAACGACGCACAAAAAGTTCTGGATCATCCTTGAGTAATTCGAGTAATGTTAATACCGGGCGAGGATTTTTTTGAAACTGGCGCAAGCGTGGTGCCCACGGCAAACGAGGACGCGTTCCCTCCGAAACCAAACGACGAACATGTGCCTCTGGATCTTCTGCCCAGTTCTTAAGGCGCTTCATTGTCGCTGCTGGATATCGCTCAATGAAAGGACGAATACTGAACTCAGCCGAAAATCGCTGTGTTAATTCATACTGAGCATCCATCGATATCTCAAAATGCTCTATTCCATGTTCAGCCACAAAAAAAACATGAGGCAAATAAAGAAAGGGTGCCATCCCAAAGTTTTCAGTGGTTTCCAGTTTCGGGCCGAGCGATGCAAGCAGTATCTCAATGGCCGCTTGATAATCATCAGGCAGGTAAGACCCCAGTGTTCGAGCAATTCTCCATCCACGAGGCATCAACTCAAGCGCCTCATAACCGTCAAGCACCTCTTGAATAAATGCATTAGCATCGAATTTGGAAAATACCGGCGATATCATTCCTGCAATTTTTATGGGAATCTCAACACCAAAATGATTTTTTAGTGGCTCAGCCATGATAAAAAGTCCTTTAAAAAATAACGTTTTTTGATATGCGACCCTTACTTAATCCGTTGCCAAAAGCTGATATCCACTGATTCAGAATCAATAATCTCAAGGTACTGAAGTGCAAATTCATTCTCCATCCATTGACTACATATTGCTTCGGCTGCCTCTTGGGAAGTCGCAAATACTAAATCCACATAGGCTCCGTCTTTTCCTTTTAAAATCGTATGACCAAGAAATTTTTTTTCTTTCGATAAAAACTCTCGCTCCATGTGTTTTGCTGCTTCAAGTAATTTTTCTTCAGAAGCTCCTGTTTTGAGCTTAAATACGCCAAATTCCATACCGACGAAAGTGTTTATATTGGTGAGATTTTGTAATGACCCTGACAATTTCTATCTCCTGTCATATGCTTATCACATTTCAAAAAAACGGATTAAGAACCGTTTCATGGCTTTATTTACTGCGGCTAAAAACGAATACTCGCTGAACGATTACAATTATATATCAAGACTACTGACAACTTAGTGTCAGTAGTCTTGCGATGTATTATGTAAGGACAGTTAAATCAGGCGTACAAGCTATGCACAGACAGGGTTTTTATTTGGAAATTTTTGAAAAACCTCATCATAAAACAATTTCCCTGCTTACCCTCCCTCGGCTACATGATCAATATTTATTTCACTCAACTTCACCAAAAACTCATCCGAAAAATCATATTGCAATATCCCCGTTGCGGCGCTCACTAATAGAATATCATTATGTGGAATCACGTCATAACAATTCACTTCGGTTAAGGTCTCGGTGATTTTAATGTTACTTTTATCTTCGACATTGTAAATTTTTAATCCGGCTGCGCCATCACATACAAACAATTTATCCCCGTGATTCCTAAGCCATAGGATGCTTGCATGGGATAGGATTTTTCTAAGACAGGGTTGGAAATATTGGTATAGAACTCTAAACCGAATGACGGTATCCCGCCATAAAAATTCTTAATCTATTGAAAATAAAATATATTAAATTTATTCATCGCTGTATACGAAGCATTAATTCCCCCCGGTGGCCTAATATACAATCAATCGGGGGAAATGATGGACAATTCAGCCTTAGCCTTGAAATGTGAAGACTCAGAAAAGGACGATGATCCTGCGCAGGCCGAGATCTCGGAAGTTCGAGTGATTGAAAACGACGACCCGGATATTTATGTTTTTTTTCGCAACGAACTGTTCGCACAATATCAAAAGCGCGATCATTTCACTCGTAATGTCATCATCGCGCAATTATTTTTAGGCTCTATATGCATTCCAGGGTCTTAACTTGACGATGAATGCAAGCAAGATAGTTTGGGTGATAATTAGCAGATTTAGCATGGAATATAATCATATTATTGCTTTCGGTTTGTTCAATTCGACTGTTCCAGTTTTTGATTTTTCTACGACCCTGGAATCCATATGGAGCCAAGAAAAAATACCGAGCCAAGTGGGAAAGCAATTTAAAAGATGAAAGTGTCATCAGTTGTCAAAAGCGACGAATGTTTATCAATCGGGTCAAGACGATGAATTATAATTGCGAGAAGTGGTTGCCACTGATTTTTGTCAATATCATCCCAAGGCGGATGAAACCTTACCAAAAGTAGGTTCATTAGGAAAGTCTGATACGCCATGTGATTGGTTGTTTGGCAAGTGGAATGAGCGCTGTGGAATTTAAGATTTCGATGTTAGGGCTGTTTGGAGTTCTGACGGACCATATTTGGTCGATAGAAGAATGGGTTACGTACCCGATGATCATGAACAGTCAATAAGAGATACCATCGAAAATTAGGGTTTGCACAGGATGGAAGGAGAAGGTATCTACCTCTCTATTTTTCTCTGAAATCAATTTAAACTTACGCCTTATTATCTGATTGCCCTGTACAAACCACCCGCTATGCGGGTGGTTTGTAGGTTTTATTTATCGTTTTGATCAATTTTTGGCTATTGACAACTTTCAGACAAGGGCGCCAGTGTAGTCAGTTGCGTTGGCTCATCCTCGGCGACAGCCGTATCGAATCCCAACACACCATCATTTCCATTGCCGCTCCTATCCGTGACTTGTTGCGAACCGGCGATA
>CAYUAI010000018.1:0-60685 GCA_964442745.1 uncultured Chromatiales bacterium
GATTAAATCATTTTTTAAAGAGCCAACGGTATCCTTTGCTGCGGCCTAGTTAGTACGACAGCGTCATGATGAATTTGCTGAAGCTTTTCCTTACATGTCCTTATGGGAAGCGAAACAAATTGCTGAAGTTGAGCCTAATGTAGCACTCACCAATGGCCAAAGACGCCCGGAACCGATTATTGCAAGTGGCTGTACTAACCGAATTTGCGCGGTAGACTATGGTCAACTTTCCCATTCCTTTGCACACAATGCGGAAAATGAATCATTACCTACCCAAGTATGCCTCAATACCAAAGTGGATGAAATTCACCAAACCGGTGATTATTTTACCATTACTGCTCAGGGTGACACATACACGGCTGAGTACGTTGTAGTATCCGCCGGCCCTCATAGTTTATTATTTGCTCACCGAATGGGGTACGGACTTGAGTATTCTGTATTGCCTATCGCCGGTAGTTTTTACTTTATACCCAAAAAAGTTAATGGCAAAGTCTATACGGTACAAAATGATAAATTGCCTTTTGCTGCCATGCATGTCGATCCTGATGTCACGGAACCTAATCTTTCTCGATTAGGGCCAACCGCATTGATTCTGCCAAAATTAGAACGTTATCGACCGGGATCCATTCGTGAATTTTTAGAAGCACTAAAGCCAAATTATTGTGTTGCAAAAATTTTTTGGGATTTATTCAAAGATTCCACAATACGTGCCTATATGATTAAAAATATTCTATTTGAAGTCCCTGTTAT
This sequence comes from uncultured Chromatiales bacterium, assembly GCA_964442745.1. Classification (GTDB taxonomy): domain Bacteria; phylum Pseudomonadota; class Gammaproteobacteria; order S012-40; family S012-40; genus CAYUAI01. The sequence continues at coordinate 751 of CAYUAI010000018.1, forward strand.
ACGGCGGCGTTTATTTTTAAAAGATGCCCAAAAAATCATTCCATCACTTAAACTCAGCGACTTACAATACGCTCATGGCGTTGGCGGTCTACGACCACAAGTCATTGATCGTGTCGTCGGGCAGCTCAAACTCGGTGCGGCCACCATCAATCCAGATAAAGCGATTTTATTCAACCTGACCCCTTCGCCTGGCGCTACTAATTGTCTCGGAAATGCCTATTTAGATGCACTTGAGGTAACCCGGTATCTCAATGTCAGTTTCAAACAAGATCAAGTGATTGACGAATTATTCAATGGATATGATATCCGTTAATGTCTCGTTATCAATCTAGTAACGCTCAAAATTACCATTAATGCATAGAAAAGGCATTCCGTGTTGGTGGGACCGTTATACGATGGTGTCACGAGGGTATGCTGGGTCGAAGACTCAATACAGAAAGCGGGTGTGAAAGAATTTACTCCAGAGAGGAAATTAAACAAGGTATTTTTTTATATACTCAATATCTAAGTTCGTCGCTACACAATCAGCCACTCGGTTGATGTTGGTTTCTCTAATTTGATTGTAATCTTCGGTGCTTGATGGGGTGAGTCCGGCCCATTGAAGCAAAGTACAACACGCCTCTGCGGTTTCAAATAAACCATGTAAATAGGTGCCGATAATTTGTCGATCTTTGGATATGGCACCGTCGTAAGTACCGTCTTCAAATTGTATAACTGGGCGTTGCAGTGCGTTACCTTGACAGCTACCCATGTGGATTTCATAACCACTTATCTTGGCGCCATTGTCAAGCCAGTGACCTGCGCGTTGCATTAGTTTTTTATGGTTTGATAAATGGGTGTCTAGGTCTAATAAACCCAAACCTGGGTATTGGCCTGGGGTTGTTTCAACACCGAGTGGGTCTGATATAGTGTTACCTAGCATCTGAAACCCGCCGCAAATACCCAGGAGTTTTCCGCCGTAGCGCAAGTGGCGTTTGATGCAGTCAGTCCAACCATTTTCGGCTAGCCAGGCCAGGTCGAGCACGACATTTTTGCTGCCGGGTAAAATAATTAAGTCAGCTTCTGGACGGTTGGGTGGCTGTTTTTGCCATTGCAAGCTGACTTCTGGATGGCAGCGTAATGGATCAAAGTCAGTGTGATTGCTGGTTCTTGGAGTGGCTGGAATCAGCACTTTTAATGCGTTGTGATGGGATGCTTGAAAATGATTGGCGTTGGCTAGGCTATCTTCGGCATCAAGTAATAGGTTGGGAAGATAGGGCAATACCCCTAACACGGGTTTTTGGGTTTTTTGTTCTAACCACTGTAGGCCACTGGTCAATAGTTTCACATCCCCACGAAAACGATTAATGACAAAACCGATCACGCGTTTCTGCTCTGAACTAGACAAGAGTGCCAGGGTACCAACAATTTGTGCGAAAACCCCACCGCGATCAATGTCAGCCACCAAGATGACCGGACAATCAATTTTTTCAGCAAAACCCATGTTAGCGATATCGTGTTCTCGCAAATTTATTTCGGCCGGACTGCCGGCGCCTTCGGCAATCACCCGTTGATATTGTGTCAACAAGCGTTGGTGGGCGGTGAGCACGTCATCCATCACTTTGGGTTTGTAGCGGTGATATTGTTCCGCGGTCATATTTGAGTGAGCTTTGCCCTGGATAATCACTTGGGCACCTTGGTCGGTATTGGGTTTTAATAGAATCGGATTCATGTCGGTGTGGGCTTCGATACCACAGGCTTGTGCTTGTAAGGCTTGTGCACGGCCGATTTCTCCACCGTCGATGGTCACGGCGCTATTGAGTGCCATATTTTGTGGTTTAAAGGGAGCGACCTGGATACCCATGCGTAAAAAAATACGGCACAGGGCGGTGACGATGGTGCTTTTCCCTGCATCGGAGGAAGTGCCTTGTATCATTAAGGTATTGTGGTTCATGGGATGTATATTGGCCTAGCAGTTGATGATATTATCAGGTGTTTACTTTGGCGCGATAAAGGCCAATATCCATTGGGCAAGTAAATTGTCATCTACCGATTGTTGCAAGCTGTTTTTTCCTTGTTGGTAAGTTAGCTGACCGATGTTTTCTGCTCGATGATCCATGAGGGTGACTGCATAATCTTTGCTAAATTCGGGGTGACCTTGCAGTGATAAAATATGATGACCGATTTGATACATGGCGTTAGGGCAGAAGCTGTCGCCCGCTAATAACTCGGCCTGTTTGGGTAGTTTGATGACTTGATCTTGATGGCTAACTAGCAATGAATATGTTGATTTAAGTGGATACATCCAAGTCTTAATGTGCTTGATCGGCATGTTTGCTACACCGACGCCCCAGCCAGCATCGGCTTTTTGAGTTTCTCCACCTAAGGCTTGAGCGATGAGTTGGTGGCCGAAACAAATCCCGATCAGTTTTATTTTTTGTGAGTCTAGCCTTTTGATATAGTCATTCAGTGTGGATATCCACGGCGTATCATGATACGCGCTTGCTTTACTGCCCGTCGTAATATATCCATCGCAATCAGCCATATTATCTGGGTAGTGGCCTTGTGTTACATCAAATATACGAAACTCAAGTGTATTGTCTATGCGGCTAAACAGTTCCATCAGCATCTCAGGATAATTACCGAACTGGGGTTGATATTGGGGTAATACGTTATCACATTGCAAAATACCGAGTTTCATGCGGCCGCCTTGAATACGCTGAGAAAATCAGTTTGAGTCAGCGGGATCATGTTGGTTAAGTGGCAAGGGTCTTGGAGTGCAAGCTGACTGAGTTTTTCGAAAGCTTGTTCGGGTATGCCATGCTGGCATAAACCGAGCGTGATGCCCAGTGCTTCAACAAATTGATGTAATGTCTTGCTTAGCTGTGGTTTGCCAAGTCCGGCGTCATGGAATAATTGGTTAATCACCGCGAGTTTATGCTGATTGCTGTCAGTCAGCGATTGCTGTTCTAAATACTGGATGGCATAAGGTAACAACAGGGCATTGGCCAGGCCGTGATGGGTATCAAATTCAGCCGACAGTGGATGGGCCATGGAATGTATCATGCCTAAACCTTTTTGGAAGGCGGTGGCACCCATGGTCGCCGCTAGTAACATTTTCGCTCGGGCTTCGCTATTATCGCCGTGCTGCGTGGCAATGGGTAGATTTTCAATGATGAGTTTTATGCCTTCGATGGCAATCCCTGCTGCCATGGGGTGAAATATCGGAGAAAAATACGCCTCTAAACAATGCGTAAAGGCATCAATACCGGTAGCAGCGGTAATAGATGGCGGCAGTTTGAGGGTGACGGCGGGTTCTAATACCGCAATTTTTGGCAATAGGTCAGGGTGAAAGATAATGGTTTTTTTGCCCGTTTCTTTAACAATAATGACTCCAGCACGTCCGACTTCACTGCCAGTGCCCGCGGTGGTTGGAATCGCGTAGAGGGGTGGCATGGGCTGATTTATTAACGCATCACCGCCTTTAGTATCATCGTATTGGCTGAGTGGTTCAGGATGAGTGGCTAACACTTTAATGGCTTTGGCGATATCCATGGGGGCGCCGCCGCCCATAGCCACAATGCAATCACATTGCTGGTTGAGAAATACCTGTTTGCCTTTAATAACATCGTCTTCAATGGGGTTGGGGTGACCATCGGAGAAGAGGGTATAGGGGATTTTTTGATTATCCAAAGGAGTGGTTAACCGTTTAATGATACCCAAATCGACGAGCATTTTATCGGTGACAATCAATATTTTTTGATAGTTTTTTTTCGCCAAAACATCAATGAATTTTTGTAAAGCACCTTCGCCATAATAAATGAGCGTCGGAAAGTTGAATTGTTGCATACGAAGAATTCCTCGTTAAATAATTTCAAGATAACGTTGCAGTTGCCAATCATTGATATGGCGCTCGTATTCGCGGATTTCCCAATCGCGGCTGGCAGTAAAGTGCTCAACAAAGGGGTTGCCGAAAACCTCTTGTGCGTCAGCGGATTGGGTTAATGCGAAGTTGGCGTCACGGAGGTTGCTAAATAATTGCAATGATTCACTAAGTTCATGTTGATGCTCATAAGCATTGCCTGGTATCGCCTCGGTGAGTTTTAATTTTTTTTGGATGCCTAACAAACCGGAACCAATGCAGGCGGCGGCCACCAGGTAAGGGTTGGCATCTGCCGCACTGAGTCTAAATTCTAAGCGTTGTGATTTTTCTGTGCCTGGAATCACTCTTAATGCTGTCGTGCGATTATCGACGCCCCAACTGGCGGCGGTGGGTGCCCAGGCGCCTTTGACGAGTCGAGTGTAACTGTTGATGGTTGGTGCATATAAGGCGAGAAAGGGTCTTAAATAGGTTTGTACGCCGGCGACATAGTGACGCATTAAATCGCTCATCTGATTTTTATGATTGTCGTCATAAAATAAGTTATGTCCGGTGTTTAAGTCAATCATCGACTGGTGGCAATGACCGCTTTGCCCAGGATAGTTCATCGACCATTTTGCCATGAAAGTGGCGAGCATATTACGTTTTTGAAAAAAAGCTTTGCTGAAGGTCTTGAATAGCGTGGCTTTGTCACAGGCGTTTAATGCGGTATCGTATTTAATGGCTGCCTCCCAAACTCCAGGTCCTGTTTCACAGTGCAAACCTTCTAATTCACAATCGAGGGATAGATGATACTCCATGAACGTATCAAAGAGTTCCGAATAGGTTGCTGTGCGAAGTATGGAATAACCAAAATTTCCAGGCGATAATGGCGTTAGCTGTTGGTAGTGTTTTTCTTTGGCAGAGTGAGGGTTTTCATTAAAAATAAAAAACTCATATTCGAAAGCTAATTGAAAACCATAACCTAATTCCTCACCTTTGGCTAATATAGCTTTTAGCACATTACGTGGACAAATGGGGTGGGTGGTCTGATTGTCCGGTGCGGAGAGTTCTGCAATAAAATAAGGAATGTTATTTTCCTCAATCAATCGTCGTTCACTAGCGAGATCAATATGATAAGGTGCATCAGGAAAAGCGGTATGCCATCCCGTAAATGAAGCATTATCGTAGAGTTGATCATTGACATCCCAGCCAAAAATGCAATCACAAAAACCGGCTGAGTCATGAGCTAGGCCGGAAAATTTTTCCAGGCTGAGATATTTGCCACGGATGACGCCATCCATGTCGGTGATGCCTAATTTAACCCGTTTAATGTTTTGCTTTTTATAGATATCGAGCTTTTGTTGTATTGTCGGTTTTCTGTTGGTCATAAACCTTCTCCCTTAAAGCTTAAAATGCATGGATTTTCTGCGGGTCAATTGATGAAATCCGTAAGTGGATAAAGAAGAACCTTTACCGCTATTTTTAACGCCTGTCCAGGGAAGTGCGGGATCGAGGTAATCACAACGATTCATAAAAACAGTGCCGGCATTCACTTGTTGCGAAAAATCGATGGCGCGTTGTTTGTCGATAGTGTAAATAGCCGCCGTGAGGCCGTAACTGGAATCATCAATGAGTTTCAATGCTTGTGCATCATTGTCAACGGACATCACGGGCAAAATAGGACCAAAGTTTTCTTCTTGCATGACGAGCATTTGATGATTGACGTTGCTTAATAAGGTGGGTTCGAAAAAAATAGCGTGGCCAATCGTGCGAGCATGGCCACCACAGATAAGTTCTGCACCTTTATCGATGGCATCAGTAATGTGCTGGCTTAATAGTTCGCTGGATTTTGATTTGGCGAGCGGGCCAAGTTGAGTCTCTGTTTGTTTAGGGTCACCGAGTTTATAGTTTGTTAATATTTTTTTCGCTTCATCGATAAATGCTTGGTAATGACTGGCATGGACATAGACGCGTTCAATACCACAACACGATTGTCCCGCATTATAAACGACCCCATCGACGATACTTGCCACCGTCGCGCTTAAGTCGGCATCTTCGGCCACATAGGCAGCGTCTTTTCCGCCAAGTTCTAATTGGCAATCGAGAATGCGGTGCGCTGTTTTAGCGTAGATTTGCCGGCCTGTATGAACCGACCCGGTGAAAATAATGTGGTCAATACCGCCTTGTTCAATGAGGCGAGTGGCTGTTTTATGGTCTACGATAATATGCTGTAAAACCGGACAGATATCGGCTAAATTAGCAAATGCTTTTTCGAAATGTTGGCCAATGGAGGGAGTGAGGCTGCTATGCTTCAAAATAACCGTGTTTCCTGCCAGTAAAGCGGTCATTACGCCATTGATTGCCACCAATAATGGATAATTCCAAGCCGCCATGATGAAAACGACGCCCAAGGGTTCATGGACGATTTGCCGATGAAAACCGGGTTTATTAGGCAATATTTGCGGTTGCAGTGCGGCTTCGGCGGTCTCACATAAAAAATAGGCTCTTTCCATAAAGGTATTGATTTCGTGATGGGATTGTATGAGTGGCTTGCCCATTTCTTGAGTGATGTTGATGGCGATTTCATCACGATGCTGCTCAAAATAGTCCAATGCTTGCTTGAGGTGGGTGACTCGATTCTGGATGGGCAGGCGTTTCCATTGTTGAAAAGCCTCCCGTGCGAGCGAGATTTTGTGTTCGATATCACTATTTTCATCCATTATGTATTGGCAGATATCTTGTTGGGTAAAGGGGTTTTTTGTTTTTAAGTATTTCATTTTATTGATTATTTCCTGTTTTTTCGATTACCAACCATTAAGGAGAGAGATGTGCTTCGGTCTTTGCGCTAAGGCGATAAACGATGTATCCATATGGGTAGTTTAGCGTGCAATGCTAACTTGCTCCATATAAGGACTGCGATGAAGTGTTTTGAGGGAGATATCGAGGAAAGAAATCAGCCGGATTTGTTTTCCCCCTCACATTTTGCCGCAAAATGTGGGGGGGAGGGGGGATGTTGATTATTTTTTATCTCGGTCTTATTTCAACCCAGCGGGGACCAGGGTGACTAAAATTAGATTCTTCGGGGGGTTGTTCCTCGGGTGGCGGCGGCTCTGTTGGCGGAGGCGGCTCTGTGGGTGGCTCTGTTGGCGGAGGTGGCTCTGCGGGTGGCTCTATTGGCTGAGGAGGTGGCTCTTTACAATCAGGTATTGTGCCGCGACCACTACCTTCTCCGATTTCTTCATGTTCTGCGGGCGATATTCCGTTGTTTCTTTTGTAAGTGTAATAATTAGTGGGGGTCGGGCCATCGCTACCGCTGCCATTATCTGGTGGGGGAGGTGGTATACATTCACAAGGAAATCTTATTTGTTGACTAAAACTGCCACTACCTGAATCTGAACCGCTGTTAATTTCTCGGACACAATCATTTTGGTTGGGGCTAAAATCAGCGCTAGAACCTCGATTAGAACCATTTCCGGAGCCACCATTTTCATCGTCACCTTGGTAGCGAGCTTTTTGGTGGATATAGGGTTTGAATATGGGTTGTCCATTACCTCCAGACAATACGCCGGTTTGGCGATAGGACATTGGATCGTTGTTGATGAGAATCGCTCCTCCAGTTTTCGCGGTTGCGATATGAAAACCGTCGCGAACGAGGAGGCTACCATTGAAAAACTGCTGGCTTGCTTGGGCTTGTGATATGGATAATTTCTGGACAGAATAGACGAGTCCTGAAATATTTACTTGGTTGGCTAACGTGACTTTTCCACCAGAAATAGCCAGTGCAGGAATATCTTGGAATTGTTCAGAGACGATGTCTTGTTCAGTAAATGGGCCTTGGTAGTTAGGACTGGCAAAACCTAAGGCTAACCACTGGGATTTAGCAATATTCAATGCCTGAAATGCATCAAGCCACCCCGCGTTATAACCCGAAGGAATGAGTAATTGAAATTGTTCAGCTGGGCTCAACGTATTAAATAATGTTTGGGTCAATGCGGTCTGCTTACTTGCCTGATAAGCGCGAAGGGCAGAGGGTGAAATTAATGCAAAAGGCAGCTTGGTATTTATTTTTTTGACACATTCGGTTCGGTTAGCTTCACAATCATTGGTGCCACTTAACTGGGTGAGGGCATCGAAATTTAACGTGGCATAGCTGGTACTATTGATGTGAAGCGGAATATTGATCGTTAGCGTAGGCGAATCGCCTGTGGTATTTGATAACGGCACTCCCGTATCGCAAGCAATGAAATCGATAAATAATGTGCCTTTGATGCGAATTTGTGAGTGAGGATTGAGGATGGTTCCACAAATTGATTCGCCCGCACTTAGATTGTTGCCAGAAGCGAGTGTACAGGCGCATGATTGAGCCGGGCTGTTCTCTGTTTGCACGGGGATTTTAACTCGCACCACGCCATACATGGTTTTTGCGTTGGTAATCTGTGCGATAAAATCCATCCAGTTGAGGCTACCAAACTGACCGCTGGTTAAACCATTCGGGCGCAGTTGGGCAAGACTATTGGCGGCGCGTCTTAACTTTTTTAGAGAAATCAGGAGGCCATTTTCTGAGATGGCGGACGTTGCCGTAATTGGGCTGTCACTTTGATAGCGGGTGGACTGCTGATTGGATAAACCGATAGCGTTCCAAATGGAACCATCATCATCCGCCTGAATCACCTGGATATTTGGCATACCGAAGCTGTTGCAATGCTGGCTATCTATTGGGCAACGTGGTCCCAGCAACGTGGTATTTTTACTTGTGTAAACACCGACATTACCTGGAAGGGCGGTATTATTGATAATAATCTGACCTCCAGCAAACCCTGGAAAGCTAGTAAAACCAATGATAAATAAGACGATAAATGTAAAATGTTTGAAATATTGTGACATATGTTAGACTCCCCACTGGTGGAGTATTTTGGAATGAAATATTACCTAGATCCTATGGCTGTTGGTGGGATCTGGATATGAGTTATTAGTATGAGTTTTTGTCTTATATTCTACCTTGAATAAGCTATTTACTCCAAATGTTTTGGATTGTCATATGGCGAATTGAGCGTGGTTTTTCTTAGGATAATTTTAATGCAAGTTGCGCAAGCCGTTTGCCAGTATTGAGACACAGGGTTTTTTCTGCATGACTGATGGCTCGTTGATTGTCCGGGCCGGCGTAGTGGCTGGCACCATAAGGTGTGCCGCCACTGGATGTGTTGTTAAGCTCAGGTTCCTGGTATGGTATACCTTGGATTAACATGCCATGGTGTAAGAGCGGTATCATCATTGATAATAAGGTGGATTCTTGTCCGCCATGCAAGGAGGCGCTGGAGCAAAATACAGTGGCGGGTTTGCCTGTCAGGGTGCCTGATAGCCATGAGCTAGTTGTGGTTTCTAGAAAATACTTGACTGGTGAAGCCATATTGCCAAAATAGGCCGGGCTGCCTAAGGCTAATCCTGCGCAATCATTTAAATCTTCCAAGGTGGCATAAGGAGCGCCTGTTGTCGGAATACTATTTTCGGTGGCTTCGCAGACCGTTGAAACGTTCGGCACGGTACGAAGTTTGGCTTGAGTGCCGTGGCATTCTTCGATACCTCGCGCAATGAGTCTAGCCATTTTTTCGATGGCGCCATAGCGGCTATAATATAAAACTAATATTTCTGTCATGATCGATATCTTTTCTGTTATAAAGACGGGGCATTGTACCTGGAATTTTATCCATACAAACTTGATTTTTTAAAAAAAGCTGGACAAAATTATCGAATGAGGTTTGATCGGTAAAGTTGTCTTGACACTACAACAGGTGGGTGATAGCTTGACTGCCAATAAAGTGCCTATTGTATTCAGAGTTGTCATCGGTGAATGAATGCCAATGCTGACGTGTTTTTGACGTGTGGATTTGCTGTGAATAAATTTTTCGGGCGAAAAACATGCAAATTAAAATATAAAGGACCCATGAGGCCTACCCTAATATTTCGAATTGCTTATTTTTGGGCAATGTTTATTTTGGCTGTGAGTGGCTTGTCTTGTGTTGGGTTGCCTGTACAGGAAATGAGTGATGCTCGGCAAGCGCTCGCCTCAGCAAAAGAAGTCAGTGCCCCCCAGCTTGCTTCGGATGAGTTTGAGAAAGCGCGAAAGCTCATGCATCTTGCTGAAGAAGACTTGGATATTGGTAACTATCAGCAAGCCCAAGAAAATGCGGTGGCAGCGAAAGAAAATGCCTTGTTAGCACGAGATAAAGCGATACAAATTAAGCAGCAGCAACAAGAATAACAATAACGTTACATTTGTCTGGATATTCAGTCGTACCCGTTGGGATTTCGGATCATCAAATCTCGCCCTTAGGCGAGATTCAAAAATCATACGTGACGGCGATACAATGTCTATCCCCTACGGCATGTGTTTGGTAAATATTCAATACGTTCCCTTTTTTACGCCAACATCATACTTAATAAACTTATGACCAATAATAAAATGAAAGTTGCTGAGAGAATGTTTGAAAAAGCATTATGGCAAAGCCGGTTTATTGTATTAATTGCCGTGGTCGCCAGTTTATTGACAAGCATCGGTGTGTTTTATATGGCAACGGTGGATGTATTTTATACGCTCATTCACTTGCTTGACTATGCGTCTCCGGCGTTAACGACGGCAGAACGAGCGACGTTAAGAAGTGAATCGGTCACCCATGTGGTAGAAATTGTCGATGGCTTTTTGTTGGCAACGGTATTACTGATTTTTGCGATGGGTCTCTATGAATTGTTTATCAGCGAAATTAAATATGCGAGTGAGACTGGTGTCTCAAGTAATGTATTAGTGATTCATAGTTTGGATGATTTAAAAGCACGCTTAGCGAAGGTGATTTTAATGATCCTGATTGTTAAGTTTTTCGAACATACGATTAATATGCATTTTGATAGTCCTTTGTCTTTGTTGTATTTAGCGGCGGGGATTGCTTTAGTCGGCTTGGCGCTCTATTTGACCCATGCGAGTGAAGTCCATGGGGCCACGGCCAATTCCTCCAAACGCGGAAACGTTGCTTCTTAAGCTTGGTTTTATCGTTTGCTTTGCCATTGAGCTGGACCGATTTGGTGGATGGATTTGCCTTGGGTATTTACCGCAACGGTTACTGGCATATCTTCGACGATGAATTCATGAATCGCCTCCATCCCTAACTCTTCAAAGGCGATGACCTTCGAGGCACGGATGGCTTTTGATACTAAATAGGCGGCACCGCCAGTGGCAACTAAATAGACGGCTTGATGGGTTTTAATGGCATTGATCGCGGCGGGACCTCGTTCTGCTTTTCCTATCATGCCTAATAAGCCAGTTTTGGCTAACATGGGGTTGGTAAATTTGTCCATGCGAGTGGCGGTGGTGGGACCCGCCGGTCCAATAATTTCATCGCCTGTCGGATCAACGGGACCGACATAATAGATAAATCGGTTGTTAAAGTTGAGACCCTGAGGTAGCGGTTGATTATTGTTTAATAGATCGACGAGGCGTTTGTGTGCGGCATCGCGGCCTGTTAATAGACGTCCTGATAATAATAATCGATCGCCGGGTTGCCAGTGGGTAATGTCTTTGGCTGTGAGGGTTTCTAGATCGATCCGTTGAGTATGTTCATCGATCTGCAAAGTAATTTTTGGCCAGTCTGACAAGGCCGGCGGGACGAGTTTCGCGGGTCCTGTGCCATCTAAGTTAAAATGAATATGGCGAGTGGCCGCACAATTGGGAATGATCGCGACAGGTTTGGAGGCGGCGTGCGTTGGAAAATCAAGTATTTTTACATCTAACACAGTGGTGAGGCCGCCTAAGCCTTGCGCGCCAATACCTAATGCGTTAACGCGCTGAAATATATCTAAACGTAATTCTTCCAGAGTTGAAGTGGCGCCACGAGTGATGAGCTCTTGAATATCAATGGGTGACATGAGTGATCGTTTAGCGAGCAATGTTGCTTTTTCGGCGGTGCCGCCAATCCCAATCCCAAGCACCCCAGGCGGACACCAACCGGCCCCCATTTGAGGAACGGTTCTTTCCACCCACTCTGCAATGTCATCGGTAGGGTTTAACATGACTAAACGGGCTTTATTTTCCGAGCCGCCCCCTTTTGCCGCAATGTGTACATCGATTTTATTACCGGTGACTAAGCGAACATGAACGACCGCCGGGGTATTGTCTTTTGTGTTTTTCCGAGTGCCCGCCGGGTCGCTAACCAATGAGGCACGTAACGGATTGTCAGCTTGCGTATAAGCGAGCCGAACGCCTTCATTGACCATGTCCTCTAGCGGTCGATGAGTATTCCAACGTATTTCCATGCCAATATCGATAAATGCCACCACAATGCCGGTATCTTGGCAAATCGGGCGGTGCCCCAATGCACACATGCGTGAATTTACTAAAATTTGAGCCATCGCCTCTTTCGCCGCCGGGGATTTTTCCCGATGATAAGCGGCATCAAGTGCCTGAATGAAATCGATCGGATGATAATATGATATAAATTGCAAACTATCGGTTATACTTTGAATGAAATCGTCTTGGCGAATTAATGTCATTGTTTTCCTCTTGGCGTGAACGAATTGTCCAAATTCAAGTCGTCGAATAAGATTTTGGAGTCCATATTGAACCTTATGTTAATTATAACGATAAATAATATCATGTGGTACTTGGGGTTAATTTTAAGCTGATTGATGAGCAAAAAGTCACAATTCAATGTCATTACCGGCAAAACTTTGGTTGATTAATTTATGAAATGGGTTTGGGTGTTGATCAGGTATGGCGTTTTTTTCTTAACAATCGTTTCAACAGGGAAAGCGGCGAGTGTTGAAGCGGTGGTGCAATGGGAAAACAAAATCACCCTAAGTACGCCATTGTCCGGTGTTGTGAGAGAAGTGCTGGTCGATAGAGGGGCGCATGTGACCGCTGGTACCGTGTTAATGCGCTTAGATCAGCGTATCTATAAAGCTAAGTTAGAAGCCATGAGTGCGGAAGTAGCGGCACAATGGCTTGATGAGCAGGCGGCGAGAAAAGGAAAAGAACGTGCCGATGAGTTATATAAACGAACAGTATTGTCAGACACGGCTTTGCAGCAGGCCCATCTCGCGTATCAGCAGGCGGTTGCCCGATTAAAACACGCCATGGCAAACCAAGCGAAAGCGGCTTATCAATTGCAATACAGTGAAATCATCGCCCCTTTTTCTGGACTCATTATAGAAAAACGAGTTGATTTAGGTCAAGTGATTGTGTCAGGTTTGCCGGTGATTCCGTTATTTACCTTGGTGAAAAATGATTCGATGTTAGCTGTGGCCGAACTCGATTTTTCATTAATCGAAAAGGTTTCGATCAATCAAGACGTCAATATTAAGTCGGGTAACAAATTTTATAAAGGAAAAGTTAAGTTTGTTGGTATTGAGCCAGTGATTTTTCGTAATAATCAACCGAAATATGAATTGGCGGTGTCATTTTTCACCAACAATAATGTATTGGGTATCGGACAAACGGTGATGATTGAGGGTTTATGAAAACGGCAGTGAAATGCTGGGTTAGCGGTAAGGTGCAAGGCGTTTGGTATCGCCAATCGACGATGGAAATGGCTAGTCGCCTAGGTATTACTGGTTGGGTAAGGAATTTATCCGATGGCCGAGTTGAATTGGTTGCCTGCGGTGAAGAGACTAAAATAAAAAGATTCAAAGAATGGTTATGGGAAGGGTCAACACATGCTGATGTGATAGGTTTGGTTTGTGAGGAAATTGATATCGCGCCCATTGAGGTGTTTGTCATACGTTAACGGGTGTATGAGTGTATGATACACCCGACTCAATGTTGGATATATTGAATTTTTAACGTTTATCCAATGGGACGTAATCTCTGAGTTTTGCTCCTTCATAGAGTTGTCGGGGGCGTGCAATCCGCTGATCGGGATCGGCGATCATTTCCATCCATTGGGCAACCCAGCCAACGGTTCGGGCAATCGTGAACATGACGGTGAACATATTGGTGGGAATACCGAGTACTCGATAAATAATGCCCGAATAAAAATCGACATTGGGATAGAGTTTGCGCTCTTTAAAATAATCATCATTTAGCGCAAGTTCTTCAAGCTTTAAGGCGAGTTCAAAGAGCGGATCATTTTTATCGCCCAACTTGTTTAATACCTCATGACACATACTGCGAATGATCTTAGCTCGCGGGTCATAATTTTTATACACTCGGTGACCAAACCCCATTAGTCGGAAGGGGTCATTTTTGTCTTTGGCTTTGGCTAAATATTTTGGAATTTGTGATATGTCTCCGATTTCTTCAAGCATGAGTAGCACGGCTTCATTAGCCCCCCCATGCGCTGGTCCCCACAGTGCCGTGATACCAGAGGATACACAAGCAAACGGGTTGGCGGATGAGCTACCTGCGAGGCGTACGGTTGATGTGCTGGCATTTTGTTCGTGATCAGCATGCAAAATAAAAATTAAGTCAAGTGCTCGTTCTGCAATCGGGTTAATGACGTATTCTTCGGTCGGTACAGAGAACATCATATGTAATAAGTTACCGCTATAACTTAAGTTGTTTTTTGGATAAACAAAAGGTTCACCAATGGAAGATTTATAACTCGCGGCGGCAATAGTGGGGATCTTGGCGATCATACGAAAAGCGGCCACTTCGCGGTGTGACGGATCGTGGATATCTAAGGAATCATGGTAAAAAGCAGAAAGTGAGCCAAATACACCGACCATAATGGCCATCGGATGCGCGTCGTGATAAAAGCCACTGTAAAAGCTTTTTAGGCTTTCATTGAGCATGGTATGACGGCGGACTAAATCCTTAAACCGAGTCAGTTCGTTTTGTTTGGGGAGTTCTCCATATAACATTAAAAAAGCGACTTCTAAAAAGCTGCTTTTTTCGGCGAGTTGATCAATCGGGTAACCACGATAAAGTAATACCCCTTTGTCGCCATCAATATAGGTGATTTTACTTTTACAACTGGCGGTTGATACGAAGCCGGGGTCGTAAGTAAATAATTCTAATTCTTTATAGAGACGGTTGACATCAATGACGGGTGGTCCATGAGAGCCTTCTAGCAAGGGCAGGTCAATGGTTTTTCCACTTCTGTTATCGGTGACAGTGACTGTGTTTTTTTTCATCAATGCTCCTTAAAATAAAACTCAATTTTATTGTTCTTTAAACGCAATGGCGAACCGTATTTCTGTGCTTGCGTTGTGGTGGTATTGGATTTTTGGGTGGGTAACAATTATTGCGCTGTTAAGGAATGGAGAAATTTTTAATCACTGTCGCCATTCATGATTCGCGCTTTTGTTGATAAGCCTATCCTTACGTAATTATACATATTAGTCGCCAATCAAGTGTCAGGGAAGGATGTTTAACTAACTAATTTAATCATAGAAGTGTTTAATGATTAAAGTCAAAAAAATGTCACGCTTACCGCCGAGTATAATTTGACCGTCCCATCCCCTCAAAAACATTTTGGCGCTGTTCGGCGAATGATTAGCGATTTTTTAAGCGATATTGTCTGGTATTTGGTATACTCCCGGCCTGGATCGGGTTTGATGACTGAGCTAATGTCAATGAGTGAGAGTGGAAAATGATGTGTGTAATCTATAAAAGTACCCTAAAATCTGATCATTATTTGTATGTTGAGAAAGTTAATGATTTTTCTCGGGTGCCAGAAACCTTGTTAGATAGGCTGCAGCCTTTGGAATGGGTGATGGAGCTTGAATTAACCCCGGATCGGAAGTTAGCTCAAGCGAATGTCCAATCGGTAAAAAGCCAATTATTGCAACACGGGTTTTATTTGCAAGTTCCTCCCTCACATGACCCGTTAGGTGAGTCCATTCCTTAAGGATTAGGAATAACAAGAGACCATTTGTTCCGTTGCGACTCGGTTGCGGCCTTCATTTTTTGCTAAATAAAGCGCATTGTCTGCGCTTTTGATGAGTTTTTCTGGGGTGTTATTTAACGCGCTAAAACTGGAAATGCCAAGGCTGATGGTTACTTCACAATCCGTATGTCGTTTGGTTTCGTTTTGCACTTTTTTGCGTATTTTTTCAGCTACTTTAATCGCCATTTCCAAGGCCGTTTCCGGTAAAATAATGACCAGCTCTTCGCCGCCGTAACGTGCTACGGTATCGTTTTCACGGCAATGGCCTTCGATGATTGACGCAATATTTTGCAAGGCGTCGTCACCCTTTTGATGTCCATAGGTATCGTTTAAACGTTTGAAATGATCGATATCAATAAGGATCAACTGCAAATCACGTTGGTAACGGCGAGCACGCTCGGTTTCTTCTTGTAATGTTTTGTCGAAAAATCGTCGGTTGTAAAGCGCCGTGAGTGTGTCTTTATAGGCCAGGTCTGTCAACACCTGTTTACGGCGTTCAAATTGTGATTTTAAATCGGAAATTCGGGCAGCCAGTGATTGATCTTCCACATCCTTGAGTATTTGTTCCACCGCCTTATTGAGCATGAGTGTTTCGTCGGACAGAGGAGTGGATGCTTTGATAGTATCGGTTGGCTCATAGACAAACACAACGTCCATATGAAAACCGCCAATTTCAATTCGATCGCCATTTTTCAGTGGAATTTTGTGTACCGTTTTGCCATTCACTGAGGTGCCGTTGGTGCTATTGGCATCAACGATAAATAAATCATCCTCTAACCATTCAAAACGAGCGTGTTGCCGAGATACCAGAAAATGAGATAAGGTAATATCACTTTTTTGGCGGCCAACCGTATACGTTGTATTTCGCTCTAATTTTATTCGATGGTCAAGGTAACAAATGTAGACCGATTTTCCCATGATCACCTAGTGTCCTATTATTCACCCCGATGGCAACCACTTAAAAGCTATGAAACAATTTTGTTATCACACTGTTGCTGCGCTTTAAGCGAACGCCATCGGGCAAAATCCATATCGCTTGTTGTTGCTAAAGCATCTAGCATAGTTAATACCAAAAAGTGCTTAGTGGCGGGATTAATATGTTAATTTTTATTGTGCTTGTGCTATTATTTAATCCTTATCGTCATGATAATAGCTTGGTATGAACCAATACGCTAGCGTATTGGTCGATGCAGTGTGGAGGCTAAATAGCCTGGCTTCCTTCCTTTGATTATTGTAATTGATTGACTGATATCGATAATAATGGTAACAACCCGGCCAAGGTGCAAACTTAAATACGTTTTTTATGAGCATTCGTTACATTGGATATATTAATATTCAATCGGTAGAAAATGAGAGCGCAGTATACCTAAATACTTTCAGTGTGGTTGACCAGTAATCGCTTGGCAAGCCCGCTTTTAGCTTTAATTGCCGCCAAAATATTTGCGGTTGCGGTAACATGTCCCATACGGCTGGCAAAAAAGTGCCTTGATCGGTGTTTTCTTGTATGACGAGACCATCAATGTTCGGTCGGATTTGTGCGATTAAGTCGGCTTCGCTGGTGAAAGAAACGGGCTGCAAATCACTCAGTACCGTAATCGAAATTTGGATTTCATCGAATTCTTGTTGGCTCAGCGGGGCAAAGCGATGATCGTTGAATGCAGCGGCGAGCGCATTATTAGCGATGTCTTCGGTGAGTATGGATTGCCCCTCTAACAAACCGATGCAACCGCGTAACTGGTTGTCATGTTTGAGTGTGACAAATGAGCCATAGGTTTGCTGAAAATTTTTCCGGCGGTAATCCGCGGTATTCAGATCTAATGGCTCGTTACCGGCGAGTTTGCGTTGAATGGAATGGTGGGCAATCTCAAGCAAGGTTTTTTTTTCAGTATCTGATAGCGTTAACATAATTGATTCAGTGAAACAGGTAGGCGCCATATCCGACTACTCGATCTTTGCTGCCTGCGGTGTCGCCTGAGTTTCTCAGGTCCACCGTTGTTACTTGCAAATGTTTCTTTTTTGCAAGTAACAATAAGCCATTCACAGCATTGCGTCCACAGGCATGATGATGGTTTATGGCCTCGATATGAAAGCTTTCGATGGCCTCCGATGTGTGTTTATCTAATTGTTTCGCTTCCGTGTATCCATGGTAATGGCTAAGATCTGAACTAATGATAATGAGCGTTTCGTCCCCCCCCCATAATGCCTCAAGTATTTCGCCAACCTCTTGGGGTGAGCTTTCACCGATGACGGCGGGAACCAATGAAAATGTAGGTATCAGTGCTTGTAAAAAGGGTAATTGTACCTCAAGGCTATGCTCTTGTAAGTGAGCTAGGTCACTGATTGACACGAATGGGAAATGGGTGACCGAGCTGATGGTTTGTTGATCAATGGGAATGTTGCCCAGCGGGGTCACAAAAATATGCGCGGTAGGGAATGCCATACCGTGAAAGGCCACATGATGTGTTGGACCCAATAATACGATGCGCGTTATTTGTTCGGCGAAAGTTTGTAACTGAGCATAGGCACTGGCCGCAATCGACCCCGAATAGATCAAACCGGCGTGAGGGACAATCATCGCTTTAGGGAGGGATTGTTTGATGGTTTTTTCATCTAAAAATCCCTGGAGTATTTGCTTAAGCTCCTGGGGATCTACCGGATAAAATATGCCGGCGACCGCTGGGTAACGTATTCCAGATATTTGTTTTTCTCTCATGTTATCACTTGTCTCAGGGAAGCTGAAGCCACTCTCTCAGTGTATTTTAGTGTACCTTAAGTTTGCTGCAAAATACAAAAACCTTTTGCTTCATTTGCTTTTCAGACGACAGTCTGATTAGTCATAAGCAGATCGAGTAAAGGCTAAATAATCGGCTCAGATAGACGAGTTTCTGAGAGGGATAAATTGTTATATTTTTGACAAAAATGGAAAATAATGGCGACAATGAACCCTGAAATTGTTCCGACTCAATTCTGGCATCCATTAGCCGGTGAGCGGGTTCAATGTGATTTGTGCCCACGTTTCTGTCAGTTGCATGAGGGGCAGCGCGGTTTATGTTTTGTGCGCGCTTGTCAAGATCAGCAGATCGTGTTAACGAGCTATGGGCGATCCAGTGGCTTTTGCATTGATCCCATTGAAAAAAAACCCTTAAATCATTTCTATCCTGGTACGCCGGTACTTTCGTTTGGTACGGCGGGGTGCAATTTGGCTTGTAAATTTTGTCAAAACTGGGACATTAGCAAATCTCGCGAAGTTGATACCCTGTGTGACGAGGCTTCTCCGGAAGTGCTTGCCCAAACGGCACTGAAGATGGGTTGTAAAAGCATTGCGTTTACCTATAATGATCCGGTGATTTTCATGGAGTATGCGGTGGATGTTGCCATCGCTTGTCGTGCTAAGGGCATCCATACGTTAGCAGTGACGGCGGGTTATATTTGTGAACAGCCAAGGCAACTTTTTTTCGATCATATCGATGCCGCGAATGTCGATTTAAAAGGCTTCACCGAGAAATTTTATTGGAAGTTAACCGGCGCACATTTACAGCCGGTTTTAGAAACCTTAGTTTATCTCAAGAAATATACCAGCACCTGGTTAGAGTTAACGACCTTGCTTATTCCCGAGCAAAATGATTCTACTCAAGAGATCGATAAAATGACTCGCTGGGTGCAAGAAAATCTCGGCGCCGATGTGCCGATGCATTTTACCGCTTTTCATCCTGATTGGAAGATGCGAGATATACCAGCGACACCGGCTAGCACATTAAAACAAGCCAGAGAAATCGCTTTAAAAAATGGTATTCACTACGTCTATACGGGTAATGTGCATGATAAAGTCGGGCAAAGCACCTATTGTCATCAATGCGGTAAATTGTTAATCGGGCGAGATAGGTATACGTTAAGTGACTGGAACTTAACCGATAACGGTAAGTGTCGGTTTTGCGAAGCCCATTGTGCAGGGCATTGGGCAGCAACACCGGGTCATTGGGGCGCTAAGCGTATGCCCGTGCGGCTACATCGTCACTGATTTCAAAACGTTTCTCTTTTCGTATAATGTATGGCGTTGCAGCTGAGTTCAGATTGTGCTCGATCATATATTTAAGACAGATACGATTTTGACGATTTCCATAAACGGGGGTTTTATGAAACGATGTGGGTTCATGCGCCTGGCTTTGTTGGTGTTTTTTATATTATTGACAGCTTGCGGTGATTCAGAAATTATTTGGGACGAATCGTCTGATACGGGTTTATGGCTGGCAAATAAAAACTCGTCTATCACCATTGCTCTAACCAGTGAGCCTATTATTAGTTGGGATGAAAACAGTGGAAAAACAACGGTGGTGATGCATTATATTGTGAGAGGAGATAATGATATTCCGTTATCTTCTGAAGAATTTGATCTTCGACTTTTGATTGATGATCGGCGCATTGATATAGAATCCGTGCTCAATGCCAGTTCGAAAGCATTGACAACAAATTTATATTTTTCGATGGTATTAGATGCCAGTTATTCCATGCTGTTACGCCAGCCACCGGCATTCCATCGCATGTTAGAAGCGGCGCGAGATAGTTATCAGCAAGTGTTAGATATTTGGTCAGAGCGTTCCGGTGAGGTGGCTTTCTCGTTATTTTGGTTTAATGATTTTTTAAATCGCAATTTGATCAGCCAGGCGAACCCACAAAGTTGGGTGCCCAGTGATATTTTATCCATCCCTGAGCCGAGTTCTGGTGCCGTCACTAAATTGTATGGTGCCGTTCACGAGGCGGCAACGTTAATGAAAATAGATTATGATAATGGTTTTTTCAATGGGGCTCGTGACCATCATATGATGATGGTGTTTTCTGATGGCGCGGATAACTATAGCTATTTTGATAATACCACTGAGCCTAATGAACAACGTAAAAAAACGAATTCCAATGCGGAATATATTCACTACGGTAAACAACCCGTGAACCTTGATAATGTGATGAGTTCTATCAAAGAGCACCTGGGGTTAATGGTTCATGTGATCGGTTTAGGCAATGACATCGAAGAACAAGAACTCAAGATGATTGCTGAAGCGGGCCATGGAGTGTATTTAAAAAATCCGGATGTGACGCGCGTTAAAGAACTTTTTTCCCGGATCACACGAGAGTTCACGACACTGCAAACCCAAGGGGTATTGATACCGCTAAAACTGGGTGAATATAAATTTACGGTATCGGCAACCAATAAAAATGGCACGAAAAGCGGGCGTATTGATTTTACTTTTGTTACCGGGGATGGCCAAGCTCGAGTCATCCAACCATAACATTATATCCGACATTAGCTCGCTTACTATTTGAGCTTGTTTGATCAATTTTCTTAGTGAGTTTCAAAAGCTAGATTGCTCAATGTCGGTTAAATTAAAAAAAAACACTTATGATAATATCTATGATTGCAGCACTGGACCATCATCGACTGATTGGGCATAATAATCAACTGCCTTGGCGATTACCGGCCGATATGCAATATTTTCGTCGTGTTACCATGGGAAAGCCGATTTTAATGGGGCGTAAAACATTTGAGTCTTTTGGGGCAAAACCGCTACCGGGGCGCACCAATATTGTGTTAACCCAGGATCGTGATTATCGTGCAGCAGGTGTCATTATTGCTGACGATATCCAGCAAGCATTGATGGTTGTCCAAGGGGCTGATGAAATGATGGTGATTGGGGGGGCGGCGATTTATCAGCAAATGTTACCGCTCGCGCAACGTCTTTATTTAACGTATGTGGATGGCGAATTTGTTGGCGACACTTGGTTTCCCGAATTTGATCAGAATGAATGGCGGGAAATCAGTCGGGAAGATCATTGGCCTGATGAAAAAAATCCATATCCCTATCGTTTTATGGCGTTTGAAAAATCATCATAGCGTTATATTTCAAATAAGTAAATAATCCCCTGCATTTGTCGCATTTTCGACCACGGTAAGTACTTAGGAATAGGCGACGCAACAACCTGTCTGTCTGCTTAAAAAACACCCGAAATATCTGAGGTGCGAAACCGGGAAGTTATTGTGCCGCCCATTCCCAAAGTCATTTTATTTTTTTCTCTGCGTATTTTCTGTTAATTCATTTCCGCTCTGTGCGGTGAAACGCTGCTGATAACTAAGGACCTAGCTTGGCTATTTCAGTGAGTTGCTCGCAAAAATTGATAATAAACCTTGTTGTCAGCAATACGATAGCCTATGGTTCATTTGTTGAAAAAAATGGGCGGAAGTCTTCAGTTTGCTGAGTACATTTGATTATTTATTGGCACATACCATTGCTTTGTTTGATGGGATAAGCAAGTCTGGATAACGATTTAGCTAATCTAGAGCTATACTTTTTGTCAATAAAAGCAAAGATGGCGTCTTATAAAAATTTGAAGTGAATGCAAAGCGATCAATGTGGTTTCTTTGTCACCGAATCCGTTGAGCTAAATTATGTTGTTGTTTAGTAATTTGATTAAAGAATATCACAAGATGATCGATCATCGCTTATTTTTTCGAATGGCTTATGTGATAGGAAATAAATTTTAAGGAGTTAACCCAGTGAATCTCAAACGAATGATTTGGTTTGTTATAGCAATACCGTTATTGGGAGGTATCGTTCATGCTAAAGAATTTGATAAACCTTTTTATTTCAAGCATGCGCTATCCTATGTTTTCTCAGATGATAACCGAGAGAGTGAAAATGGCGGAGGCATCTCTTTATCTGTTGGAAAAAAATTTTCCCGGTGGTGGAATATGGAGTTGGGTGGGGTAGGTGATTTATTAGAGCATAATAACAAAACTAAATTTAAACAGGTGGGGATATTGGCTGACGCATTGTACTTTTTTAATCGTAAACGTCGTTTTGCGCCTTTTGTGGTGATCGGTGGCGGTGTGATGCAAACTAAATTTGATGGGCCACGCAAATCGAGTCCCATGGCAAATATTGGTGTCGGTTTTTTGAGTGAAATCGCCAAAAGTGGGGCGAAATTGCGTGGTGATGCACGATTGCGGCATGATGAATCCAATTTATTGGGAGAAAGTAACTTTCAAGACTGGGTCATTAGTTTAGGATTGTCATTTCCTATTGGTGGTCGCTCTTCCATATTTGCTGAGGAGGAGACAGAACAAGAAGAAATGTTTGCTCAGGCGCAAACAGATAGACACACGATAGGCAGTGTCATCGCCAATATTCAAGATGACGATAAGGATGGTATCGCCAATCAAGTTGATCAATGTGAAAATACCCCGCACGATGCAGAAGTTGATGAGCAAGGATGTTTTGCGAAAGATGGTGATAGCGATGGCATTATCGATTTAGTCGATAATTGTCCGAATTCTCCAACGGGGGTCAAGGTAGGCCGTAGCGGATGTGAGCTTGATTCGGATGGTGATGGTATTGCCGACAGTCGAGATGCTTGTGCGAATACGTTACCTGGCGTGGCGATTGATGTGAAAGGCTGTATTTTCGATGTTGATGCCGATGGCATTGCCGATAATCAAGACCAGTGTAATGAAACACGGTTTGGCACTAAAGTCAACAATGAAGGATGTGAGTTAGATTCAGATGCCGATGGCATTGCCGATAGTGGTGATCAATGTGGTAATACACCGGCCAATTTTCAGGTGGATAGTCAAGGCTGTACGGTAGATTCAGATATTGATGGCATTGCCGATAATCGGGATCAGTGTGCAGATACGCCCGCCTGGCTGAAGGTAAACGAAGTCGGTTGTGAACTCGATAGCGATAACGATGGTTTGGTGGATCGGGTGGATGCCTGTCCAAAGACTAAACTGGGTGCGGTCATTGATCGAGAGGGATGTGATATTCGATCTGTCATTGCCGCGATGAAGGATATTCGGTTTGCTGCAAATTCTACCCGATTGAGTCAAAAGACTAAAACGCTGCTTGATGGGATTGCTAAACGGGTAATGTTAGATCCTAATATTTTTATTGAAGTGGCTGGGCATTCGGATATGGTAGGAAGTTTATCATCGAATGAAAAGCTTGCATTACAGCGTGCCGAAAATGTGAGGACGTATTTAATTTCACGTGGCGTTCCGGATAGAAATCTACAGAGTAAGGGGTACGGTTCGACTCATCCGCTTGCTGATAATGCGACGGAAGATGGGCGTGCAAAAAATCGTCGAGTTGAGTTTTTTGTGATGGAGTAATTAGCCAGCGTTTTAAATATGACTCAGCACGATCATAACGTGGGATTTTCACGCCCCGATTTAGGCTAGGTTTGGCCGATCTGAAGGTGCAAAACCGTAGGAATTATTGTTCTATTCTGAGGGGGTTGCAAAGGAGGATCGGTCACCAAAAGTCGGCATTTTAGGCGAAGCTCGCCATGAAGGTGGGAGGTGAAAATGATCGTTAAAGTCTCGCTTGATCTTTGATTTTATAATCAGACTTTTCTCCATGCATGCTTCCTTCCCCCCTTTTCAAAACCTTGTGAAATTCGAGATTATCAAGCGTTAGACTGCCAAATAAGGATAAATACTCTGCATGTTTCTAACGTGTTAGCTTGTTTGAGGGCAGTGTAATAATTTGTTATTTCATAAATATCATCAAAAAGGCGAAATAACAGTCTAATAAAACCAAGCGACTGCGTTTCTTGGGGTTCCTTGTGTATAATATATTCCAAGATAAAATACGTATATTAAAACTAATGAGGTTTGACATTTGTATTTGAGAATTGCTTACATTGAAGATGATTTGACTCAGGCGGAGTTGTTGTGTGGCTGGTTAAAAAGTAAGTCATATCATTACCATCATTTTACTTTGGGCCAACAGTTTCTACAAGCGCAAAAAAAAGAGAGTTTTGACTTGTTGATTGTTGATTGGGAATTGCCCGACATCTCCGGTATTGATATCGTAACAACGATTCGCAAAACCTTGGATTGGCATATGCCCGTTATTTTTACCACCAATCGAAATAGCGAAGCAGATATCGTCAAGGGACTTCAAGCCGGTGCTGACGATTACATGACAAAACCCGTGCGTAAAATGGAATTATTTGCTCGAATCATGGCTTTAGTTCGGCGGTATCATGCGTCGGTGGATGATGATAAGCAGGCTTTTTTTATTCCTTACACGTTTGCGCATGAAGATTTTTCCGTAGCTTATCATGAGACAAAAGCACAACTGACCAGTAAAGAATTTGAATTATCGTTGTTTTTATTTTGTAATGCCGGACGTTTGTTAAGCCGAGGACATATTTTAGAGAGTGTTTGGGGACAGCGCGGTGATTTAAATACCAGGACAGTCGATACTCACATTAGCACCGTTCGACAGAAATTAAAGCTTAGCCCACAAAATGGTTGGCACTTGAAAACAATTTATCGATATGGATACCGGTTGGATCAAGTCACAACCGATGACTAATGGGTGGCCTGGTTTTTTCATCAAGCATTTCAATGGTACGCGTTGGTAAATGCTTAACTTGCTATATCCTTATCTTTGTGATCGGTCTTGCGTAATCTTGACAAGGTCGGCTATTATTTCACCAAATATAACGAGTTGATAATAACATCGTTATGAAAAACTTCGTTGTATTGCTGAGTGTACAAATGAAAATAAGGGTGACACAGCGATGCATTTCGCTGTTGATTGCATTGATTTTTGCTTCAGCGAATGTGGGTGCAGCAGACTGGCTTTATACGGTTCGCCCTGGGGATACTTTATGGAATATTAGTCAGCGCTATTTAATCGATACCTCATACTGGGCTCAAGTAAAAGCGCATAATGTCATCAAAAACCCTCGACATTTACAGCCCGGCTCGGTGCTTAAAATACCGCTGACTTGGTTGAAAGAACAACCAAAGTCTGTCATTGTGCTTTATGTCAGGGGTGATGCCCAAGTGAAAGTATCGGATCAGGCGTGGCAAGTCTTGCAAGTCAAAATGTCGCTGGGTATCAATAGTACCGTGCAAACCGCTAAAGGGGCGGCTGTCACCTTGGAATTTGCTGATGGCACGATACTCTGGATGCAGGCATCAACCACCCTGCGATTGAACAGGGTGAGTGTTTTTGGAAAAACAGGGATGGTGGATATCCATATGAATTTGAAAAATGGCCGTATTGATGCGCAGGTTCCTCCTTTGCGGACGCCCAGTTCTCGTTTTGAAATTACCACTCCTGCGGCCGTGGCAGCCGTGCGAGGCACTCAGTTTCGGGTGAATTTTAATCCGCTGGAAGAAAAAATGTATAGTGAGGTAACGCAAGGCCAAATTGCTGTGGAAGCACATGGCGTTGAGCGCTCAGTACTTGCTGGTTTTGGGGTGGTTACCGAGCAAGGTAAACCGCCGGCGCTACCAGTGAGATTACTGCCTGCACCGGTATTAGCTGCATTAGCTTCGCGAGTGAGTCAGCCACCGGTTTTTTTTGAATGGCCGCCAGTGCCCAATGCAAAAGCCTATCTTGCGCAATTAAGCCAAGATGAAACCTTTGTCGAAATAACCAGAGAGAGTATGCTAACCCGTCCACAAATAAACTGGGGGGCGTTATCGCTTGGCACGTATTATATGCGAGTCCGTGCCGTCAATCAGCAAGGCTTGCAAGGGTTTGAGGGGCAACATCGTTTTATCCAACTCATGCAATTAACTCCTCCAAGTTTGGAAAATCCCATTAATGGTAAGAGACTAACGATACCCAATTTAACTTTTCACTGGATCGCTGGCCAAAATAATCCGTATTTTTATTTTCAGTTATCGACCACACAACAGTTTGATCGTATTGTTTTTGATAGCGTGGTAAAGACACAATATTTGGTTTTGCCAATGAGTTTACCACCTGGGCAATATTACTGGCGTGTAGCAAGTCGGAATGATCCAGAATATGAAAAAAATGAAGTTTTTAGCGAAATATTTTCGTTTTCTATCGTAACCAACTAATCGCTTGTGATCATTGTTAGTCAGCTTAAATGGCTTTCAGAGGAAAAGTTATTTTATGCCGTTTTTTTACAAGAAAGATCATTAAAAAATATCTCTTCATCTATGAGCGAACATTCTCCTGTTTCAATAGGGTATTAAAATGAGGAAAATGCCAGGCGGCATTGATTTGTTTTCGAGTCGGGTTTAGGGGTGGATTCGCTGCGCTTAATCCACACGACGAGTCTATTTTTTCTGAAATCAGTTTAAACTTACCATTGATACATAAAGCAAAAAAATTTAAGGTAATTTTTGATTACACCAAACTACCTTTAGTGCTTACAGGTGTTTTTTTATTGCTTTATTTCAGCGAGACATTGTGGCGTTGGGACAATCTGATTTACGATACTTATTTAAGATATCAAACCCAATCTCCCCCGGATGATATTATTATTGTGGCCGTGGATGAAATGAGTTTATCGCAACTGGGGCGTTGGCCATGGTCGCGGCAGATTCATGCCCAATTGGTAAATATATTGTCTCAAGCTGGGGCAAAAGTGATTGCGTTAGATGTTATTTTCGCTGAAGCCAACCAGCTTGATCAAGCCAGTGATCGGGCGCTTGTTAACGCGATTCGGGCCTCGAAGCGTGTGGTTTTGCCCGTTTTTATTGAGCAGATACAAGCCGGCGGCCAACTCATCGAAACATTACCTATGTCACCGTTAATTGATGCAAGCGCTGGTTTAGGGCAGGTGCATGTCGATATTGATGCCGATGGCATTACCCGTCGTACTTTTTTATATCAAGGATTGGGAAATGCACATTGGCCTCATTTGGCTTTAGAAGTGCTACGTGTCATTCATCACCGATTGGCATCGTCGGAGAGTCATGCGCGCCGTTCGCAAGATGAAGCGACTTCTGTGATGACCATTAAACGCGACCAGCAAATTTTGATACCCTTTGCGGGTCCCCCCGGACATTTTCATCAGATTTCTTATGCTCAGGTATTATCTGGCCAATTTCCTACAGAGTTTTTTCAGGATAAAATTATTTTAGTGGGGGCGACGGCGGTGGGGTTGGGTGATGTTTTTCCAACGCCGATGTCCGGATTATCCAGTACTATGTCGGGGGTGGAAATTAATGCAAATATTATTCAAGCCGTGCGATCGCAGCACAGTATAAAAATTATACCGATTGCTTGGTTTTTTATTTTATCTTTGATTTTTGTTTTATTGCCTGCCTTTTTGTTTCCTCGGACCACGCCAGGGTCAGCGATTATTCTCATTATCATATTACTCACTAGCTCGATTGTTTTGGTATATGCCTTATTGCAACTCTTTCATTATTGGTTTCCACCGAGTGTCGTGCTATTAACCCTTGGCAGCAGTTATCCTGTATGGAGTTGGTGGCGATTAAATAATGCGTTACGTTATTTAAACAATGAATTGCAGAATCTTAAGTTTGAAAAAGAATTATTGCCTTGGTCTTCATCCCGCTTATCCATGGAACACATGGAGTTTATTCGCCATCTATTGCCCGTGAAAGCCTGGATTTTAATCGATAATAAAGCGAATATCCGCTTGCAATGGGGTGATATTAATCAATTATGCCACGATCGCAAGCGATCGTTACAGCTGCATAATATTTTTTGGATGGACGGAGAGATTCGAGGCACCACTTGGCGACTGGGTGTGCATTGGCAAGGTAAATATTTACCTGATGCTGAGCAGCTTAAATTAACGCAAGACCTGTTTACAGAATTAATCGGTGAATTTCGTTTTACACAAAAGCTTTTTGGCGAAAAAATACAGAAAAAGATTCAAGAAGTCCAACAATTGGCGACACAGGTACGTTTGATACGGCAGTATGTATTGCAAAGTATGGAGCAAATGGCGGATGGGGTGATTGTGGTGTCCGTTACCGGTGAAATTGAAATGGCGAATAAGCAGGTGGGCAGATATTTATTTGGTAATGAAAATTACCCATTGAAAAATCAAGCGATCCAACCTATTTTAACGCAGGCAATTGCTGAGTTTGATCAAGATTTATATCAAGTATTCACCGCCGTACTGTTAAAAAATGAAGCTATACAGTTTTCCGTGAAATCAAAGACTCATACAGATTTGCTCATACATTTTTCCCCATTGCAACTGAGTGACGTAACGGCCCGAGGTATTATTATCAACCTGTCTGATATCTCTGGAATCAAGGCTCATGAACGAAACCGGACAGAAATGCTGAATTTTCTGTCACATGATTTAAGAGCACCGATTGTTTCTTTACTGGCTTTGGTCGAAATGGCTAAACAAGACCCCGTAGATCTTAACATGCTCATTCAGCGAATGGAAAATTATGCTCATAAAACATTGGAGCTTGCTGAAACATTTGTGCAAGTGAATCGCATTGAAAGTGGTGAATCTATTGCGTTGCAAAGCGTGAATTTAGATGGGATTATCTATAATGCAATGGATCAATTATGGGCGCAGGCTAAAACAAAAAATATTGAGTTTGTGTTTAATAATAAGGCTTATGAAAGTGAAATTAATGGGAATGCTGAATTATTAGAGCGCGTATTTGTGAATTTATTCAGTAATGCGATTAAATATAGTTCAAGTGGTAGCACCATAACGATTGATTTGATATTACATAATCATTTTCTTCGATGCTGTGTGAATGATCAAGGTAGTGGTATTCGTGAAACGGACTTAAAAAAAATATTCGAAAAATTTCAGCGCTTTCACCACCGTTCACATAAGCATGAACCCGGTCTTGGATTAGGTTTATCGTTTGTGAAAGCGGTGATTGATCGCTTAAATGCTCAAATATCGGTGAACAGCACGGTGGGTGAAGGTACACAGGTATGCATGTTATTTGAACTTTATGACTAAAGAGTCCGGGGGATTAGTTATACTGTATAAAGTACCAAGATGTCGGCATATACCCGTAGCGTTTGAGATTTAGGCTTTATTACGGCCCTATTTTCACCCTGACTGTGTTGAAACTCCTCGCAATAATCTCGATATTACTCGTCGTTTCGCCTAGTCAGGACAAAAATATGTCTCGTACTCAATACCTAAATCTCAAACGCTACGGGTATATCGTTCTTCAGATCTGAATCCGAAAATTCCCTGCCGATTTAATATTGTTGTTCAGTATTCGTTTTTAAATTGTTAATCATTGTTAAAACGCTTTTTTATACTTGTTGTCGTTCGATAAATCAAATATTGTATGCGGTCTATGTATGTAGAAAAACGTTGTACTGGATGTGCTTTACTTTTTAAATCGAAACCGCTACCTTGCATTCAGTGCGATGGCGGTGGTGTACTAGTAACTCAGTTGATTGGGTTATTGGGATGGCTAATATTATTGGTCAATTTTGTAAAAGCCTATTATAAATTATGATAATTAGCGATAGGAAGTATGTGGGAATGTTTTTATTAAAGGTGTTATCTGAATTAGGAGCAGATCCATGAAAATCAAAAAATCAATTTTATCACTGATGCTTATTAGTTTGGCCAGTAGTGTGAGCGCCCTTGAAATTGCTGGTAGTAACTGGAAGGGGGCGGCCGAAGCCGGTGCGATAATCACCAAAGGAAATACCGAAACGAAAACACTCAATGGCAAGCTTAGTTTCACCAACGAGCGAAATAAATGGCGCCACCATATTAATTTAGAAGCTTTAAAAACATCGGGGGAGGATGCCAATGGTGACGAGAACACCACCGCCGAACGTTATTTGGCGGCGGGCAAATCCGATTACAAGTTTGGGCGGCATAGTTATACGTTTGGTACTTTGCAGTATGAAGATGATCGTTTTAGTGGTTATGAGTATCGGGCGGTTGGGGCATTAGGCTATGGGCTGCGATTAATTAATAAACCCCATTTGTTTTTAGATTTAGAAGCCGGTCCAGGTGTTCGTCAAAGCAAAATAAAAGATGGCGATACGGAAAATGAATTTATTGTAAGAGCTTCAGGTCATTTGGAGTGGAAAATTACTGAAACCACCTTGTTTAGTCAAAGCTTAATATCCGATTTTGGTGAAAATTCGACGATTGTGACATCGGTTTCAGCATTAGCGGCGCAAATTGTCGGCAATTTGTCGATGAAGACCTCGCTGAGGCTAAAGCGAACGTCTGATGTACCGCCCAATATTAAAAAAACAGATGCCGAATTAGCACTCACATTAGTTTATAATTTTTAGAGCGCATCATTTGTTCCCTCATTAGGTATCATCGCTAATTAAGCATACGTCGTCAAGTCGGGGAAGCATGATTCAATGGTGTTTGCCAAATTTTTGCTGAGATTGGTATCTTTGATGATAGTAATGTTTGGCTGGCAGCCAGCAAAATAATTTGTATCCATTTTGCTGGTTAAAATAATGCTCATGATATTTTTGTTGGCACTGTCAGAGGCTCGTAACGCACTAATGAGTGCCGCCCCATTAAGTGATGGTATTTCACGGCTGGTAATAAGAAAATCGAATTTTTCAAATATTAATCGTGATAGGCCTTTTAGGCCATCATCCATAATTGTTATTTTTATTGGGTAAGGTTCTAAAATATGGGTTAGCATCATGGCATTTAATCGAGATGAGTCAATGATCATGCCAAGTTTTTTGTTTTTAGCTAATTTTTTTTGAAGTTTATATAATTGAATTTCTACTTCTTTAAAGTTTGGACTGGAAGAGCGAGTCGTGATTTCTGTTGCTGTGCGCATTAAATCTACAAAATGCAAACAGGTTTCTACATAATTCTCGTTAAAATGACCCAGCTGATCTTCTAGGTGATGGCATATGCTGGTCATGATCTGTAAACCATAAGTGCCTGCGGTACCTTTTAGGCTATGTACATCACGATAGAGTTGTTCAGATATTTCAGTGGATAGATTTTTGTCTTCGTGTTTTAAAATAAGTTGTTCAATGTGATCGATTTTAATGGGGAGTTCGTCGATATAATTCGCACGGTATTCCTCCATCATTGCTTGAAATGCTTTTTTCTTTTCATTCATTTCTGTCATGTTCTACCTTGTCATCAAGTTGATTGACGAATGCTACGGCTTCTCACTACGAAGTATAGGTGATGATTGATATATTCAGTAGTTTGACGGGGGCAGTTTTTCAGAGCATAAAATACATTTTTAGGAGGCGA
The DNA here is from genome assembly GCA_964442745.1 of uncultured Chromatiales bacterium. Lineage (GTDB taxonomy): Bacteria > Pseudomonadota > Gammaproteobacteria > S012-40 > S012-40 > CAYUAI01. Next base: position 32,467 of record CAYUAI010000018.1, read on the forward strand.
AGGACAGAAATGTACGATTGGCTAAAGGGATTGAGAGAGTCGAATACCCGTCGCCGCTATCAATAGGAAAAGTATTGCGTAACTTTAAGCTAAGGTGCAACCACACTGATATAGCCTTCATTGACAAAACCTGTCGCGCTAATAATTTCTTTGTCACCGAGCTTAATGGCGATATTAAAACCATTCGCTGGTTTAGTTGCCGTGGTGTGAGTATCGTTAACTTGTGATCCTTTTGGAAAAAGTGAGGTATTGATATAATCCCTGCAATCGCCTGAGGAATCGCATATGGTGGCGATGCCAATCGCCTCATAATTTGCATGAGATCCAGTAATCGACAATTTCTTAATATCGCCTGAAAAAGTCATTAACCCGCCAACCAGTTCGTTATGTGGCTTGCTGTGGGTTATTTTTCCATCAAAATTGACATGCCCTTCGGCCTCTCCGGTTTTTTGATCGACAATACAGGCGGATATTTCAAAGTGTCCGGTGTTACTTGCTATTTCCCCAATACCGTCCACATGGTAATGTCCATCGCAGGATATTTCGTGCGCCTCTAATTGAGCACAACTTAACAAGACGCTCATGAAAATTATGCGGTTAATCGATTGACTCGGATTATCTCTTTTTTTGTACGACATAGAATACATTTTCATGGTGTAATGTTTCATCCCCTCGTCCTTGCTCTATTGTATGCGATCCATCGCGGTTTGCGAACCCTTGGATGATATTTTTATTGTGTGAACAATATGGCTATTCTTTTCATGAGCAAGTGATGGTAGATAATATTTTTTTCACTGCATTGCTGGGCTCTACCATGTCCTGGTGATTTAATGTGAGCGTCCATGGTTTTTCATTTTCATTGAGAGGTTCTTGGGTTATTATTTGCTGGTCAAGTATGTGTAAGTCTGCTTCAGATGCATCGTTGGTTTGTTGCAGTCGATGGGTAATACGTTTTTGTAGAATATGCTTGGGTGCTTGGCAATCTAATATAATAAAAGGCACTTGTAACTGGCGAGCGAGTGATTGGCACCGTTGACGCTGTGATTGCTTTAAAAAAGTCGCATCAATGATCACTGGGAAACCGCAACTAATAATCAGACGAGCCATGTCTGTTAAGTGTTGATAAGTCGCTTGGAAACTTTTTTCACTATACCTGTTTTGCTTGATGTGATCTTCAGCGTGGGACCGCGAATGAAGGTCAAATAAGCGTTTACGTTCAATATCCGATCGAATGCGTATTGCCCCGAGTTTTTCCAATAATATTTGGGTGAGCGTGCTTTTACCTGAGCCGGACAAGCCGTGGGTGATGATGAGTGGGGTATCACGTGGGACGGTATATTGCTTGGCAAGTAGAATATAGCCTTGAAATTTTTTTTGGGTTTGTTTTATTTCAGTGTCGCTGAGGTCTGTTTGTGTTAGTTGCAAACAGCTGACTTTGGCACGCACCATGGCTCGATAGGCTAGATAATAATTGAAGACTTGTAGTCCTGCGTAGTCGCCCGTTAGGCTAAGGTAATTATTCAGAAAACGCCAGGCGAGCGATGGGCAGTGGTGGTCGTCAAGATCCATGCATAAAAAAGCGATTTCACTCATCACATCAATCCAGCGAAAAGATTCATTAAATTCGATGCAATCAAATAGCGTGGCTTGCTGGTGAATCAAGGCCATATTAGCTAGATGAAGATCGCCATGACATTCCCGAATAAATCCTAAGGCTTTGCGTTGTTCAAAAACGGCATATAACTGCTGATGACGGTGCTTAGCCCACAGCGATAGGGCTTGTATCTGGTCCGTTATCGTCGGCTCTTTAATGCATTGCTTGATTTGTTCAAAATTTTCAGCAATCGGTTTGCATACGTTATCTGCTGCAGCGAATAACGAATTATCCGAGGCGTGGGGGGCTATCAAATGAAAGCTTGCAATGCGTTGGGCAAAATTATCAATGTGGTGAGGGCTTAATTGATGATGGACGAGCATGTTGTCCAGGCGCGCCTCTTGGGAAAATCGCCGCATCTTAACCGCATATTCTAATGGCGTGCTTTTGCCGTTCATGCGAATGGTTGTATTGTCGCTTGTGATTGGCACCACCGCTAAATAAATGTCGGGAGAAAAACGTTGATTTAGCCGTAGTTCTTCTTCACAAAAGTGTTTGCGTTTATTGAGGTCTGAAAAATCAAGAAAATCGAATTTAACGGGTTTTTTAATTTTATAAGCGTATTGACCTGCTAATAACACCCAGGATATATGGGTATGCAGTAGTTCGACTTGCTCCACCGGATGTTCGTAGCAATCAGGATATAACAGACGTTGAATGAGCGAATTATCATTAGCAAGGTTCATGGCGAATAAATGCAGTGTGTCAGTGACTGTTAACGGGCCATTATGCCAAATATACATCACATAGCCAATCCAGGTTTAGCTGACCATGCCTGTCATTTGGGTTGGCGGAAATATTAGCCTGTCCATGTAAGCATCAATATTGTATCCGTTTGGTTAGCGATTGAGCGAGGAGTGAAGCCAGTGATTAGCTTGCTTACTGATCAAATACAGTCAATAAATGGTGGTGACCAATGAAGTTGTTCACAGTTGTTTAAACCTGTCAAGATGGAATGGGCCGTTAGAGCAAAAAATTTTACTACTTTTTGCGACTAATTTTAACGACGTAAAATCAATACCTTACGATGAGTTTATTTTATATCCATTTTAACACAAAGCCTGTAAATAGCGCCTTTTGATAAGGTTCTTCACAATTAATCCACAGAGTTATCCACAGCTTTTGTGGATAACTAAACTTCTTCAAAAGCGACATAGACTTAGCGCTTCAATTGAAATAAAAATGTAATTTCTGATGGAAAAACAATCACACGATGAATCGCTTAATTCCAACAAGCGTGACCGAAAAAGCTTGAAAGGTGTGTCGCGTTATTTGGCTAACGGGATGGATGCTATTTAGCCGATTTTGTCGATTGGCTGAAAAAACTTGGACTCAGATAGATAGGCTAATCAAGCGCATGGTGCCCAGCCTGTGGATCATTTTTACAGCACCTTTGTTGTTCTCTATGGTGGCTTGGTCATCGAATACGCATTGGCCAAGCGATTGCCAATTTCGATTTCCTTTGTCAATAAAACTGGTCCATAATAAACACCATAAAGTCTAGGAGGGTTTTGACTGCTTGGTTGCCGTATATCTGAAATAAAACTAAGTGCTAAGTGGTTTATATTTTGCTAAATGATGTGTAGGTAAATGATTGGCTTTGTGAGTATGACTATTGAGGGAGTTTGCTATATGGCAACAAATGTATCACATGAAAAGGCAGTTGGTTTAGATACTCACAAAAGAGACGTGAGTCTCACCGATTTACCTAGTTGGCCTGTCCTGACTACCCATTATGAGAAGATCAAGCATACTCGTCTATTGTCGTTTTTTGATGAGGATGATCAGCGATTCAAAGATTGCTCTTTGTCGTTTAATGATTTATTTTTGGATTACTCGAAAAATCTCGCATCGGCGGAAACGTTTACCTTGTTAAATCAATTAGCGCGTGAGTGTGGCCTAGAGCAAGCCATCGATCAAATGTTTAGTGGGCGGCTCATCAATAACACTGAACAGCGGGCGGTGTTACATACCGCATTACGCAATCGCTCCAATCAACCGGTGTATGTGGATGGCGAAGATGTGATGCCCAATGTGCATCGTGTATTGGAACAAATGAGAAGCTTCTCTGAAGCGGTGCGATCAGGTGCCTGGAAAGGCTACTCGAATAAAGGCGTGACGGATATTGTCAACATCGGTATCGGCGGGTCTGACTTGGGGCCGCTGATGGTGAGCAATGCCTTAACACCGTATGGCAAAGAAAGTCTAGGTATGCATTTTGTTTCGAATATTGACGGGACTCATATCGCTGAAACATTAAAAAATCTTAACCCAGAAACTACGCTGTTTATCGTCGCCTCAAAAACATTTACCACCCAAGAAACATTAACCAATGCACGAACCGCGAGGAAATGGTTCCTCGATCATGGTGCTAGTAAGAATGATATTGCAAAACATTTTGTGGCGGTATCCACCAATCAACAAGCGGTGGCTGAATTTGGTATTGATGTTAATAATATGTTTGAGTTTTGGGACTGGGTTGGCGGACGTTATTCATTATGGTCAGCGATTGGTTTACCCATTGTTTTATATATCGGCATGGATAATTTTATTGAGTTATTAACCGGCGCTCATGAAATGGATCAGCATTTTCGTAATGAAAATTTTGAGAATAATATGCCGATTATTATGGGTTTGCTCGGCGTGTGGTATAACAATTTTTTTAACGCGCAAACCTATGCCATTTTGCCTTACGATCAGTATTTAGCGTATCTGCCAGCGTATTTACAACAAGCGGATATGGAAAGTAATGGGAAACATATTTCACGTGACGGTGTCGTGGTAAATTATAGCACCGGTCCGATTATTTGGGGACAGCCTGGTACTAATGGTCAACATGCTTTTTATCAGTTGATACATCAAGGAACTAAATTAATCCCTGCCGATTTTATTGCCCCAATTGAAACGCATCATCCGTTAGGGGATCACCATCAAATATTGTTGGCTAATTTTTTTGCACAGACAGAAGCGTTGGCTAAAGGAAAAACGAGACAAGAAGTCATTCATGAGTTGCGGCAGGGTCATTTATCTGAGACGGAAGTACAATGGCTTGCGCCGCATAAAGAGTTTAAGGGGAATTTACCCACCAATAGCCTGTTGTTGCAGAAAATCACACCACGCAGCTTAGGCTCGCTGATTGCACTGTATGAGCATAAAATTTTTGTGCAAGGTACCATTTGGAATATCAACTCATTTGATCAATGGGGGGTTGAGTTAGGTAAACAATTGGCCAAAACAATATTAAATGAATTGCCAGGAAATGAGCCGTTGCATTCCCATGATGCTTCAACCAATGGGTTAATCAATTATTTCAAGGCGCACCGAATGACGGGTTAAATGGTGTGTCGGTTTTTTTCAGGCGGCTTTTAGAAAAGCCGTCTGAAAAACGATAGCTTCACATATTGCCATCAGTAAATTGTGCTTTGTTTGGTGTTTGTAGGCTATTTTTTTTTCGATTTTTTTCTTCCTGTGCCAGTGTTACTTCAAACTTTAAGTGTTCAAGTTTTTTATGCCAAGGGTTAATCGATAAACCGGTATTAATTAGTTGCAAGCTTTTCTCGATTTTTCCCTGATCTTTTGCCTGCTGTGCAAGTAATAAATGTTCATCGGCTATTTTTTTCAAGCCTAATAATGCTTGTTGATTATTAGGATCAAGCTTCAATACTTGTTGGTAACTTTCATAGGCGTTATTACCTACTGGCTGAGTGAAGTTATTGTCAGAAAATTGATGATGTGCTTTTTTCAAGTATTGCTCAATATTATTAGTTTTTTGTTTGGCAGAGTGGTTACTTATTGTTTGGGCTTGGGTCACGTTAATGACCACTTGTTTTAAATTTTTTATTTGAGTGTCATCGGCAAAGTGTTTTAATGCAGCATTGAGTATTTTTTCACTTTCCGAAAAATCTTGTTGTGCCATCGCCACTTCCGCTTCATCGATTAATTTTTTTCGAATTTTGTTGATGCCACGTTGTGCTTTTTTATTTTTTTTATCAATTTTTAGTACTTTCTGATAGGCGAGCAGTGCATTATCGGTTTCAGGGATTAGCAGTTTATTTTGCGCAAATAAGGTGGCGGCGTAACGTAATTGGTTAGTGATTCTTTGTTTTTTCTTTTCGTTTTGTGTTTGCCGAAAACCAGTGATTTGAGAAATAATGTTTGACTTTAGTCTGTTTAACGCTTGATGAGATGGCAGAAAAGTGAGGCCTTCATTGACAAAGTCTAAAGCAAGTTCTAGATTATTTTTGTTCATGGCTTTGTTGGCCAACAATACTTGGTGATCGGCAATTTTATGTAAACCGCGCCGTGCCTGATCATTGTCCTGATCTGAGGATAAAATTTGTTGGTAAATTTCTGCGGCATTTTGGTTGGCCGGTTTGGTTAACTGAGAGGCGGCTTCAAATGCTTTGGCTTGCGTGAGCAGTTGTGAAATTTTTGTTTTTACGGCCGATTTATTTTCTTGTTCAGCATTATTGGCAATGTTATTTATGATTTCATTCTGAAATTCATCCAAACCCATATGACGAGGTGAAACTTTTAATCCAAGTTCGATGAGCGATACCGCTCGTGTCAGATCATTGCGATTTTTTGCACTTTGTGCCAGCGCCAGGTAAGTATCTGCAATTCGTTGCATACCCTGTGCTGCTACCGTGTTATCGGGGTCGCGTTTTAAAATCGCTTGATAAATATCGTAAGCATTATTATTTCTTGGGGTGGTTAAGTGAAATTTTTTTAAATAGTTATCAGCCGTTTCTAGCAGTGATTCAATGTCTTGTGCAGCGAATTGGCTTTTAGCCAGAGGGTTTGGCTGGTTTGAGGTGAGTGAGCGTTGGAGCCGCAACATGGCCGGTTGATTGGGGAAAAAATTGAGGCCTTTATTGGCTAGCTGAAGTGCGCTGGCGGTTTGGTTTTTTTCTTGATGATTTTTAATTTGTGCAATGAGCTTGCGTTCGATTTTTTTTAGACCGCGGGTCGCATTGGAATTATTCGGTTGTTGTGTGAGTACTTTTTTGAATGTTTGATAGGCATTGTCGTCTGGTGGGGCAATTAATTTGGCGTTGGCAAATTGTTGATCGGCAGTATTGAGCAAGTTGGCAATGGATAAAGGCGTATCGCCGTCTTTGAGGATGGTTATGCCTTCATTATGTAAACCAAGTACGAAGTATTGTTGATATAAATAAATTCCCCCAATGCTGGCGAGCAATACTACGGTCAACAGGGCGGGTAGGCGACGTTTTTTCCCCGAACTGCGTGGTTGATGAGTGGCCGGGTGTAACCGTCCTGGGTTTATGACTCGAGTTTGTCCGATGTCGAGCGGACGTAGCAATGTTTTCGATTCAGATATCCGTATTGGTGTTTTGATGGGCACATCAAGATCGATCAGAAATTCATCGATATTTTGATATCGATCGGTGGGATTTTTTGCGAGAAGCCGGTGGATAATTGGCTGGTATTGAGATAAATAGGCTGGTAACGCGGGGATTGGGGATTCCACATGCTTGTATAACACACTGATCGCACTATCTGAATCATAAGGCGTTCGGCCTGACAGCAATTCGAAGAAAACCACCCCAAGACTATAAATATCTGATCGGTTATCAACTTTATCGCCTTTCGCTTGTTCTGGGCACATGTATCTTGGGGTGCCAATGATAAAGCCGGTGGAAGTAAGTGTTGCACTGGCTTGATGGGTCATTTTAGCGACCCCAAAGTCAGTTAGCACGGCAGAACCATCTTCCCTAAACAGAATATTCATCGGTTTGACGTCTCGATGGATACAACCCTTTTGGTGGGCATATCGTAAGGCGGCCGCAATATCTTTTATTATTTCGATTTGTCTTTTTAAGGTGACGGAGCGATCATTGATGAGGCCTTTCAAGTTACCATTGGGAATATATTCCATTGCGATATAATAATGATCCCCAGTAATTCCCATATCAAAAATATTGACAATGTTGAGGTGGGTCAATTGTGCAACACTTTTGCCCTCGCGCTGAAAGCGTGTTTTAAATTCTTGATCGCCGGTGATGCGGTGATGCATGACCTTTAAAGCGACTTGTCGGTCGAGGTTCTCTTGAATGGCGAGATAAACAATGGACATGCCACCGCGACCAATTTCGCGTAGCACTTTATATCCAGGAATTTCGACGCGCATGGAACTTTGTCCTTTGCTTTTATTTAGTTATAGTTAGCCAAGTTTCACTCATGTACAATGCCCATTGATTTTTATTTGAGAGACACCGATTAAAAAAACATCTGATTGCTTTTCTATCGGAAAACCTTGTCTTACGAAATCAAATGATTTTGTCATGGTTATGCAGCGTGCCGGTAAAGTTAGGTGAGTAAAACCAAATATTATCGTCTTTCGATGCGCTTGAAGCAAGAATTGTTCTAATTTCGGACAATGCAATTGTGTTGCGATTAACCATAGCTGGCGTTTTTTTCATCTTTATCAATGATACGAAAGCCATTGTTTGACACTTGCATTGTTTGTGTTGCTCGACTTTGGTTATCAATTAATCGATGGGTTACTCCGCGCTCTTGTGGTATTTAGGTGGAAAATTGTTCAGACTCTTTTCCTTGCGAAACGATATGCGATAACATGGCGCGATATCAATTTTAGGAAATAAACCATGAAAAAATATCTGGGAGAGTCAAATTTCCAACATGACCAATTGTCCTCTGTTGGTGTTTTGCTGGTTAATCTTGGAACGCCCGATGAGCCAACACCCGTTGCTGTGCGGCGGTATTTGGGAGAATTTTTATGGGATCCGCGCATCGTTGAGTTACCAAGATGGTTGTGGTGGGTTATTCTAAACGTCGGTGTGTTAAATATTCGTCCCAAAAAGAGTGCAAAAGCTTATCAGAAAGTGTGGTTGGCAGATGGGTCTCCATTACTGGTGATTTCTAAACAGCAAAAACAAGCCCTCGCATTGGAATTAAAACAGCGATTCAATGATACCTTGGTTGTGAACGTTGCCATGCGATACGGTAATCCATCGATTCATGAAGCATTAACTTCTCTCAAAGCGGTTGGTGTGAAAAAGCTGTTAGTCTTACCTTTGTATCCGCAATATTCAGCGACTACCACGGCCTCTGCGTTTGATGCGGTGGTGGATGTCATTAGCACATGGCGATGGATTCCTGAACTACGGTTTATTAACCAGTATCATGATAACCCAGCCTATATCCAGGCGTGTGCAAATCGTATCGAACAGCATTGGCAGGCATCGAAACAAGCCGATATGTTAGTATTTTCGTTTCATGGTTTACCTAAAAAATGCTTGGAGGAAGGGGATCCCTATTATTGCCATTGCCATAAAACAGCCCGTTTAATTGCGCAAGCGTTGAAACTTAATGAATCACAGTGGTGTATTGCATTTCAATCTCGCTTTGGGCGGCAAGAATGGTTAACGCCTTATACGGATCAAACATTACGTGAATTACCGGCCAAGGGTATTAAGTCAGTTGATATTTTTTGCCCGGGATTTTCCGCCGATTGTTTGGAGACCCTGGAAGAAATGGCGATGGAAAATCGTGAAGTATTTTTATCTGAGGGTGGCGAGCAGTATCATTATATTCCAGCGCTCAATGATAGTCCGGATCATATTCAGATGTTGAGCAATTTAATTGCTCAACATCTTCAAGGATGGCATGAATTTTCAAAAGAAAACAATGAGATTACTGAGACTAAAAAGCGTGCGTTAGCAAAGGGGGCGGCTAATTAACGTCGGAAAATTGAGAGCCAAGATGGGATGTGAAACCGGGAAGTTATTACCCGCCCATTCCTAAGTCATTTCATTTTCATTACTCAGGTGTTGAAACTAGAAAACAAGGAATTATTCTATGCACATATGTGGTCCTTTGATGATAGATCTTGGCGGTGACGTGCTGACAGAGGAAGAACAAGAATTGATTGCTCATCCTTTGGTCAGTGGGGTGATTTTATTTGCCCGAAATTATACATCGAGAGAACAAATTTCTCGTTTAATTCATGATGTTCGATCAGCTAAAAAAAATCAATATGTATTGATTTCGGTGGATCATGAAGGGGGGCGGGTGCAGCGATTTCGTGATGGTTTTACTCAGCTACCAAGTGCTCGGCAAGTGAGTTTGAGTGACGGAGTTAAAGAGCAGGATGTCATAACCAATGCTAAGCAAATGGGTTGGTTAATGGCAGCAGAGCTACTAAGCATTGGCGTTGACTTTAGTTTTTCGCCGGTTTTGGATTTAGATTATGGCTGCAGTGAGGTCATTGGTGATCGCGCTTTTCATCGTGATCCTATACTGGTGGCGCGATTAGCTGGTGCCTATATTGATGGCATGCATGAGGCGGGCATGGCGAGTGTTGCTAAGCATTTTCCAGGGCATGGTGCCATTAAAGAAGATTCGCATTTAGCATTGCCCGTCGACGAACGTCCCTTCGCCGAACTGATGCACGATGACATCAAACCCTTTCAATTGTTAATTGATGATCAGCGAGTGAATGCGGTGATGCCGGCGCATGTGATTTATTCTCAGGTTGACCGTCAACCCGCCGGATTTTCTCGCGTATGGATTCAAGATATTTTACGACAGCAATTATCGTTTAACGGTGTTGTGTTTAGTGATGACCTTGATATGGCTGCGGCGAAAGTCGTGGGTAGTGTACCTGAGCGTGCCTATGCGGCTTTATCTGCCGGGTGTGATATGACTTTAATATGTAATAATCGTACAGCGGTGATTGCCTCCTTAGCGCAATTACAGTGGCAAATGGCACCGGCCTCCATCGAACGTTTAACGCACATGAAAGGACAGTTCGAGAAAATTCCTGATGATTTATTGAGTGATAGCGATTGGCGATTGGCTTCAAGTTTAGCTACAACGATAAGAGGTTTTATTTGAGCTACGAGTATATAAGTCTATTTATAAAGTAATCGCACCTTGCTGACGATAGTAGAGTGAAATCAGTGATATGATAGCCAAAATTTCAGTCTATATTTGAGTGCTGCTATATGCAAGTAAAAACGAGTCACAATGTACCTGGTGAACGAACGTCACTTGCGAAAATCTGTTTTACTTGTATTTGTCTCTTTATCAATGTACTTTTTTTCATACCGCCAGCCTTGTCTTCCACGCAAAGAGAGAATAACAACAGCAAAATTATTTCTATGGGAGTGATTCCGCAATTTTCCGCGAAGAAAATTATGCGTATGTGGAGACCCTTAGCGAAATATATCAAGCTTGAAACAGGGTTGCTTATTGATATACAAGCGGCGCCGAGTATTTTTGAATTTGAACGGCGTTTGCAACAGGGTGAGTATGATATCGCCTATGCTAATCCGTATTTATATGTACGTGCTCATGAGTGGCAAGGTTATATGGCATTTGCCCGAGAGCAAGATAAAATGCTAAAAGGTTTGATCGTTACTTCTATCTCAAGTCAAATCCAATCAATTCGTGACTTGCAAGGTAGAACAATTGTGTTGCCTAGCAATGCGTTTGCGGCCAACCAGCTCGTTATTGCAGAGCTGAAGCAGCAAGGCATTTCGACTATCAATACTTTTGTTAGAATACATGATCATGTTTATGGTGGGATATCGCAAGGTTTGTATAGTGCCGGTGGAGGGGTGCTTCGGACCTTAAATAGCATGGATAGAGGAATTCAGCGTCAGTTGAAAGTTATTTATGAGACAAAATCCTATACGCCACATGCGATGGCTTACCATCCGCGGCTTTCCAAATTAAAGCTTAGTTTGGTAGAACATACCTTGCTGGGTTTAGGTGAGTCGAAAAAAACCAAAAAAATTCTCAATAATCTGTTCATTAAAGGGTTTACTCAAGCGAAGGATGCGGACTGGAATGATGTCAGAGAATTATCGTTTTAATAAAACCTGAATTTTGATACACGTTGTATTTTATGCGCGTAAAAAAAATTAAGCCTACACAAAAAATAAAAAGCTTGGGTGCCAAGTTTATCGCTTTAGTGGCTATTATATTGGGGCTGACGCTGAGTATTGCTACTGCAATTATTATTTATTTGCAAGTTAATGAGCGTCAGGAAATGCTGGCCGACAAAGCAACAATGCTTGGTGAGTTTGTTGCGCTAATTAGTTCTGAATCCATGTTGGCAATGGATTTAGTGGCGCTAAACGAATACATGATTGTTATTTCTGAACAAAAGGATATTGTTTATAGTGAGATTACCGGGTTAAACGGAAATTTATTGTCTAATTATCTAAGTGCTGAAAATTTTTATGTAAAAAATGCAATTGAACAACATAAGCGTATGGTGGGTGAGATTCCTGGGGGGGCATTCACTGAGGAGCAAGTAAGAACTTTGATTTCAATGATTGATGCCGGAAGCGATATTATTACTTTAGAGTTCCCCATTATGTTTGATAACGCAATCTTAGGTATGGTGAGAATTGCTTATACAACACGGCGTATTGATGATGCCTCCAAGCAGTTTTTATATTATTCTTTAATCAGTTCCTCCGTATTAATTATCTTTTTGGCCTGTTGTATTTACATCGTATTTAAACAAGGTGCATTGCGTCCAATACGACTTTTAGCCGATGGCGCTAAACGTATTGTCGCTGGAAACTTTGAAGAAAAAGTAAAATTCTTTACCAATAACGAATTAGGTCAGTTAACTTTGTCTTTTAATGACATGATGGATCGGTTAAAAGAATCTATTGCTGAAAAAGATACGGCGATCAGTCAAATGGTGGAGCTTAATAAAGATTTAGAAAGTCGGGTGATTGAGCGGACACGAAAATTAGCAGACAGTGAGGCGCGGGTGTGTGCCATTGTTTCTGCGGCACCTGAGGCTATCATTGCGTTGGATGAAAATAAGTTCATCGATTCAATCAACCCAGCCGCAGAAAGCATTTTCAATATGACACCCAACAATATGGTTAGTATGCATAGCTCAGAATTGATTAGCAAACAAGATTCATTACGTTTTAGTCATATCATTCAGAGCGTCGGAAGTAATGGCGCCGAATTATCGGCTGATCATGAGGGACACGTACATGAATTGCAAGGTAAACGATTTGATGGGCATTGTTTTCCAATGGAGCTGGTAGTGAACTCCATGATTTATGACACGAAAAAAATGTATATTTGTATTATGCGCGATGTGACTAAACGAAAAGAAATAGAAATCAGTTTAGCGGAAGCACAACATAAACTTATGGAATCGGCACATCAGGCGGGTATGGCAGAAATCGCGACGGGTGTGCTGCATAATATTGGAAATATTCTTAATACGGTTAATATTTCCGGCGAACAAATTATTAAAATAATTAAAAGCAGCAAAGTGAGTGGTTTAATGAAAGCCAATGCGTTGCTCGATCAGCATCTAGATTGTCTTGATGATTATTTAGTTAATGATCCCAAGGGAAAAGTGTTACCCCAGTACTATCTCAAGTTAGGCAAGATGATTCAAGATGAAATCTATCAAATTGATGAAGAAGCCACAACGTTAATTAGTAAAATTAATATGATGAAAGATGTGATTCGTACTCAGCAAAATTATGCGAAAGGGGGATTTTTAGCAGAGCATTGTGCATTAACGTTATTAATTGAAGACGCCATTGCCATACAGCAACAACCCTTGCATCAAGCTGATGTGAACCTTCGGCGGAATTATTTGTTTGAAGGTCAATGCATTATTCATAAATCTAAGCTGATACAGGTGATTACGAACCTCATCAAAAATGGCAAAGAAGCGATTCAGTTGAATGATTTTCAGAATAAACCCAAAGAACTTACTCTTGAAACAAGAGACAATCACGATGGTACTGCCAGCCTATTAGTTACTGACGATGGTGTCGGAATTTTAGATGAAAATATAAAAAAAATTTTTAATCATGGGTTTACAACTAAGGCTGATGGCCATGGTTTTGGATTGCATATGAGTGCTAATTCAATGACGGAAATGCAGGGAAGTCTAAGCGTTACTAGTCCGGGGAAAAATAAAGGAGCGACTTTCATTATTACGGTACCCATCGTTAAGCAAAATACAGATGAGGAGACAAATAGAAAAGCATCATAAATTTATGGATAAACTCTCAGGAGTTTTGACTCGAAATCTTAGATATAGTCGAAAAAATTTGCGGGGTATTCTCGCTATTCCCAACTGTTTTAGTTATATATTCCGAAAAAATAAAATTGAAATCATTGGCAATTGCTTTTACTATATTTAGCGCAACGACTAAAAATAATAAGGGCGATTTTCATCAATGAATGGATAAGGAATGAAAAAGAGGAATAGGTAATGAATGACGAAGAAATATTAGTGACTAACGTACAAAATCTAGAGCATGTCGGTCCAGGTTGTTATGTGAGCGTGGACAAGGGAAATACAAGTTGTTGGGTCGAGGTGAAAGAAAGCTATGGGGCTTTATTGTGTGGTGAAGTGCATCATGAATTATCCCCGGTGGATTGTGTGCATAAATGCAGACTGAACAAAATGCACTTCTATCGACATTCGATTACTGCCCTAGGTTGTGATATTTATTGTTCTTGTTAGCGTATTTTGGGAATAAATAAATCATTTGTCAAAATGCTAACGATCGAATATTGGTCATGCGTCTGTGCTGCAATAAGAAATAACTTTTTCAGTCCGCTGACCCTAACGATTGAGCTTTACTGAGCATGGCAATGCTTAGGACGCTGGCCAGAAAAGAGCATGCTAAGATCGAATTCGCTTTGTCTCGTCAGGAACACAAAGCTTTTCAGACAATAAAGCACACTTTATTGTCTGAAAAGCTTTGCTTAAGCGTTGAAGTACGAAAAAACCGAATCGGGTGGTTTTTTGAATAGGATTCTGACGGTTTTGATTTGTTCTATATTACCCGCAGGCGCTCCTTAAAAAGTGTTTGGGCGTTGCTGCCAAGTTATGCTTCTCAGTCAGTACGCTCAGATTCAGCTAAGAGCATTCGTTGGTCGAAAGTTGCTACCCAAAATAATTTTGAGCAAGAGAATCAGTTTTATCTCTTTATGAGAGCATCGGTACAATAGTGACTAACATCCATAACGCTACGACGCCAAACACAGTTGCTAGAGTATAAATCATTTCGCCGATAATTTTGGTTGATTTTTCTTCCATTGTAATATCCTCTCTATCTTTTAATTAGTCACGTATTAACTATAGACCTTTACGACCCCTTAATACAAATAATAATTTTTTCTAAAGATGATCAGTTTTTTTTGTTCTCTCGCCCAATGATATCTGTGTATGGTTTACTGTATTAGATGGGTATTGCGTTGCCTATTTTTTACCAAGGCACAAGACTGCCGTCGTACTCGAAAAAAGTGCCAGAATCTTCGATTGTTGCACGATGGATGACGCGACTGATACCACGTACGCTTTGTTCGGTAGAAATTTCTGCATGAGGTCCACCCATCTCTGTTTTTACCCAGCCGGGGTGAATGATGAGCACTTTGATGCCTTTCGGTGCTAAATCAATGGCGGTACTTTTTAATACCGCGTTCAACGCGGCTTTTGATGAACGATAGATATAATTGCCACCGGAACCATTGTCTTCGATACTTGCCATTTTACTGGTGATGGTGACGATCGTTTTATCTTGACTTTTTCTGACATTGTCAATGAGGGCTTCGATGATTTTTAACGGGGCGATGGTATTGACACGGAATGTTTCTAACCATGCCTCGGGTTGAGTGTTGCCAAAAATCGCGTCGTTAGGTCCATAAACACCAGCATTATTGAATAGGATGTCAATGGGCTGATTGGCAAGCGTGGCAGCTAGCCGCGTAATGTGTTTCTGTCGAGTGACATCGAGCGGTATGACATGGATCTGGTCGTTGAATTGCTGAACCATTTTATTTAGCGCGTGCGCGTTCTCGGGCGCACGACAACTGGCAAACACATGCCACCCTTGGTGTGCATAGTAGCGTACCACTTCTAATCCGATACCTCGATTGGCACCCGTCACTAAAATGGATTTTTTCATTGGAATGTTCCTTTCTGTCGATCCATAACAAACGTAGCTCATGTGGTAATTATACGCTAGATTTTGATGTAATTGGTGGGTAATTGAAGGAGAAAATTGCAGTCGAAAGCGGTACAATGCGTTGTTATTTCTTAACGATGGATTGATCTGTATGGTTTTAAACATGAGTAAAAATATTTGTTTGAGTGGGTTAGTGGCATTATCCTTTTGTTTCATTAATACCACAGTGTGGGCAAAGGATTACAAGTCATATCAATGTTATGTACTCGGGACAGATACATTGCATTATTTGGTGAATGTTGATGCGCCGAGTTTTGGTTATGCGATGAGTGTGGCCAGACATGTACGCATAACAAGTGAAAGTACCGGGCCGGTAGGGGTTCGGGATGTGATGGAATGCGCCGAGCTAGGCAAGTCATTTAAGAACAAACACGCTCAGAAATTAGAAAGCAAGCTAGCGGAGTGATGAATACCCGAGGTAAGTTTTCGCCTCGGGCATCAGTGATAAACACTGCTTAGAGACGTTCTCTCATGGCGGGGCTTAACTCGGGGCTATCATCGTCCGCTGAAAAGTTTGTGTCGCCTGAGGGCGGTATATCAAGATTCTTCGGGGGGTGGGGTTTTTTACCCTGCATAATATCGTTGACCTGATGTTTGTCGATGGTTTCAAATTCCAGCAGTGCCGCTGCCATGGCATGCAGTATCTCCATTTTACTATTGAGGATATCGGTGGCGGCTTGATAATTTTTTTCGACAACCGCTTTTATTTCGGCATCAATACGTTCGGCGGTACTGGCTGCCATGGATTTTTCAGCGGGTCCTTGGCCAAGAAAACCATTGCCTTCCTCTTCGAGAAACGTGAGTGGTCCAACGACATTGGAAAATCCCCATTTTTTCACCATGTTGCTGGCTAGCTCTGTGGCACGTTGAATATCATTGCTGGCGCCAGTGGTCACTGAGTCTACGCCAAACACAACTTCTTCAGCGACACGACCACCAAATAAACTGGCGAGCTGACTTTCTAAGCGGCGTTTACTGTAGCTAAGCCGATCTTCTTCAGGCAGATACATCGTGACACCTAAAGCCCGTCCCCTAGGGATGATGCTTACTTTATGAACAGGGTCATGTTCTGGGACTGATAAACCGACAATAGCGTGTCCCGCTTCGTGATACGCGGTAATCCGTCGCTCTTGTTCGCTCATCACCATGGATCGGCGTTCCGCTCCCATCATGATTTTATCTTTTGCATGTTCAAAATCATTTGATGTCACTGAGGTGCGGCGCTTACGGGCCGCATGCAGGGCGGCTTCATTGACGAGATTCGCTAAATCTGCACCGGAAAAACCCGGCGTCCCTTTCGCAATGGATACCGTGTCAATGGAGTCGGCTAAAGGAATTTTTCGCATATGAACATAAAGAATTTTTTCTCGTCCACGAATATCGGGCAATGGAACGGTCACTTGTCGATCAAAGCGACCGGGTCGTAATAAGGCTTTATCAAGCACATCAGGTCGATTAGTTGCGGCGATGACAACAACCCCTTCATTGCCTTCAAATCCATCCATTTCGACGAGGAGTTGATTTAAGGTTTGTTCGCGCTCATCGTTTCCTCCACCAATCCCCGATCCTCTTTTACGACCGACTGCATCAATTTCATCAATGAAGACAATACACGGTGAAGATTTTTTGGCTTCGATAAACAAGTCTCGCACTCTAGAGGCACCGACCCCAACAAACATCTCGACAAAATCAGAACCTGAAATGGAAAAAAAGGGGACTTCTGCTTCACCGGCAATGGCTTTTGCGAGTAATGTTTTGCCGGTACCTGGAGAGCCAACCATTAAGATACCTCGTGGTATTTTTCCACCAACGGCATTAAAGCGTTCTGGTTCACGTAGAAAATCTACAATTTCAGTGACCTCTTCTTTGGCTTCGTTAATTCCTGCTACATCGGAAAATTTAACTTTCACTTGGCCGGCGCTAAATGTTTTTGCTTTGGCTTTGCCAAATTTAAAAGCACTGTTACCACTATTGGCATTGGCTTGATTGCGACGCATAAAGTAAATCCAGATGCCAATCAGCACAATGAAAGGTAACCAAGAAAGCAACATAGAACCAAAGAAGGATTTTTTTTCAGTGGGGGCCGCGGTAATATCGACATTATTTTCTACCAGGTCTCCCATCAGACCGGGATCGGCAGGCGCGTTGGTTGTGAACGGTTTATTGTCTATATCCAGGCCGTAAATGGTGCCATTATCAATGTAAACTTTTTGTACTTGTTTGCTGTCTACTTTTTTCAAAAATTGAGAATAAGAAATGGCAAATCGTGGGTCAGC
Source organism: uncultured Chromatiales bacterium (assembly GCA_964442745.1). Taxonomy (GTDB): domain Bacteria; phylum Pseudomonadota; class Gammaproteobacteria; order S012-40; family S012-40; genus CAYUAI01. The sequence goes on from CAYUAI010000018.1 coordinate 50,418, forward strand.
TTGTGGTGGTGATGCTAAGCTAACAAGTAAAACCAAAAAAACTCCAAACGTCACTACACCAATTAGTAATTTGGCGTGCATACGGCTCCTCCTGTCAATTTCGTTATAAACCCGAATTACTGCGTTACTCGTTAGATTGTAAAAATAAACAGTATTGACGTGGTGCTAGTTAGTGCTACCTAACACGGAAAGGTTTACTTCCATTGAGCGTGCAGGTATCACCGTCATTCGTAAGTATAAATGCATGTGGAATCAAATCATTATTCTTTGTCATGCTAACGATTAAAACATTCAGTTTTACTATTTAACAAACCCTTTGTGATGGATACATTACTTGTCTAGCAAACTTTAAGCCCAGGTATTTACGAGTCTTGCAAGAAAAGGCCTCGGGGCTCGTTGGCATATTTATGGCTACTTTAATGGCCATGATGATCAAGCGAGTATTTAACGTGTTGAAGGCGTAAAAGACAATAAACACCGCTGCCATTTCGCTATCATCACTATTAACTATATGACTTTAGAAAGAATATAAAGTTTAGGTTTACCGTGTTGGAGAGGACGTGAGATATTTTTCGGCGACTGATTGTCTGTTTTTTAGCCGAGATGGCCACCGAAAATCAGGCAAGTCTGCAATGCGCAGCTATAATTGTCAAAATAACAACGCCAAAATATCTACACTTGAAGTGCGCGGACTTATCAAATTCATTGCTAAATACCAGTGATTTGGTGCCGGGTTTATTCATTAAAAATAAGGTTTTCATATGAAGCATTTATTTTATCATGGTATTTTTGGATTGACTTTTATGCTACTCAGTTATACCTCTGTCGCGGGTGATTTTGATGTCCGCGTTCCAATGAAAGACCTCGGGGCGTCAACTTATTATATTGAGGCGGAGATTCGTTTCCTCGGTGCCGTGCAATTGATGGTTGATACTGGATCGGGGTATCTGACAATTAATGAGGAAACGTTAGCGATTTTAAAAAAGAATACCGAAGTGCGTTATATCAAGCAATTGCAAGGTGTGTTAGCCAATGGCTCCGAATTAGAGGTACCGGTCTATTCATTGCCAAGTTTGAACCTCGGGGGGGAATGTCAGTTACATGATGTGGAAGCGGCAGTATTTCCTGGTAACACGCGTTTAATACTGGGTTTAAGTGCATTATCGCGAGCCGCCCCTTTTATTTTTTCGGTGAATCCACCCGAATTGGTTTTGAGTCATTGCACATAAATACAATATATTATTATGGGGTATAGCATGGATGTTTTTCGATAGTATGAGGGGCCTGATAGCCCTCATGCTATTGAGTGCTTTCATCCAGTGTACACCACTTGCCATGTTGTAGCAGTTGCAGCGGACGATATTGTGTTTTGTAATTCATTTTTTTGCTCTGGGCAATCCAGTACCCAAGATAAAGATAAGGCACATTTAGCCGTTTTGCTTGTTCGATTTGCCAGAGTATTGCATATTTTCCCAAGCTTCTTTCGGGTAACTCGGGGTCGAAAAAGGTGTAAAAAGCAGATAAGCCTTGTTTGACTTGATCGGTAATCGCAATACCCACCAGTTTGCCTTTTAATCTAAACTCATAAAGCAATGTATCGCACCATGTGCTGTCAATAAAACTAAAATAACGTGGCGGCTCAGGATCGTCCATACCGCCGCCAGAGTGGCGTTGTTTAACATATCTTTGATAAAGGTCAAAATGCTCGCTTCGAAAAGCGGTAGGTACACAGTTGACAGTGATGTCACTATTTTGCTGCCAAGTACGACGTTGCGTTCGTTTTGGTTGAAAATCATCAACCAAAATGCGGGCGGCAAGACAGGCATTGCAATCCGAGCAATGAGGGCGATAAACATGATTGCCACTGCGCCGAAAGCCAATGGCAATCAGTTGACTATACAGCGTGGAGGACATCGGTCCGTTGGGATCAGCAAAGACTGAGGTTGAGTTTTTTCCATCCAAATAACCACAATGATGTGGCATGCTTGCGAAAAAATGTAATTGGTTTTCAGACATAAATTTTTGCATCTCGTTTCAGGCAAGTATTTCACCCATTTTGCGGTATATTTACGCGGTTGCCAAGTGATGAATGTAGCGCCGTAAATATACGGGACGGGATTGGCATTGTTCTTAATCGTTGCAAATGGTTTGCTGACAAAAACAGGCGTTGATTTCAAAAACTCGCTTAATGCCGGTGTTGCTTACCATGTTGGGTTTATTGTGAAGCTCCAGCGATTTGATGCGGGTGTTAGTTCACCAGCGGCTTTGATATAACTGACGAGCTCACTGCGTGGTATTTGTTCTGCGCCAAAACGTATTAAATGCTCGGTCTTTACTTGACAATCAATCAGCTGAAATTGCCATTCTTGCAATTGCGTGACTAAATAAACGAAGGCGGTTTTTGACGCATCCGTTACCCGTGAGAACATGGATTCACCAAAGAAGATTTTACCTAACACCACACCATAGAGTCCACCAACAAGCTGTTGGTTTTTCCATGCTTCGATCGAATGAGCAAAACCTAGCCGGTGTAATTGGCAGTACGCATCCATCATTTCTGGGGTGAGCCAGGTACCATTTTGGTTGGATCGACCTTGAGAGCAAGCGTCTATCACGGCTTGGAAGGCGTGATCAAAAGTGATGGTAAATGGATATTTTCGTAAAGTTTTTCGTAAACTACGTGCGATTTTAAGTTTTTCCGGAAACAAGACTAAGCGCGGATTAGGTGACCACCACAAGATAGGCTGGTCTGCACTGTACCAGGGGAAAACGCCTTGGTGGTAGGCGGTTAATAGTCGTTCTGGCGATAAATTACCGCCCACGGCCAACAAACCATCAGGTTCTTTAAGGGCGAGCTCCACATCCGGAAAGGGAGAGTGGTTGTCGTAAGGTGAAATCCAGGTAGGAATATCGATCAAATTTCGCTCTTATCTTATGTGTATACTTCAGTACGGTCATCCAATATGAGTGCAATTTGTGCAATGATGGCGTCATTAAATTGACGAAAGTATCATTATAACCTTTTGCATAATCCTAAAAAACTGACGGACGACCCGACTGAGTATAACCATTTCTCGTACAAACTGGGAAGTGGCTTGTGACTAATTTGCTGATAAATCGTCCAAGTAGCGTTCTGCGTCTAGGGCGGCCATGCATCCTGTTCCCGCCGATGTGATGGCTTGGCGGTAAATATGATCAGCGACATCACCGGCGGCAAAAACACCGGGTATTGAGGTAGCGGTGGCATTACCGGCTAACCCCGTTTTTATTTTAATATAAGCCTGTTCCATGTCGAGCTGGTCTTGAAATAATTCGGTATTCGGAGTATGGCCAATGGCAATAAAAACGCCTTGGACCGCTAGCGCTTGGCTGCCTCCATTTTGGTTTTTTAGGCGGATACCGGTGACGCCTTGTTGATTACCGAGGACTTCTTCTAGCGCGTGATTCCAGAGGATGGTGACATTGCCTTGCTTGGCTTTTTCCAGTAGCTTATCGGCTAATATTTTTTCTGATCGAAATTGATTGCGACGATGTACCACCGTAACATGGCTTGCAATATTTGATAAATACAAGGCTTCTTCGACGGCGGTATTACCGCCGCCAATCACCGCGACAGGTTGGTTGCGGTAGAAAAAACCATCACAAGTGGCGCAGGCAGAAACGCCCCTACCTTTGAACTTTTCTTCTGAGTCGAGTCCGAGGTATTTAGCAGAGGCGCCGGTCGCAATAATCAAGGCATCGCAGGTATATTCAGCACTGTCACCGCGCAACACAAAAGGACGTTGGGTTAAGTTCGCCTGATTGATGTGATCAAATATAATTTCCGTATGAAAGCGTTCAGCATGTTGTAACATTCGGCTCATCAGTGCTGGGCCTTGCACGCCTTCGGGGTCACCTGGCCAATTATCAACGTCGGTCGTGGTTGTTAATTGCCCTCCCTGAGCGATGCCGGTAATGAGTACGGGCTTGAGGTTAGCGCGTGCCGCATAGACGGCGGCGGTGTAACCGGCGGGTCCAGAACCTAAAATTAATAATCGGCAGTGTTTAACGGGATTCACTAGAAGATAGCTCCTAAAATTGAGAGAGTGATGTATCTTTTTTAAAAATTGGCGGTATGTTTAATGTAACGTCAGAGGCGCGAAGCGGTGAGTATGTTACCGTCTGCGGGCTATAATTGCCATGGGCTTTGGTTATCTGTATCAAATTAGAGAATATTTTATTACCTCATAAGGAGTTATAATGCAAGTCGGTATTCCACGCGAAATTAAAGTGAAAGAAGGACGAGTTGGTTTAATTCCAGCCGCTTGCGCCACGCTGGTTGAGGCGGGCCATGAGGTATTTGTTGAACATGATGCTGGTTTATTAAGCGGTTATCCCGATGAAATGTTTCAAGCCGTTGGCGTTAATATTTTGCCTGATGCGGGCGCCTTGTATGAAAAGGCAAAACTCATTGTAAAAGTGAAAGAACCCATCGCGCCTGAGCTGGATTTGTTGCAATCGCACCATGTATTGTTTAGCTATTTGCACTTGGCGGCCGAACCAGATTTGACCGAAAAATTGCTAGCGATTGGTTTAACGGGCGTCGCTTTTGAAACAGTGCAAGCGGAGGGAGGGCTACCACTTTTGGCACCCATGAGCAATATTGCTGGACGCATTGCCGCGCAAGTTGGCAGTCATTTACTGTATCAGCCACTGAATGGAAAAGGTTTGTTGTTGGGTGGTGTGCCAGGTGCTGAGCGCGGCAAGGTAGTGGTGATTGGGGCGGGCGTGGCGGGCGGCAATGCGGCCGTGGTGGCGGCGAATTTAGGAGCTCAAGTCACGGTCTTTGATAAAAATTTAAACAAATTGGAACACATGAGAGCACTTGGCCCTAATGTGACCGGGTTGTACCCTTATCCAACGGCGTTAACGGAGGCGGTAGGTGAGGCTGACTTAGTGATCGGTGCGGTATTGGTTACCGGGGCTCGGGCGCCGCATGTGGTTGACAGAAAAACCGTACAACAAATGAGCCCGGGCAGTGTTATTGCTGATATTTCCGTCGATCAGGGAGGGTGCATCGAAACCACTCACGCCACTACCTATGCGGACCCGACTTACCTAGAAGAAGGGGTGGTGCATTTTTGTGTGACCAATATGCCTGGCGCGGTACCGAAAACCGCTTCCCAAGCCTTGTCGGCCAGTTTAATGCCTTATGTGTTGCGTATTGCCCAAGCCGATTGGCGAAATGATTCGGTATTACAATCCGGTATTAATGTGGAGGCGGGCAAGTTGGTACATCCAGCCTTGCTGAATGCTTGACGTGTCGAGGTTTAAGCGGTGGATTATTTATTAAAACAGGGAGTAGATCATTGAGACGGGGTGCGACATCTGGGGCAGTAGCTGATAAAAATGTGGAGGCACAAATTGTTGGTCACTTGCATCGTGGTATCAGAGAAGCGTTATTAATTTTGTTCTCAGTGCTGGCTGTGTTTTTGCTGGCAGCATTAATGACCTATGAAACCAGTGATCCAGCATGGTCACATGGCGTTGTATCAGAAACCGTCAGCAATGCGGGGGGGGTGGTGGGGGCTTGGTTTGCTGATGTATTTTTATTTTTATTTGGCTATTTGGCATATTTATTTCCTTTGATGGTGGCGACCGTGGGTTGGTTGTTATATCGAACTGCCAAGCAGACCAACCGGCCGTTTTATTTGCCCCATACCATGGTTCGTAGTCTCGGTTTTATTTTTACCATGGGCTCAGGTGCGGGTATTGCGTCGTTGCATTTCTCGCAAGCTAAGTTAACTTTTCCGGCGGATTCTGGAGGACTGCTAGGATCTGTGATTAGTCATAGCTTAGTGGGTGCTGTCAGTCAACTTGGTGCGACCTTATTTCTGCTAGCGATTTTTGTGGTTGGGTTTAGTTTGTTCACTGGTATTTCATGGTTTCGTGTGATGGACCTCATTGGTCGCGGTGTTTTTATGGTGGGAGGAAAAGGGCAAGCCTGGTTTGCACAAAAGCGTAATCAACACCAGGAAAAACAAAAACAACAAGCGCTCGTGAAAACCACTGAAAAGAAAATAGTTGTGCAAGTCGAGCCGACTCAGTCTGTTAAGCGAAAACTGAAAAAACCCAAAATAGCTAAAACTGCAAAAGTGGAGACTGACAAAAGCGCTCGCTCAGATCGAGAACGTCAGCAGCCACTATTTACTGCCGGTGATCCCCTGGCACTACCGCAACTCAATTTATTAGAACAGCCGGATGCTCATCAGCAGAAAGTGGATGCAGGATTTTTGGAAACCATGGCTCGGCAAGTGGAGGAAAAACTAAAAGACTTCAATATTGTTGTTGAAGTGGTCTCGGTATTGCCGGGTCCGATTATTACCCGTTTTGAAATACAGCCGGCGCCGGGAGTCAAAGGTAGCCAAATTGCTAACCTGGCAAAAGATTTAGCCAGGAGTTTATCGGTCATCAGTGTACGCGTGGTCGATGTCATTCCTGGGAAATCAGTGATTGGGTTAGAAATCCCCAATGAGGTGCGAGAGATGGTGCGTCTGGTTGAAGTATTCCAAGCGAAAGTCTATGACGAAGCCGATTCACCGTTAACCTTAGCATTGGGCAAGGACATTAGTGGTTACCCAATGGTGGCTGATTTGGCGAAAATGCCACATTTACTGGTCGCTGGAACGACTGGATCAGGAAAGTCGGTGGCGGTGAATGCCATGATTTTAAGCTTATTATTCAACGCTACCCCGGAACAGGTTCGATTGATCATGATCGATCCTAAAATGCTCGAGTTATCCATTTATGATGGGATTCCCCATTTGTTAACACCGGTGGTGACTGATATGAAAGATGCGGCTTGTGCATTGCGGTGGTGTGTAGCAGAAATGGAGCGGCGTTATAAGTTAATGGCCGCGCTTGGGGTGCGCAATATTGCGGGTTACAATAAAAAAGTCAAAGAAGCAGAAGCTAAAGGTGAGCCCATTTTAGACCCACTCTATAAATTGGGTGCCATTGAGCCTCAAGAAGCGTTAGTGACATTGCCTTTTATTGTGGTGGTGGTGGACGAATTAGCCGACATGATGATGGTGGTTGGAAAAAAGGTCGAAGAGTTTATTGCTCGATTAGCACAAAAAGCGCGAGCGGCCGGTGTGCATTTAGTTTTAGCGACCCAACGACCTTCGGTGGATGTACTGACGGGATTGATTAAAGCGAATATTCCCACGCGGATTTCATTTCAAGTCTCTTCTAAAATCGATTCTCGAACAATTATCGATCAAATGGGTGCCGAACAATTGCTTGGTCACGGCGATATGCTGTATTTAGCACCCGGTACCGGTATCCCGATACGTATTCACGGTGCATTTGTTTCCGATAAAGAAGTGCATAATGTGGTTGATGATATTAAGGCACGAGGATTGCCTGATTATGATGATGCGATTTTGTCCAATAGCATTGTATTGGATGGTGAAAGCCAAGGGAATGGCGATTCCGAGGATCCAGAGCAAGATGCACTCTATGATCAGGCGGTGGCCATTGTGACGGAAACACGCAAGGCTTCTATTTCGGGGGTACAGCGACGATTAAAAATTGGCTATAATCGTGCGGCACGGATGATTGAGGCCATGGAGGAGGCGGGTATTATCAGTCCTCCACAAAGCAATGGCCAGCGGGAAGTATTGGCGCCGCCGCCTCCGTAAATTTTGAGAGTTGTGATGTTTATTAGGCAATATTAGAGTATAAAAGTGGCAATATCTCCTTATGAGTTAATGATAAAAAGCTTTCCTGGATTGGTGGCCATGTTTGATCCTCAAGACCCGATGGGTGTTTTGAGGATCGAGGGCAAGAGCAGAGCGAGTTTAGTCCGCACCTTGGGTGAAAAAGCCTTATCGAATATTAATACATTGCGGGAAATTATTTGGTTTGACGATAGACAAGACGTTGACGCGACAATTGCCCATGCGATTGAAAATGAGCAGGGTTGGGATATGGAATATCGCATTCGCATCGGTGGCGGCATGTTTTGGTATCGGGAGAAGGGTGTGTTTCCCGTCATTGACAGTAGCAAGAAACTGGCGGTTATTTTCATTAATGATGTTTCCAAATTCAAAAATATAGAAAGTGACTTGCAGTCACAGTTGGATGTAAGTAAGCAGCGTTTTGATTTAAAGAATGAAGTTTTTGCTAGCCTGACCCATGAAATCAGAACACCCATGAATGGTGTTTTAGGTATGGCACAAGTATTAACCAAGACAAAGTTATCCACTGAGCAAGGCCAATATGTTTCGACCATTATTGAATCTAGCAAAGCACTTATTTCGGTCATTAATGATATTCTGGATATTTCAAAAATTGAAGCGGGTAAGTTAGAGTTAAATCCAGAGTCTGTTGATATTGAAAGGCTGGTTTATGATGTATGCCAATTGTTAGCGGCGCGAGCGTTTGAACGAAACAATGAATTATTGATTGATTTCGATAGCCAAATGCCAAAATCGTTGATTGTTGATGGAGGACGCCTTCGTCAAATTCTAATTAATTTCATCGGCAATGCGATTAAATTTACCAGCGATGGTCATATTTTTTTGAGAATTTGTTGTGAATCGATTTCTTCAGAAAAAGGTGTATTTTTATTTGAGATACAAGACACAGGTATTGGTATATCGGAAGTCGCACTCGCCAATTTATTTTCTGCATTCAAGCAGGTGGATGTGGCGATTGCTAATACCTACGGTGGCACCGGGTTGGGGTTGCATATTTGCAAACAATTAGTATCGTTAATGGGTGGCGAACTGGGTGCCAGAAGCCAATTAGAGGAGGGCTCAACATTTTGGTTTAAATTAGAGTTACCGTGGACACAAGCCGTCGATGATATTGCTTTTAACTTGACGGATAAGCAAGTTGTGCTTGTCGGCCAAGATGAGGTTAGCAGTTGTCTCGCCGCACAATATTTAGCGGTCGCTGGACTAAAGGTGAGAATACTGACCAATGCAGAAGATGCGTTAGCTTTATTTTCTGGTAAGGAAATGTTTGACTTCTTGATTGTCGATAAAAATTCCCCCGGCATGGATGGTATAGCATTAACGAAACTCATTAAAAAAAACCAAAATATACCTGCATTGCTGTTAACGACGACGGTTGATCGTGTGGATGCGGCACAATTGAGGTTGAGCGGAGTGAATGCCTATTTAACTAAACCTGTCTCAGGTAGTTTGTTACGCCACGCCATGTCTATTTTGTCGACCACGGAAGATTTAACAAAAGAAGTGATTTTTATTGCAAGTCAAGGTGATTATGTAAAAAATCAACGCGCCAAAAAATCAATTAAATTAAAAGGCCATGTCTTGGTTGCTGATGATGTAGACATCAATCAACGTGTGGTTAAAGCGATGTTAGCTAACGTAGGCGTGACCACTGAATTTGCTAATAACGGTCAGGAAGCCGTCGATAAGTGCCATAAAAATCATTATGACTTGATTTTTATGGACTGCCAAATGCCGATTAAAAATGGCTATGATGCGACTCGAGAAATTCGTAGTGCAGAAAATATTAAAGCTAACATTCCCATCATCGCATTAACAGCCAATGCCTCGGAAACGGATAGGAAAAAATGTTTCGATGTTGGGATGGATGATTTCTTAGTGAAGCCATTTATTGATGATGCCTTGTTTGCCATACTTGAAAAATGGATGGGCATTCAGTTTGATGAGCCAATGGAGGGGGATGTGATTTCTCTTATGGAGGAACAGGCGATTGACTTGGTGCAGTTCAACAAGCTAAAAACCTTAATGAAAGATGATTTTAATTCCTTTATTACATCAATCGCAGGCAAGTTCGAGGAACGATTAACATTAATCTCTCACTTACTTTCCGATGGTAAATTAAATGAAATCAACGAGGCTGCACATGCTTTAAAAGGACTTTCTGGTATGGTGGGGGCCAACAATGTAATGGAGAATGCCATTGAGGTAGAGAATCTTTCCAAGGAACACGATTTTGCTAAACTATCGATGCAGATTAATGAATTGGAAGAGGCGATCACCCAAGCCTTGGGAGTGATCAATGAATTAATCGACGAAGACCTGGATCAACAAGTTGTACTCTTCGAATAATAGCTATTCATCAGTAACCTACCTTGCAATACCTGAAAAAATTCTGTCTTTTCCCCAAACTAAACTCACCTAGAAAGAGGGTTTTATATCCTATCAATTCATCACCCCTAAAGATTTTTTTTCATTTGGTCGCTGCTTAGGAATCTGAATGAAATTATAGAGGTAGCGAAAAAGAGG
>CAYUAI010000019.1:0-25585 GCA_964442745.1 uncultured Chromatiales bacterium
TAATTTCTCCTTATTTATTGGAGAAATTGGTCTAGACAATGGGGTCCACTATAACTTGAATAGAAAGCTCAAAGGCAAGCTCAAGTTGACCATTAATCCGGAGTCTGATCGCAAGCCAGTCGTTGAGTTTCTGATGCAGTGCCGTTTGGATGGGGTAGGAGAAAAGCGTCTTGCATGGATAAACGATCAAGATGCGTTTTCCCCAGTCAAACTGGCGGAACTCATCCACTCAGGAACGGACGCATTGACTCGCACTGGATGGGGTATCACGCCAACTGTCGCAAATGCACTGGTTAAGTTAACGAACCCCCAGGTTCTACAGCTAGAGGAGCTAGAACTGCCCGATATCATTCGCATCGAGTTGAATGTTGCGCATGAGGGCGCAGAGAATTTTCGGTTACTAGGCAAGCTCTCAACCGGCCAGCAGTGCACCGCTATTTTGCACCTTTTATTATTGCAAAACAGAGACCCTCTCATTATGGATCAACCAGAAGACAATCTGGACAATGCCTTTATCGCCGACCGAATTGTGGTCGAGTTACGCTCAGCAAAAATAGCCCGTCAATTTATCTTCGCGACACATAATGCCAATATCCCTGTCTTTGGTGATGCCGAGTGGATTGGGGTTTTTGAGGCACATGAAGGACAGTCTTTCATGCCAGCAGAATCACAAGGTGCGATTGATGTACCGCAGGTTAGAGATAACGCCGCCAACATACTTGAAGGGGGTAAAACCGCTTTCAACCAGCGCAAAACAAAGTATGGATTTTAAGCTCTTCATGAAATTTCTGGGTAAATCATGCTGAAAACTGAATTATTAGAACTTGTTGCAAACGGTGAAAACTCCGGCACGGAGTTCAAGAGAGATGACATCCGCCCAGAGCAATTGGCGAAAGAAATTGTTGCCATGGCCAACTTTCAGGGTGGCCGTGTTCTATTGGGGGTGGAAGATGACGGAACCCTCTCCGGCATTCAGCGAAACAATCTGGAAGAGTGGGCGATGAATGTTATTCAAGATAAAATTCATCCGCTGATTCTGCCGTTCTATGAAGAAATCAAATTTGACGACAACAAAACTGTTGCAATTATTACCTTCCCTCAAGGGATATCTAAACCTTATGTGGTGAGAGAAGGTGGTGCGGAAAAAATCTATATCCGCGTCGGCTCAACATCACGGCTGGCCACACGCGAGCAACAAATTCGGCTGTTTGAATTAGGCGGCATGTTACATACAGAAGTCATGCCAGTGCCTCGAACGGACATAAACTGTCTTGACAAAGCACGATTGAAAAACTACTTTAAGGATATTCTTGCAGACCCTGATGTCCCTCAAACACCCTCAGAATGGGAGTCGAGACTTTTGGGTTTAGATTTCTTGTCAGAGGCAGGAGATAATGTTTGCTGTTCGATTGCAGGATTGCTTTTATTTGGAAAAAATCCGCGTCGTTATTTAAAACAATCTGGCTTGCGAGTTTTTGCTTTTGGTGGCGAAGACAAAGAATATCAGGCGCTCTTGGATGAGGTTCTTGATGGCCCGTTGGTGGGGCGCTGGGACGTTACCGATTCCGGGAAAAATCTGATTGATGGTGGAATCATCGAACGATTCATTGAACAAATTACGCCTTTTGTTTCCGAATAAGCCGCTAAAATTGATGAACATTTTAGAAGGGAAACCCAGTGGTATTACCCTATTGATGCAGTGCGAGAAGTTTTGGTCAATGCACTGGCCCATCGTGACTGGACACGATTTGTTGATATAGAGATCGGCATCTACTCGGACAAACTCGAAGTCATCAGCCCAGGTGCGTTGCCAAACTCTATGTCCATTGAGAAAATGATTGCCGGGCAGCGTTCACCCAGAAACGCCATCATCATGGAAGTGCTACGTGATTATGGTTATGTAGATGCCTGGGGGATGGGGATTAGAACCAAAGTTATCCCTTTAATGAAACGCATGAACCGAGTTGAACAGCTGTTTGAAGCAACTGAGGACTACGTGAAAACGGTATTGTTTAGAGGGCGATAGCGTTCATTGAATTACCCAACTTAAAGCTCATCCTCTTCGATTCTGTCGATAATTGGACACCCTTCCTCGCTGGCACTGCGAAGCTGTTGTCTGGATGGCAAAGCGGTGAACAGCAGCGCTTCGCCTATAGAGATAGAGGGCGTAGCCAGCATACCGAAGGCGTGATCGATTTCTTCGATCACATTAACTTCACGTCAGGTAATATGTTCTTTAAGCCGCTGCTCAACCATCCGGCTGGCACGTTGACAGTTGCTGTAAATCGTTGAGGTAAGCACTTCGATATTAACACGCATTTTGCTCACCGGGTTGCCACTTCTGTATCTGGTGGTTGGCACAGTTAGCCACGAACACTGTGCCATCATCCGCAACCGCTATGGCAATTGCTGTGTGGGTAGCGTTCTGGGTGGGGATGCCAAATGCATTAAGAAACTCACCTTTGGGTGTGAACTTTTGCACTCTGTCGTTATAAAAGTCTGCCATAAAGAGGTTACCTTGTGGGCCGACGCTAATGCCGGTTACGTTACGGTGGCAACCCAGCCGTTAAACGAACCAAAAATATTTATCGCTAGGGGGCTGTTCCATTTATGGGACAAGTCACCTAACTTCGCTTAGGTTATCGGCATAATTTCCCAGACAGCGATGTGAGTGTTGCGAGTTTGGGTTTGGGGTGGGCGTTTTGGCGCGCCCACTTAGGTTTGGCGGTGGCGGGCAATGCGAATGAAATTTCGGCGGCAGCCCAGTTAAATCTGGCCTATTAGAAAAAATAGACTCCGTCTTGCCATGAATTGAATGTTGAACACTTGTGTGCAAAATTTTGTCTATAATATATGCAATATCATCTCAAAGTAGACATTGAAATCGATTATTCATTGCCCAATTAAGTATTTAGATGCTTGGGTCGACATAATGACATGTCATTTTACTCTCTGTTTTTAATTCAACGACTCATCATGCAAAAACCATTGAATTTGTTCGGTGTCGCTTCTTGTTGCGGAGCACAAGATACGCGTTGTTCCTTAGCGCCTGATCATTTAAAAAGTATGGATCTAGAGACGTGTTTAAGTAATGAGCAGGTCGATACCCATTGGCAAAAAATCATTCGTCCCATCGCCAATGCTAATGGGACTGCATTAAATACGGTCGCTCAAGTATGTCAGGAATTAGCTCGTGAGGTGAGCCATAGTGTGCGCCACCAACAACCCTTTGTGGTCTTTGGTGGCGATCACTCCACGGCCATTGGCACTTGGAGTGGTGTGGCTAAGGCGTTGGGTAAAACACAGACCTTGGGTTTGATATGGATCGATGCACATATGGATAGCCACTTGCCTGAAACTAGCCCTAGCGGCGCATTGCACGGTATGCCGTTAGCTTGTTTACTTGGGCATGGGGAGTCTGCGTTAACCCAGATGGTCTCTCCGACGATAGCGTTATTACCTAAAAATGTTTGCTTGATTGGTATTCGCAGCTTTGAAAATGCTGAAGTTGTATTATTGCAATTATTAGGCGTGCGTATTTTTTATATGGACGAAATACGTCGGAAAGGTCTAACGGCTGTGATGCAACAAGCGATTGCCCTTGTGACAAAAACAACGGATAAGGTGGGCATTACCATTGATCTTGATGCGATTGATCCTAACGATGCGCCGGGGGTCGGTTCGCCTGCTGCCGATGGCATTGGTGGACAAGCGCTTTTACAGGCTTTAACTTTGTTGAAGCATCATCCTAAATTAGTTGGTGCCGAGATTGCGGAGTTAAATCCGGAATTAGACCAGAATAATAAAACGGCCGATTTAGCGATAAAATTGGTCGAGTCTTTGTTTTTATGAAAGCTGAGGTATATATGGATTCAATGATATCGATAGAACAACAATATTGCGCACATAACTATCATCCGCTGCCCGTGGTATTGGTCAAAGGGCGGGGGGTTTATGTTTGGGATAATCAAGGCAAACGTTACATTGATATGATGAGTGCGTATTCTGCCGTCAGTCATGGTCATTTACATCCCCGTCTCGTCAACGCATTACGCACCCAAACGGAAAAATTAGCGATTGTTTCTCGTGCTTTTTATACCGATCAATTAGCCCCTTTTTTACAAAAAGCCTGCGGCATGACAGGTTTTGAAAAAGCGCTTCCTATGAATACGGGCGCAGAAGCGGTGGAAACCGCTATCAAGGCGGCCCGCAAATGGGCTTACAATAAAAAACAAGTGCCTGAGAATCTTGCGGAAATTATCGTGTGTGATGGTAATTTTCATGGCCGTACTATCGCCATTGTGAGCATGTCTTCTGAATTACAGTACCGGCAAGGATTTGGGCCATTGGTCCCAGGTTTTAAGCGGATTCCTTTTGGCGATAGTCAAGCCTTGGCCGAGGCCATTACGCCAAATACGGCGGCGTTTTTGGTAGAACCCATTCAAGGTGAGGGTGGCATTGTTGTCCCTCCTGCGGGTTATCTAGCGGAGTGTGCCAAGCTATGCCGACAGCACAATGTGCTATTAATTTGTGATGAAATACAAACGGGCTTAGGTCGTACAGGTCAATTGTTGGCCTGCCAACATGAATCGGTGAAACCGGATGGTTTGCTGTTAGGCAAAGCTTTGGGGGGCGGATTAATTCCCGTGTCTTTATTCTTGTCGTCAGAGGCGGTGATGGATGTTTTTACACCGGGTGATCATGGCAGTACTTTTGGTGGTTATCCATTGGCGGCGGCGGTGGCTTTGGAAGCATTATCTGTTTTGGAAGATGAAAATTTGATCGCTAATGCCGCTACCTTGGGAAGTTATTTCATGGCGGGTTTAAAGGCCATTGATAGCCCCTTGGTGACGGATGTGCGCGGTCAAGGCTTATTAATTGGGATGGAGATTGATGCCAAACGAGGTTGTGCTCGCAAGGTTTGTGAACAGTTAATGGCAGCGGGCCTTTTAAGTAAAGAAACCCATGAGACGGTGGTTCGTTTTGCCCCGCCATTAGTGATTACCCAAGCGCAGATTGACACGGCATTAGCGATTATTTCTAATGCTTTACAGACGCTGGGTTGAGTCGTATACTGATTTGCAAGTTGGTTTTGATGGTATTGTACTACGTGTGTCTGCCGTTAGAAGCATCCAGCGTTTATTAAGCCGTGGTTTTTGTTAAACTCTTTTCGCAGATTTGGTATTGATGACGTAGTCGTTGTGTCTGTGTAATAACAACTAAAATAATTGTTTTTTTTCCTCGCTTTAATGTTACTGTATGATTTGGGTTAGCGAGCCCCGATTGGTAATGCAATCAGAGCGGTTTGTCGCTTTGTTTGCTTCGATTCGGTTGGTATAACTGACGGCAATGTTTCAGTATTTTTTCTTGTAAATTAAAAGATGGCTTTCAGTTAGTTATAATAGTTTTTTGTAACAGTTGATTGATTGGACCACAAGGAGGTTCTAAATGTTAAAAGCGACAAAAATGATCGTTGGAGTTTTTGGTATCAGTTTCATTGCAAGTGCAGCTTTTGCTGGAGATGCGCATTCGACGAGTGCATTTGAAATGATTGACAAGGATGGTGATGGAGCGATTTCAATGCAGGAGGCAGAAACGAACCAAGGATTAAGTGAAAGCTGGAAAACCTTGGACAAAGATGAAAATGGCAATCTGGATGTCTCAGAATTTAGCGCATTTGAAGAAACAGCAGCCGAGCCTGCCCCGGTTGTAGCACCTAACTAATTCACAATATTGTGTTAAATTTAGTTTGATATTATGCCCGTTACGCACATGACCTAAACTTTTTTAGTACTTAGGTGGCTTGGACGTAACGGGCTAATGTTTATTTCTTTCTTTTGAAAAAAGGTTCGTTACGTTGCATGATATGGTCACGGATGTCTTTAAGGCGTGGCTTATTGTCGCTTGTAAAAGGAATGGGCCGTGACAACCCCATCACCAGTAAACCTAGCTTTGCCGTGAGCAGACCATTGATTATTCCTTGTCCTGCACGCACTGAAACGGCTGAAGCGAGTTGCCCCCCTAAGGCTTCGATTGCGCCATCGCTGGCAAATTCGCTGGCACCGGCGATGGCAATGTAACTCACGGCCTGGCGTGCAAATACTAGGCTGCCAAAGAACCCAGGTCGTCCGCCATAGCTTTGGGCAATTTCATTAATCATTCGGCCATTGCGCCAAAGCATAATCACCGTGTCTAATAAAACAAACGGGCTAATCGCTGTCAAAATGGATGCATTCACCGAATGTTTTGTGACGATAGCAAAGGCTTGTTTGTCTTTGGTTTGCAGCACCATACGGGAATACAGATCTAACATTTCCTGGCTACTGTGAGAGTCCACATAAGAAGACTGAAAGCGCTCAAGGTTAGCTTTATCCGTTGCTGTGGTGATCGACAGTTTACTGATCTTCCCCACGAGTTTTTGACCGGAAAAAAAGTCACTGCTCGTTTGTGCTGCTAGACAGGCTTGTTGCAAACTGGCCACATTTTTGACTTTTTTATACTCGTGAAACTCTCTGTATAGCAGGGAGCTCGCTGTGACCACTAATATTGCGAATAAGATCACAAAGCCAGCACCGATGATAAAGCTTTGTGTGAATTGATCCTGTAAAAACCGGTAGGTGTCAAGCACGACAATCGCTGCAATGAAAATCAGCAACGATGAAATAAACCACTTCAAATTTTTGCGCTTTGACTGCGTCGGTGACCATAAAATTGAATCGATAGCGTGATCGGTGGTTTTTTCTGGTTTTTTCTCGGCGGATAAGAGTTGGGAAAATTCGGGCTGTGATGCCTCTGCAATTACGCCGGGTTTAATGAGTACGGGGGTCGGTTTGGTTGCTTTTTGAGTGATTATTGGTTGGCTATCAAGTACGTCATCCAGTGAAAACTCTAATGGAGGTAACCATTCTTTATTGTTCATTGCATTTTATCTCCAATAAGAAACTCTAAGGCCTGATCCAAACGAATATGGGGCATTGAGTTACGTTCTAAGTCAGGTAACACCGGCGGTAAAAATTCCTGGAAGTTAAAACGATCATTGTTCCAGTCTTCCGGTGTTGGTAAATATTCAGGTATCTCTCCTGGGAATAATATTTTCTCCTGGTCGGCCCCTTTGGGTTTCCCTTTGACACAGGACAATTTTTGACCGTGATAATCGGTCACGACCGTTTCGGTGCATTTAATGGATGATAGGCTGGTTATTTCGTATTGTACACCTTGAAATCCGATGTCTCTGGCCGCATCCATGACCATGCGTTCAAAAAGAATTTTGAGGTTGTGATGCTGGTTTGAAGCCACATGATCGGCTTTCGTGGCCGCAAACAGTACTTTGTCGATCCGGTTGTCAAATAACCGTTGAAATAAGCTTGAGCGTCCATAATGAAAGCTCTGCAAGACGCCTGTCAGGGATTGCTGCATGTCCACGAAGGTTTCATAGCTAGTATTCAGTGTTTTGAGTAAATCGGCTAATACGATTTGACGATCAAAATGTGAGAATTGTTCATCATAAAATTTTTTAACGACCTTTTGTTTATAGGTTTCAAAACGCGTTTCCATTTCGGTGAACAATTTTACATTCATTTGCGCTGGGTTGTGTACAGAATTAAGTGCATACGGACAAAAATGTAGCAACGGACTGTTTTTTAATTCACCCGGCATAATAAATCGACCCGGTTGAAGGAAACTCAAATGATAGCGGGGATCACGACAACGTTGTAAAAAATCACTATACAAGGTGGCAGCTTGGGTGATCTCTTGGTTAGATACGTTATTTTTGTGTTCAAGGTTTGTCAAATAATGGAGCCAGTCTTTCGCTAGCGTATCACGAGGTTTGTTTTGGCATAATTCTAAAGTCTGTGCTGACCACTGTTGGTAAGACATGCCTAATAAGGGCAGGTCTAGTAACCATTCTCCAGGATAATCAACAATGTCTAAATTCAAGGTACTCATGGTCGATAGGCGTTTTCGCAAAAAACCGCCGGGCCGATAGCGAAGAACCACTCGTATTTCTCGTAGGCGATCCGTGGGTTCAGGCCAGGTGGGTTTCGTGCCGTAGATCGAGTCAATGAAACGTTGATAAGGGAAGGGTTCATGCTCTTGATCAGGATGTTTATCTAAGCGTGCTCCGATGAAACGATTATCGCTGACCACACTAAAAAAAGGTAAGTTTTGACCTCGTAATAGTTGATTAATCAGTGAGCTGATAAAAACAGTTTTTCCTCCCTGGCTTAATCCGGTCACGGCAAGTCTGATCGATCGGTCAAAAAGGCGATCAGAAAAATCGCCCACGGCAGAGCCAAGTTTTCCAATGGCAGGAATAGATTTAGTATCGAACAAAATACAACCTCATGTAATACAATGTAACCATTAAATCGGTACTTTTTATGTTTATGATGATAAATACGATTAATTGACGGTCAGTCGTTTAAGCGTTAATAACACCGAGCAATAAAGGTTGGCAAGGCCGCATCGTGTAGGGTGAGTCTTACCTTTTTCTGAAACAGCAATGTGAAATCCAGTTGTCTCACGACAGCCCTTATTTTAAAAGCCTTAGCGGCGCAGTCTTTGGGTATTATACCTATTTACTCTTTAAGATAAAGGTGTGGCTGGGATGTCAGTGCTGCCAGGTAAGATATGCGTGTTTTACCATCAAATCTGGGGCGCATATTTTAGCTCGTTAATTGATCAATCGACGACAGCGTGATATAAATTCTTGTGGATTTAAGGCGTAGCCTACGTTTGTTTTTAGGTATAAAGGCAAGCAAAATCTATCGAAATAACGAGGCGCTTAATGAAGGTTGCAGTCAATAGGTGTTTTCATGGCGGCTGGCGGGTGTGGAGCGGGCGAGGCGTGATGCAATACCATATGCCAACCGTCGTTGGCTTGTTCGTAAACGTTAGTTGCAATGATCACGAATGCCAGGTCATTTTCATCGGTATATATTTCTTCATAAACCACGTGCACCGCAATATTGCCGGTGGTTAACGTTGATTGTCTAACAATATTAAATCGCATGGGGGTTGAGTTACGAAAAATGTGTTGCCAGCTTTCTTTAATGAGCTTATGACCATTTAACCGATCGCTTAATGGGTGAATACATTCCGCATAATCCACTTGCCGCCAGACAGCCATCATGCGGGCAATATCGGCTTTTTCAAAGGCATGATAAAAAGCCACTTCTGCCTCATGAGATGTGTTGAAATATGCGGTATACATTGTTGGTGAAGTACTATTAATCATTGGCTGTCTTTTTCTGGCTAAATTAAGTAGTGCACTTTTTGGTATCAGCAAAGCAACCGTTGATACTATGCATTAAAATTGAAAAATTAAACCGATCATTTTGACACAGACCGTGCCATCGTTTGAGTCAATAACTCGACGATGCATTGTTTTGCTGCCTATAGTTGATTGTAGATTAAAATTCTGAATCAACAACAAATTAAAAGAAACGAGTTATTTGTATGTGGTGGGGTATCTGGGTGAATCATTTTTTGGTATGTCATTAAATTGATTTTCCAAAAAAATAGAAATACGTTCTTCTAACCAGTAATTGATTTTCCAAGGCCATGGTCCGTGAATAAAGCCAACGTGGCCACCGGATCGCATCAACTCCATCGTTGTCAAGGAAGATAATTCAGAAGGATGAGGGATGGATTGGGATGACATAAATGGATCATCTTGTGCATGGAGGATTAACGTCGGCCGGTGAATGTGCTTTAAATATTGGCGAGCGCTGCATGTTTTATAGTAGTGTTCAGCACTATTGAATCCATGTAAAGGGGCTGTGATCTGTTGGTCAAATTCGAAGAAATTTTTTATATGCTTTAGGTTACCGAATGGTATTGGCGTGGATAAATATTTAAATTTTTTTTTGATTGTGTATTTTTGACAGTTAAGCAAATAGCGCTGATATATTTTAGAGGCACCGGTATTTAGGGTGCTGGCTGCATCTTTTAGCACAAATGGTACCGAAACGGCGACTGCCGAAGTGAGTGCTGTGGTGAGATTCGATTTAGCTAACCAATGTATCAATACACTGCCACCAATGGAAAACCCCACCGCCGCTAATTTTGTGTCGGGTTCTCGTTGTCTTAGCATTCGAATAAGATGATCAAAATCATGATATTCTCCGGCATGGTAACTTTTTGCAAGACGGTTGGGTTCACCTGAACAGCCACGAAAGTTCATTAACAAACCTCGCCAGCCTTGATCGTCGATCGCCCGTAATAAACCGCGTG
Source organism: uncultured Chromatiales bacterium (assembly GCA_964442745.1). Classification (GTDB taxonomy): domain Bacteria; phylum Pseudomonadota; class Gammaproteobacteria; order S012-40; family S012-40; genus CAYUAI01. Next base: position 10,237 of record CAYUAI010000019.1, read on the forward strand.
CATAATTGGAATTCAACGAGCCCCCTAACCCATGCAATACAATGACAATGGGACCGTTGCCACCGTTGGTCCAATCTAAATCTAAAAAATCGCCATCGGATAATTCCAAGCGTTCCCGATGGGTTTCGAGTTGCGGTTGACGCCTGATAATTTGCGGCCATAGCGTTTGCAGATGCTTATTTCTAAGCCAGAATGAGGGTTTGAAAGAGGGCGGAGATTTCATTGGGGTGGGGGGGAGTGGCGTATATTGACGGGTTTCACGTGGTGCGATTCATCGTAAATTTATCGCATGTTATGTCAAATTTGGTGTGCAAATATGGATGTCGTCAGTGACCCAAGTTTTTATCATTTCCGCCTCGGGTGCGGTGCTGGCTTTGGCGTAATAAGTGACAATCCGCGATTGATGTTCACTTAATGCGATGATATCCACCGTATAGTGGGTCTCTGTACTTGTCGCGCCATAAAGTAACGAGACCGTCACGTTGCCAGTTTTGTCTTTTTTGTTTTGGTGACCACGAATGGCCATTTGATGGCTTAATAACTTACCCGTCAAATAACATTGCCTGGACTGGGCAAGTATCGTGGTAAACACGTCTTGATAATCCTTATCGGCATTGAATTCAAATTTGCCGGCTGGGTTGTCGCGCAAATAGTTAACGGTCATGGGTGGGCTGCAAGCGGTGAGGCTGACAATAATGCATAAACTGAATGCCTTGACTCGAAGGATTCGTTTTCCCATGATGACTCCGTTAACCGGTTAATATCGGCTTTGATTTCACAAAAGTTTTCCATGGTAGCGGGAAACCTTATTGTGAAATCAAAGGATAATTGATGTTAATTAAGGGTGTGGATTTTCATAAAAAATATAATTTGAGGCATAGTCACTAAATTCAAAATAGACCTTTTCTTCCTCTTTATCGGTTTTGAGGTTTAAATTTTCATCGAGTATGCCATAACCAAATCGATAGGGTCTTGCGATGCCATCATCCGTGCCGGTAGCGGTGGAAATTTTGTCTATTTTCATAAACCGTTTGATTAATTTATCACCTGCATAAATTTCAAGTATCCCATCGGTGCCCGTCCAGTTTTGGAGGGCGCGGCTCAGTTTATTTTGGGTTTCTTGGGTACATCCCGCAAGAAAAAATAAAAAAATTAAGCCAACGAAAAATTTTTGCATTGAGAATTACTCCAGTAGGTAAGTAGTCGATAGGCATTATAAGGAAATCTACAGTTTATGCACTGACTTAGTGATCGATATGCTTGAATAGTATTCGCCTAGGTTGCGGAGTGGTTGTTTTTCATTCAAAAGGGGGGGCGTCGGGCAAGAGGAAGGTTGTTGATGCGTTTGGCAGCCTCCCCTCGGTGATTTTTTCACCGAGGGGAGGGGGGCGGTTTAGATGGCGACGATTTTTGACCAGCCATCGTCCGCTTTGAACAAGTTGCCGTGTTGTTGCTCAAGTTTGTTGAGTTTATCCACGTAATCTTTAATGCCTTGAGTCGAGACATAATTGAGTGGGCCACCACGGAACGGGGCAAACCCGGTGCCAAAAATAACGCCCGCATCAAGTTGATCTTTATCGCTGACGACGCCTTCCCGCAAGCAGGCGACGGCTTCATTGACCATGCGGCCAATCATGCGGTCAATGAGTTCATCGGGGATTTTTTCTTGCGCATTGATTTTTTCTTGAAGTGGCTTGCCATTTTTGTAGGCGTAAAAACCTTTCTCGGTTTTTACGCCTAAGTAACCTTGTTTTACCATGTCATGGAGCGTCGGAGGCACGCTAATATCGAGTTTTTCCGAAAGGATATCCGCCACCGAAACACAAATGTCTAGCCCCACGGTATCGGCTAAATGCAAAGGTCCCATGGGCATACCAAAATTTAAGGCCGCTTGGTCGATCAGTTCGGCTTGCACGCCTTCTTCTTTGAGTCTGACGGCTTCCAACATATAAGGCATGAGTATTCGATTGACTAAAAAGCCGGGGCTGCTTTTTACCGGTAATGGTAAACGATCGATTTGGCCTGCAAAGGCGGCCGCTCGGGCGGCTTCTTTTTCATCGGTTTGCTCGCTGGTGACAATTTCAATCAGAGGCATTTGTGCCACCGGATTAAAAAAATGCAAACCCACCAGTCGGCCGGGGTTCGTTAGTGCCTCGCTAAGTGTTTCCAGTGGGATACTTGAGGTATTTGTGGTTAACAAAGCACCGGGTTTCATTTTTGGCTCAAGTTGTTGATAGAGTTCCCGCTTAGCTTCCACATTCTCAATGATCGCCTCAATGATGACATCGGCTTTGGCGACGCCGCGTCCTTCCATATCCGGTAATACGCGGTCCATGGTGGCGGTAATTAAGCGCGGATCACGCAGCTTCTTTTTGAATAGTTTATGTGCACGCTGTCGCGCATTAGCAATACTCTGCTCGTGACGATCCTGTAGGGTGACGTGTAATCCTCGCAAGGCACACCAGGCGGCAATGTCGGAGCCCATGATACCGGCGCCAATGACGTGTACATGTTGGGCTTTCTCGAAGGTATCGCTGGCAGTGGGTTTGGTTAAGGATTTCAGTTTTTCTCTTAAGAAAAATACCCGAATTAAATTTTTTGCGGTACTGTCCATGACCAGTTTAGCGACTGAACGGGCTTCTTCTTGCATCATGATTTTGGGCTGACCGGCATGCTTTTCCCAAAGATCAATCAGCGCATAGGGTGCTGGGTAATGCGCTTTAGGTGCTTTGGCAGTGACTTTTTTGCGCATGAAGTGAGCGAGTATCGGTCGTATGATGGCGCGATTAGTGAGTTTTTGTAATTGAGAGGGACGGTGCGCGGGTTCATTATCCATGATTATTTTTTTGGCAGCGGTTAAGAGTTGCCGGGTAGGCACCGCATAATCAATCACGCCCACCCGCTTTGCCCGTTTTGCATCCAGCGCACGACCCGTTAACATCATATCCATGGCGGCGGGGGCGCCAATGAGTTTGGGCAGTCGCACCGAGCCACCAAAACCGGGGTGGATACCGAGTTGTACCTCGGGTAAGCCTATTTTGGTTTTGACACCATCATCGGCAATGCGATAGCGGCAAGCTAACGCTAATTCTAATCCTCCGCCTAAACAAAACCCATGAATCAGCGCCACGGTGGGACACGATAGCGCTTCGATTCGATCAAAAATAGCTTGCCCTCGGCGAATATGAGCGAGCGCTTGTTCTTGCCCTTCAAGTTGGGTAAATTCCTCGATATCGGCGCCGGCGATAAAGCCATTGGTTTTGTCTGAGACAAACACCATACCGGAAGGTAGATGACGGGTGGTGTACTGGGTCAGGATGTCGTCCAGTTCTTCTAATGCGGAGACATTTAAAATGTTAGTGCTTGCATTCGCTTTATCAAAGTGCAGCCACAAGAGGCCATCCACATCGGTGGTGGGTTTCCAGTGTTGGTAGTTGTTATCTTGTGTCATTGGTTTTACTCCTTTTCAGACTCGATGAGCATGGCTCCACCCTGGCCACCGCCGATGCATAAACTAGCGATGCCGCGTTTCGCTTGATTGCGTTGCAATACATTGAGCAAGTGCAATACAATGCGAGCACCACTGGCACCCACAGGATGACCGATGCTGACCCCGCCCCCATCGACATTCAGCCGTTTAAGGTCAATCAATCCCAGTGCGGAAGATAAGCCAAGTTCTGTCTTGCAATAATTTTCATCATTCCATGCCGCCCGGCAGGCTAACACTTGAGCGGCAAAGGCTTCGTTAATTTCCCAGTAATCAATATCTTTAATGTTAAGCTTGCGACGATTGAGGATGGGTGCCATGGCGTGGGCAGGGCCAAGTCCCATTTGAGAGGGATCTAATCCTGCCCATTGCGTATCGATAATTTTGCCCATCACCGGCAATTGATATTGTTTGACCGCTTGTTCGCTAGCGAGTATCAACCAGGCGGCACCATCGGTAATTTGTGCACTGTTGCCGGCCGTGACTTTACCAAATTTGCGGTCAAATACGGGTTTTAACGTGGACAGTTTGGCAATGTCTGTTTCGCGGCGTAAACCATCATCGTCTTTGTAAAAATTTCCATTGACATCATAGGTGGTGACAATCTCGTTGAGATAATAGCCTTCATCTTGTGCTTTTGCCAAACGACGATGGCTCTCCAAGGCGAACTCATCCATATCTGTGCGTGAAATGTTAAATCGATACGCTAGATTTTCGGCGGTTTGTCCCATAGATAAACCGACAATGGGATCCGTTAAACCGCGCAGTAAACCGATAATCGGAGTCAAGTGCTTGCTGCGTAAACGGGTGAGTGCTTTGAGCTTAGTGATGGGGGTTTTTGCTCGATTGAAGTCAGCTAACCAGTTGACCATGGTGTCGTTGAACAAAACAGGCGCGTGACTCATGGCTTCTACGCCACCGGCTAACACTAAATCAGAGCGCCCTAATAAGATATTTTTTGCGGCGCTGTCCAACGCTTGCATGCCTGAGGCGCAATTGCGCTGCACCGTATAAGCGGGTACTTGGTCGCCACATTCTAAGCGTAAGGCCGCTACCCGAGCGATATTTATTTCGTCGGGGCCGGGCATCACACAACCCAGCACGACTTCATCTAAATCACTGGCTTGGAAAGGCATGCGGTCTAATAGCGGGCGACCGGCTTGTACGGCTAATTCGGCGGCGCTAAAGGGACCCGGTTTTCCTTTCGCTCTTATAAATGGGGTGCGATTACCATCGACAATATAAACGGTCTTGCTAGGGTTGCCTTGATTGGTTTTTGTCATCAACTGACTCCTTTATGCCCTGCGAAATTGATTGAAATCAAAATCATCAACTGTGATGATTTCGTTTCTTAAGTGGCTGTATTGTGAATAAAATGTCATTTCATCCTGGGTAATGATATTTTTTTCTAAAGCGGCTTGAAACAATTCATCAAGATGAACGCCATTGATCTCGGTTTTTTTATGGGCAATATGGACACGTTTTTCCAGTTCATCGGCTTGTTTTGCCATCCCTAATGCGGTTTCTAAACGTGTCACTTGCTCATCCGAATCGGTGGGGATGAATATACCGGCGGTTAGCCGATCTCGGGTGGCTGACGGTGAGAGTAATAATCGCGCTGTTGTATGTCCTAAATGATCACTCGCCGGTTTGAGGTGTTGACCTAAAGGGAACACCAATAGCTTTAAGGCGACGGAAAAAATTTTATTGGGGAAATTTTGAATGATTCCCATCAAAGCTTGTTGTATTTGATAAAGATTGGTTTCGCAAATCCATTTCACCAGACTGAGATCTTCGTGTTGGCGTTCTTCCTCGTGATAGCGTTTTAGCGTCGCGGAGGTTAAATAAAGCAGACTAAGCACGTCGGCAAGCCGACCTGAGAGTTTTTCTTTGCGTTTTAAATTACCACCTAACACTAACATGGAAATATCGGAAACAAAAGCGAAGGCGCTGGAAAAACGTGTCAGTTGCTTGTAATAATTTTCGGTGGCATCGGTGACCGGTGCGCTGATGAATTTTGCTAAGGTTAAACCGTAGATGCTGGTTCGTGCCATGTTGCTTAAGGTGAATCCGACATGCTGACAAAAGGCCTCGTCAAATTTATGGATCGCTATATTTAGATCAGCCTCATTGGCTGCATTTATTTCTTTTAATACGTAGGGATGACAGCGGATGGCCCCTTGTCCATAAATAATGAGTGAACGGGTTAAAATATTAGCCCCTTCGACGGTAATGCTGATTGGCACTGAGTGATAGATGTTGCCAAGTAAATTATGCGGGCCAAGACAAATGCCGGCGCCGCCTTGAATATCCATGCCATCGTTAATGGCTTGGCGTAATCGTTCGGTAAGATGGTATTTTAAAATCGCCGAGATGACCGATGGTTGTTCACCTTGATCCAGGGCACTGGCTGTCATGCGTCGAGCGGCATCCATCATGTAGGTGTTGCCTGCCAAGCGAGTGAGCGGTTCCTCAATGCCTTCAAAATAACCCAAGGGTGTTTTAAATTGTTTGCGAATGCGGGCGTAAGCGCCGACAGCGCGACTGATGAATTTAGCGCCGCCCACACTTAATGCCGGCAGGGAAATGGAGCGACCGGCCGCTAAACACTCCATGAGCATGCGCCAGCCTTGACCGACTTGTTTTTGACCGCCAATGACCCAGTCCATCGGGATAAACACATCCTTGCCCCAGTTAGGTCCATTTTGAATACCAATACCTAAAGGATGATGGCGGCGACCAATCTGTACACCAGGGTGATTCGCTGGAATGAGCGCACACGTGATACCGAGGTTTTCTTTTAATCCTAACAAATGGTCGGGGTCACGTAACTGAAAGGCCAGACCTAATACGGTGGCGACAGGTCCCAGGGTAATGTACCGTTTATTCCAGCTCACGCGAATGCCTAATACGTCGCTTTGACCCTCGTATTCTGCGTGGCAAACAATACCAATATCAGGCAGCGAGCTAGCGTCACTGCCGGCTTCTGGGTTGGTTAATGCAAAACAAGGGACTTCTTCGCCTTTAGCCAGTCGTGGCAAGTAATGATCTTTTTGAGTATCAGTTCCATACCGCAGCAGTAATTCAGCCGGTCCTAACGAATTAGGTACCATCACCGTTACGGCCCCGGCAATACTGCGGCTGGCAACTTTAGTGACAATTTCAGAATGTGCAAAGGCAGAAAATTCAAGTCCGCCATAACGTTTCGGGATAATGATTCCGAAAAATCCGGATTGTTTGATAAACTGCCAGGCTTCTTCAGGTAAGTCATTGAGCGTTTGATTGATTTGCCAGTCATCAAGTTTTTTGCATAATATTTCCACTGGACCGTCAATAAAAGCTTGTTCCTCTTTAGTTAATTGTGGCACCGGAAACTGGTGCAGTTTCTGCCAATCGGGATCACCACTAAATAAGTCGCCGTCCCACCATACTGTCCCGGCATCAAGTGCTTCCTTTTCTGTTCTCGACATGGCTGGCAATACTTTGCGAAACATTTTTAAGGCGCGACCCGTCACGAGTTTGGTTCGCAATAAAGGTAGGTTGATGATAATCACGACAATGGCAAATACTAGCCAGAGCAATTTAATGAAAAAACCATCACTGAGTAAGCTGATGACTAATAAGAGTCCAGCGCCGCTTAGCGTCCAGGTGCGTAAATTGGCTCGAAAATAGGCAAGCGTCCAAATCGTAATAATAGTGAGGACAAAGGCAAACATAGTGTTACAACCTCCTTAGTGAGTGATTGCCGAGAAAACCAGGATACAGTTTTATTAGGCTTTTGCTTTGTAACTATTAAGGATAGCGCCATAATTCTGTAAAGGCACTATGCGACGCATGAATCGGTATAACAAATGCAGCAAACCAGGTTAAAGATACCTCATATTTCTCAGCGGATAGGTTAATTGATTAATTCATCAGCGATATCAATGGCTTTTTGGAGTTCAGAGCGGGGGGTGTAATAGTGGGGAGAAAAACGAATTGAGCCATTTCGGATAGCGCACACAACGCCCTGTTTCGTTAGGTGCTGATGTAGCTTTTGTTGTTCAACCTGGTGGTGACGAAATGCGATGATACCGGCATATTGGTCAGTTTTTGTCACTGAGGTAATGGTTAAATGCTGTGATTTAGCCAGTTGCTCAAACATATACTCACTATTGCTAAGTATTTTTTGTTCAATATTATCCATGCCGACTTCAAGCAGTAAAGAGAGACTGGCGTTTAGTGCGTGGATACTCAACATGTTAGGACTGCCACATTCAAATCGGCGTGCAGTACTTGCTGGTTGCCATTCGGTTTGATCAAAATCATCATATTTTTCAGTCATGTGCCAACCATATTGACAGAGTTTTAGTTGTTCGCGCCACTTGGACTTACAATAAAATAACGCTAATCCTTCCGGCCCTAACATCCACTTATGGCCGTCAGCGACCACAAAGTCGGCTTGGTATTGTTGGCTATCAAATGATAGGGCGCCGATGGATTGAATGGCATCAATACAGAAGAGAATGCCTTGCTTAGCACAATATTTGCCTAATCTTTCCAGGTTTACCCGTAAACCTGTCGCGTATTGCACGGAGCTAATCGATAACAAGCGTGTTTTGCTGTCACATTGATCCATTAATGCTTGTTCGGGTGAATCGGATGCCAATAAATCGGCTTGGCGTGTGATCACGCCTTGCTGGGTTAAGGATTGCCATACGATGCGATTCGAGGGAAACTCTTGGTTGCTAATGACAATGTTGTCGCCAGCTTGCCAGTCTAACCCATAGGCAATCGTAGAAAGTGCTTCTGAGGTATTCTTTAGTAAAGCAATGTCATCCGGGCTGGGGGCGTGAATCAACGCTGCAATCTGTTGGCGCAGCTGTTTTTCAACTTGTCGCCATTGAGGATATTGCTTCGCACCAAATTGGCTGTTTTCATTCGCAAAATTAATGACAGCTTGTTTAGTTCGTTGCGGCCAAGGGGCAACAGCGGCGTGGTTGAGGTAGGTGATTCCGGACATTAGCTGCCATTCATCGTTTGTTTTGTTTGCGTTAAACATTATTCAGTTAAACCCCATTGATCGTTAGTTATTAAAGATGGTGTTGCTGTTAATAATTAAGTGTCTCTTAGATCGTGATTGCTAACATTTTGATTGACTTGATAAAACGTAGGTGTTCTCCATGGCGTATTCTTGATTTATTTTGACAAAAAGGCTAGACTATTTTTAGTGGGAGTGAAATAAAAGCAATAATATAAAAATAATTAGGTTAATCATCATAATATCAATTATGTGCATTATCCACACGAATAATAATAAAATTGCATATTCGCTGTGGACTGATTCGTTTTATCTAGCCTGCTTACTCTCTAATTAAAAATTCGTGGAAGGCGTGTGCTTTGTTTCGTTATCAATAAAGTACATTCGTGGGCATTCTCGTCGGGGGAGGGTGGATGAATAAAATACCTATAATTTTACTATCTGCTTTTTTATATATGTGTTGGGTGCCAACATCGGTGCTTGCTGTGCTATGGTCAGCGCCTGCAGCGCCGCCAGCCGATGGGGTTATCATCAAGTTCGCTAACACAGCAAGTCAAACCAGTCGAGCGCACGCATTAAGTAGTGCCGGATTGAAACCGATTAAAACATTCCAGTTGGTTAAAGGCTTGACATTTGCTCGCCCTATTCCGGGCCAATCTTTAGATAATACAGTCAGTACACTCGCGATCAATCCCAATATCGAATATGTTGAACCAAACTATTACGTGACGATTGACATCATTCCTAACGACCCCAATTTTCAGCTTCAATACGGATTACACAATGATGGGACCAGTGGTGGGTTGGCCAACGCAGACGTTAATGCACCGGAAGCCTGGGATGTGCAAACCGGTAACGGAGTGGTGATTGCGGTGATTGACACCGGCGTAGATTATACGCATCCCGATTTAAAAGATAATATATGGGTAAATCCGGGTGAAATTGCTGATAATGGCATTGATGATGATGGCAATGGTTTTGTTGATGATATCCATGGCTGGGATTTTGCCAACGATATTAATGATCCGGCGGATGATCATGCCCACGGTACTCATGTTGCCGGCATCATTGCAGCAACCAGTAATAATGGTATAGGTATCTCAGGAATTAACTGGAATGCGAAAATAATGGCATTGAAATTCTTCGATGCTAATGGAATTGGTTCAACAGCTAATGCCATTCGAGCCATCAACTATGCCGTTATGATGGGCGTTCGCCTCTCCAATAATAGTTGGGGTGGAGGTGGTTTTAGCAAAGCTTTATTCGATACCATACAAGCGGCGGCGGCAAAAGGTCATTTATTTGTGGCCGCATCAGGGAATGATGCCGTAGATACGGACTCTGCTCCTCACTATCCTTCCGCTTATGATTTACCTAATATTATTTCAGTGGCTGCCACCGATGACAATGATCGATTAGCGTCGTTTTCCAATTTTGGCATCGTATCGGTAGATATTGCTGCCCCTGGTTTTCGTATTGAAAGTTTGATCCCTAATGGTTTATATCAAAGTCTAAGTGGTACTTCAATGTCCGCACCTTTTGTGTCTGGTGCGGCTGGGTTGGTTTTATCCACCGTTTCAGGGATCAGTGTGGAAGCATTGAAAGCAGCATTATTAGATAATGCGGATCGCATCCCATCATTATCGGGACGGGTGGCGACAGGTGCTCGATTAAACATATCTCGTACTTTAAAGTCACTCGTTGCCAGCGCCTCGATCACACCGAATACCGCCACTATGGGAATTAATGAGAGTGTATCGTTTAAGGTATCTGGAGGAACCGCCCCCTTTAGTTGGTCAGTGGCCAATTCAAATATTGGACAGATATCCAGTAGTACCGGTTTATTTACTGCATTGGCGGTTGGCAGAACACAAGTGAGTGTGACGGATGCTAATGGTCTAACTGCCCGCACCAGTGATATCGTGGTTGAAGCATTAGATATAAAACCATCGAGTGCAACGATTATTGCGGGCCAAACTTTACAATTTACAGTCTCTGGTGGTACGCCCCCTTATGCCTGGAGTAGCTCTGATGCTGCCGCGGGTTCCATTGATTCAGTGAGTGGTGTATTTCAAGCGAATGTGCCAACACGGGTAACGGTTTCCGTCACCGATAGTAGTGGCGTGAGTGCCCTTTCGGGTAATATCAATATTGTGCCTGTCCCCTCGCTTTCTATTTCGCCCATGTCGATGGTCTTACGCCCTGATGATACCCTGACTTTTTCTATTGACGGTGGAGCTCCCCCCTATCAGTGGAGTGTGTCGGATCCCTTCGTCGCAACAATCAGTGATACAGGTGATTTGGTCGCGCTGGAAGTTGGGATTACTACGGTGACTGCGATTGATGCTGTCGGTAACAGCGTCACAACAGATTCCATTGAAGTTCAAGGTGGGTCGATGCAGATTTTACCCGTTGATAATAACTTGGCTGTCAACGACATATTGCAAGTAAAAGCGGCCGGTGGTGTACCTCCGTATCAGTGGCGAGTGACTAATTCGAGTGTTGCAAGCATTGATAACCAAGGTCAGTTGGTTGGAAAATCGCCAGGTGCAGTGATCGTTATTATTATGGATGCTATGAGCGAGCGGGCGCGTTCAAATACAATTGTTGTCGCAGAGAGCACTATTTTAACGATTAATCCCGAGAATGCGTTGTTAATGCTGGGAGAGAGTGTTCCATTGTTGGCGAGCGGAGGCATGCCTCCTTACACGGTGGAAGTCAGCAATACCGCTATTGTTGAATTTAACAAGGTTTCAAAATTACTGACGGCGGTGGGTGTTGGTATGAGTTCAGTCGTGGTAACGGACGGTACGGGTGAGAAGTATCAAAGTGGTATTTTTGAAGTCAGAGATATTGCTGCAACACCGAATACCGCAAGTTTGGTGGTGGGTGAAACATTGCAATTTTCTGCAAGCGGTGGTATCGCACCTTATCGGTGGTCAGTGAACACGAGCTCGGTCGCTAAAATAGATACCAATAGCGGACTTGTCATGACGTTTGCTCCAGGCGCATTTATCGTGACAGCAACGGATGCGGAGGGTGTTGAGGGTAAAACAGGTGCGATTACGGTCGGTGCTTCATCAGCCAATGCCAATGATCATATCATTAAAATCTTACCGAATACGGTTGTGGTTTCGAGGCGAGGAAAAGGAATTCAGTTCATTGCGAATGGCGGTATAGAGCCGTATACGTTTAGTTTGACTAATCCAGATGCGGGTGCGATTAACCCGAATAGTGGTCAGTTTACGCCTAATTCTGCTTTAGCAGGCAGCGCAACAACAACGGTGATTGTGGTCGATGGCGATGGTCATGTTGCTGAAAGTGGTATTTTGTCGGTACAATAATTTTTATTGGGAATGAGCGTTTAATGATTGCCCGGTTTCGTGTCTCGGCTTTGTCTCGATAGCTGCTCCATGCGCTATTCTACCTCCTAAATCCGTAATTAAACTGATTTCAGGAAAAATAGACTCGTCGTGTGGATTAAGCGCAGCGAATCCACTAAACCCGACTCGAAACAAGATCAAGACACTCTGGTATTTTTCTCATCGCTGACGTGGATTCGCTACGCTTAATCCGCACGACGTGGACTGTTCCTCACTTCGGTTTTGTCTCCTGAGTTGCTCTACCTCTTGCCTCCACCAGGGAGGTGGAAGTGCGGGTTTGGCAGGCGCCATAAACCCGCCGACTTCCATTATCGGGCAGCCTCCTAGGCTTTAGTCTCTAAAGTTTTCTCCAGACTGTACTTTTATTTGTTCGTTAGTATTTTTAATGTCTGTCGAGTGTTCTTTTAACGTGTTATCAGCGTGCTCATTGGTATTTGGTAAAGCGGTGTCGGTGTTATGTTTTTCCGAATCATCCGGTTTTTTGTTGGAAATGGGCGTAACATTATTGTTTGCCATGGCGGCATTGGCATCTGTCGGGATGTGTGGTGACGCTGCATGGGGGGTATCATTATTGTTAGTGGGTGCAGTACTTGAACCCGGTGTCTCATATCTTTGTTGCTGTTGGGTCGTTTGTTCGGATGATTTTTTGTTTGAAGTCAAACTATCGGCGCCACTCTTATTTGTCGATCCCTGGGGAGATTCGATATTATTTGTTGGTGGTATAAGTTCTCTTGCTTGGGTATTGTTCTCATTTTCCTGCTCGGGCTTAGGTGTGTTAGCGGTTGGTTTTGAATATTGATTGCCTCGCGGGCTGCGGTTAGCCGTTTCTCGTTGTTGTTCTCGATTCCTACGAGGTGAGCGGGACCGGGCGGCGGGTCTTTGTCCTCTGGCACGTCCACTTGTTGAGCGACCTGTTGTTTTAGTTTGGTTGGTTGTTGGTGGCTGTTCTTCTGTGGCTACCGGCAAAGGCTTTTCTGTCAAAGTGCGAGTGGGATCTTTGGTCACCACATTATTTGTAATTGCTGAAGGTTCCTGGTCCTTTATTGCCGTGGTTTCCACTAGTGAAGTGGATGGTTCATGTCGGTTACTGCGTGGACGTCGCCCACCAGCACGATTTGTGTTGCGCCGATTACGATTAGTGCGATGGCTATTGCGCGTTGTGGGGCGGCTGGTCTCCGGTTTGACTTTTCCTCCGACTTCTTCATTGATGTTGTTGCCAAACAATGAATCAATAATACGTCTAATGACACCGGGTTGTTGTTCTTTCGTTTTTGTTGGGCTGGGGGCTGGTATGTTTGGCGCAATACTTTTTACCATGGCCTCTTCAGGGGGAGCCTCACGTTGCTTGTTGGTTAATTCTGCAATGTAAGTATTTTCTGTTTTTTCTACGAGGTCATAGCTCGGCTTGTTTTTGTCTCGATAATTTTCAAGGTTTTCTTTGACTCGCTCAATACTGTAATGTGGTGTATCTAAATCTGGATTCGGTACTAACAGTACTCGTACCGCGTGACGTTGTTCAATGTCGTTGATGACTGTACGTTTCTCATTAAGTAAAAAGGTTGCCACATTGACTGGAAGTTGGACAACGATTTTGGCGGTTTTATCTTTCATTGTTGTTTCTTCGATGATACGCAAAATCGATAACGCTAATGATTCGATGCCTCGAATACTTCCTTGTCCATTACAGCGTGGGCAGACAATTTGACTATGTTCGCCGAGCGATGGGCGTACCCGTTGGCGAGACATTTCCAATAAACCAAAACGTGAAATTCGTCCGACTTGGACGCGAGCTCTGTCCATGGCTAAACATTCTTTAAGTTTATTTTCCACTTCTCGCTGATGCTTAACCGGGGTCATATCGATAAAATCGATAACAATTAACCCCCCTAAGTCCCGCAATCGAAGTTGTCTCGCAATTTCTTCAGCGGCTTCGAGGTTGGTAGTGAGTGCGGTTTCTTCGATGTCTCCACCATGCGTGGCACGTGCTGAGTTTATATCGATGGATAATAATGCTTCAGTGTGGTCAATCACCACAGATCCACCCGAAGGGAGGTTGACTTCGCGTTGAAAAGCCGTCTCAATCTGGCTTTCAATTTGAAAACGAGTGAATAATGGCGTAGGGTCTTCATATAATTTTATTTTGGATAAATTATGAGGCATAACCTGAGACATAAATTCTTTGGCTTGCTGATAGGTATCTCGATGATCAATGAGAATTTCAGCGATATCTCTACGTAAATAATCCCGGATAGCACGAATAATAATATTGCTTTCTTGGTAAATCAGAAACGGAGCCACTTTTTCTTTAGAACCTTTGCTGATCGCTGCCCAAAGCTGTACTAAGTAATCCATGTCCCATTGCAGTTCTTCGGTGTTTTTTCCCACACCCGCAGTTCGAACAATGAGTCCCATGTTTTCTGGGATATTGAGTGTGTTGACAATTTCTCGAATTTCTGTCCGTTCATCACCTTCAATGCGTCTGGATACACCCCCAGCGCGAGGATTATTAGGCATCAGTACCAAATAACGTCCGGCTAAGCTGATGAACGTCGTTAACGCCGCCCCCTTGTTACCCCGTTCTTCTTTATCAACTTGAATAACAAGTTCTTGTCCTTCTTCCAGAACATTTTTAATGTTGACTCGTCCACCGCTATAGGGTTCTTTAAAGTAGTCCCGAGAAACTTCTTTTAATGGTAAAAAACCGTGGCGTTCTGCGCCATAATCAATAAAAGCTGCTTCTAAACTGGGTTCAACGCGGGTAATTTTTCCTTTATAGATATTGGCTTTTTTTTGTTCTCGCTGGGTTGTTTCTATGTCTAAATCATATAGTTTTTGGCCATCGACCATGGCCACACGAATTTCTTCGGGCTGGGTTGCATTAAATAGCATTCTTTTCATAAGGTGAACTCTCTTTAGTATTCAACGCACTTTTGCTGCTTATGTTGTTTAGCAAGATCTTTACTTAAGTAAAGATATGAGTTCTTGAATTACAAACCATGTTCATATGGCTGTTGTGTATATCTTGCAAGCTCAAGCAATGGTATCTCTTACGGCTTTCACATTGGATGGTCGGAATCGCATCAAGATTTATTTTGTGACAGTGATGTCTTGTCAGGCTGTCAGTGGAGCTTTTATCGTTAAATAAACCTTTTTTCATATAGAATGATTAAGTAACTCACGTTTTGTATTCGGTCCATGCGTTTTCGCTGATGTCTTTGACGCGATTGTCGTTTTTCTTAGAGGAGTAATTAACATTACACGGCGTCAGAAAAATTCGGATGCAATCAAATTCCTTCGTGATATTTACATGGCTTGTTAAAACATGCCAGTTAACTAATTCTCCCAGCTTTCGTTTGTTGCTTCTCCAGCCTATCGTTAATGCGTCTTGTTGTTACACGTCGTTTCTATCGTTAATTAACGTGTCAGGTTGAGGGTGGCGTTTTTCATTCCACATGTGCT